>DTRM01000025.1:8128-16519 GCA_012965975.1 Chromatiaceae bacterium | reverse complement strand
GAATACACACCGCAGATATTCCCAAATTCAAAATTAACTACAAACTAAGCGTCGATGGATCGACCTGAAGCCCAGGGCCCATCGTGGTCGAAAGCGTGATGCGTTTCAGATACACGCCCTTGGCGACACTTGGCTTCGCCTTGTTCAGATCCACCAGCAACGCTTCGAGATTTTCTTTCAGCTTGCTGACATCGAAATCCGCCTTGCCAATGGTGCAGTGAATGATCGCACCCTTGTCGGTGCGATAACGAACCTGACCGGCCTTGGCATTACGCACGGCCCCAGCAACGTCAGGTGACACCGTACCGACTTTCGGGTTTGGCATCAGACCACGTGGGCCCAAAATCTGTCCCAACTGACCAACAACACGCATGGCGTCTGGCGATGCAATAACCACATCAAAATCCATCTCGCCGCCCTTGATGGTCGCGGCAAGGTCTTCCATACCAACGATATCAGCACCCGCTTCACGCGCGGCATCAGCATTCTCACCCTGAGTAAACACGGCAACCCGAACAGTTTTGCCGGTACCATGCGGAAGCACGGTAGCGCCACGCACAACCTGATCTGACTTTCTTGGATCAACACCAAGATTGACGCAGACATCGACTGCCTCAACAAACTTTGCTGTCGCCAATTCCTTCAATACCGCCAAACCATCTTCAATCGGATACACCTTGCCGACTTCGATTTTTTCTGCGGCAATCTTTTCACGTTTTGTGAGCTTTGCCATTTAAACCACCCCTTCCACGTCAAGACCCATACTACGAGCCGTACCCGCAATCGTTCGAACTGCCGCATCCATATCTGCCGCCGTTAAATCCGGCTCTTTGGTCGTGGCGATATCTTCGAGCTGGGCGCGAGTGACCTTGCCCACTTTGTTCGTGTTGGGCGTGCCACTGCCTTTAGGGACACCGGCCGCCTTCAGCAACAGCACGGCGGCTGGTGGCGTCTTGGTAATGAAGGTAAAACTGCGATCGCTGTATACGGTGATCACAACCGGGATAGGCATATTCTTCTCAATACTATCCGTCTTGGAATTAAACGCCTTACAGAATTCCATAATGTTCACACCATGCTGACCCAAGGCTGGACCAACCGGTGGACTGGGATTCGCGCTCCCAGCAGGAACCTGAAGCTTTATATATGCTTCAACTTGCTTTGCCATACTTTGCTCCTTACGGGTGCAGGCGCCTTGCGGCTCCCCGAGGTATATTAAACTCGGGGACAGAATTCAATTCTGTCCCCCTTCAAATCAACTCTAGCCTTTCTCTACTTCGCCGAAACCAAGCTCGACTGGCGTAGAACGTCCAAAAATCATCACCGATACACGTAGACGACTCTTGTCGTAGTTAACTTCTTCAACCACGCCATTGAAATCGGCAAACGGGCCTTCGACGACGCGCACCACCTCACCAGGCTCATACAGAGTCTTGGGCTGTGGCTTATCAACACCTGCCTGTACCCGCTGCAAAATGGCGTCAGCTTCCTTGTCCGTAATCGGCGCGGGGTGGTCACTGGTACCGCCAATAAAACCCATCACCTTAGGTACGTCCTTGACCAGATGCCAGGACTCGTCATCCAGATCCATCTGCACCAGCACATAGCCAGGGAAAAACTTGCGTTCGCTTTTGCGCTGCACACCACCCCGGATCTCGACAACTTCTTCCGTCGGCACCAGAATCTCACCAAATTTATCTTCCATCCCTGCGCGCTCAACATGCTCCAGCAATGACTTTCGCACCTGATTCTCAAACCCGGAATAGGCGTGAACAACGTACCATCGCAAGCTCATCATTTAACCCCCCTGCCCGGTGAGAACCTTCACGGCCTCCACCAGCAACATATCAAGCAACCAAACAAAAATTGCGACAATAATAACCATTACAAAGACCATCAATGTGGTCTGCAGCGTTTCCGCCCGCGTCGGCCAAACAACCTTGCGAACCTCATTGCGCGAATCACGAGCAAAGCCCATCGCACCACGACCTTTAGCCGTCAGCGAGGCGACATATAACGCGGCGCCGACCGCCACAACCATACCCAGCACACGATAAAGCTGTGACTCATCGGAGTAGTAGTAAAAAGCCATTACCGCGCCGACCAAAATCAGTAGCGCCAGAAAAAGCTTTACCGAGTCCATAGCGGAACCCGTGGTTTCTACCTTTGCATTCATACTTTGCTGTACACCCTTACCAATGGCTGCCTGTTAATGGCAGGCCAGGAGGGAATCGAACCCCCAACCTACGGTTTTGGAGACCGTCGCTCTGCCAATTGAGCTACTGGCCTAAAAACTTACTCGATGACGCTCGATACGACGCCAGCACCCACAGTGCGACCACCTTCTCGTATCGCAAAACGCAACCCGTCTTCCATCGCAATCGGGTGAATCAACCTCACCTTGACCTTGATGTTGTCTCCAGGCATCACCATCTCCGTGCCTTCCGGCAACTCCACCGCACCCGTCACGTCCGTGGTACGAAAGTAAAACTGCGGACGGTAGTTGGCAAAAAACGGCGTATGACGTCCGCCCTCATCCTTGCTCAGAATGTAGACTTCGGCCTCAAAATACGTGTGCGGGGTAATTGATCCCTTGTGACACAACACCTGACCGCGCTCAACCTCTTCACGCTTGGTACCGCGCAGCAGCACACCCACGTTGTCGCCAGCACGACCCTCGTCCAGCAACTTGCGGAACATCTCAACACCGGTACACGTCGTCGTCTGCGTGTCCTTGATGCCGACGATCTCAATCTCTTCACCCACCTTAACGATGCCGCGCTCGACTCGACCAGTGACCACCGTGCCGCGCCCAGAAATCGAGAACACATCCTCAATCGGCAGCAAAAACGGCTGATCAATGTCGCGCTCAGGCTCAGGGATGTACTTGTCCATCTCCTCAACCAGCTTCACGATCGACGGCACACCAATATCACTGGTGTCGCCTTCCAGCGCCTTCAGCGCAGAACCGGTAATGATCGGGGTGTCGTCACCCGGGAAATCGTAGCTGTCCAGCAACTCGCGAATCTCCATCTCAACCAGCTCCAGCAGCTCCTCGTCATCCACCTGGTCTGCCTTGTTCATGTACACCAAGATATAAGGCACACCCACTTGGCGCGCCAGCAGGATGTGCTCCCGGGTCTGGGGCATCGGGCCATCGGCCGCACTACACACCAGAATCGCGCCGTCCATCTGCGCCGCACCGGTAATCATGTTCTTTACGTAATCCGCGTGTCCCGGACAATCCACGTGCGCGTAGTGACGCGCTTCCGACTCATACTCCACGTGCGCGGTCGCAATCGTGATACCGCGTTCGCGCTCTTCCGGGGCATTATCAATGTCCGCGTAATCCTTAAACTCGCCACCGCGCGCTTCCGCCATCACTTTGGTCAGCGCCGCCGTTAGCGTCGTCTTGCCATGGTCAACATGACCAATCGTTCCCACATTGACATGCGGCTTGGTTCGTTCGAATTTTTCCTTGGACACGGTTCTTACCTCGTATTTATCAAGTTCAAGTCTTTTACGACGCTACTCTCGAAACAGCATCCGCGACACTCTTGGGTGCCTCGGCATATCTTAAAAACTCCATCGAGTACGTTGCACGACCCTGAGTCGCAGAACGTAGATCGGTGGCATAACCAAACATCTCGGCCAATGGCACCTCGGCGTGGATCATGGTGCCCGCAGGCGCATCATCCATCCCTTGTACCAAGCCTCGGCGACGATTCAGGTCTCCCATCACATCACCCATATAGCCTTCAGGTGTCACCACCTCAACCTTCATAACCGGTTCAAGCAGCACAGGTGACGCCTTTAGCGCACCCTCCCTGAGACACATCGAGCCGGCGATCTTGAACGCCATCTCATTCGAGTCCACCTCATGATACGAACCGTCATACAGGGTGACTTTAATATCCACCAGCGGATAACCCGCGATCACTCCGTTCTGGAGTTGCTCCTGTACGCCCTTGTCCACCGCGGGTATGTATTCCTTTGGAACCGTACCACCCACGATCTCATTGACGAACTCATAGCCCTCTCCGGGCTGCTGCGGTTCTATCCGCAGATATACATGTCCATACTGACCACGACCACCGCTCTGGCGCACAAACTTGCCTTCCTGCTCGACCGTGTCTCTTATGGTCTCGCGGTAGGCCACCTGCGGGGCACCGACATTGGCCTCGACGCTAAACTCACGTCGCATGCGGTCAACAATTATCTCCAGATGCAGTTCGCCCATCCCGGAAATGATCGTCTGCCCAGACTCCTCATCCGTATGTACCCGGAATGAAGGATCTTCGGCTGCGAGCTTGCCAAGCGCGGCACCCATCTTTTCCTGGTCCGGCTTGGTCTTGGGTTCCACCGCAACCGAAATAACCGGTTCCGGGAAATCCATCCGTTCCAGGGTAATCACGCTATCCACGGCACATAATGTATCGCCGGTGGTCACGCTCTTTATCCCTATGGCTGCGGCAATATCGCCTGCAAGCACTTCTTTAATCTCTTCGCGGCTGTTCGCGTGCATTTGCACAAGGCGACCAACGCGCTCTTTCTTGCCAGTGACTGAATTAAACACGGTGTCACCGGTATTTAATTTTCCGGAATAGACCCGAAAAAATGTCAACGTCCCAACAAATGGATCCGTTGCAATTTTAAATGCCAACGAAGCAAACGGCGCTTCATCAGTAGCCGGTCGCTCAGCAATCGTCTCATCACGGTCATTCAAGTGACCCGTAATCGCCGCGACGTCATCCGGTGCCGGCAAATACTCGATGATGCCATCCAACATCGCCTGCACACCTTTGTTCTTAAAGGCAGTGCCACACAGGGCTGGAAATATCTCTACTGCCAGCGTTCGCGACCGAATTCCGCTACGAATATCCTGTTCGTTAAGCGTACCCGTCTCCAGATACCGCTCCATGATCTCGTCATTGGCCACAGCCGCTGCCTCGATCAACGACTCACGCCACTTGCTCGCCTCTTCCACCATGTCCGCAGGAATCTCGTCCTCGACATAGGTTACGCCGCGATCTTCTTCATCCCAGCGGATGGCCTTCATCTTGATCAGGTCAACCACACCCTCAAAGTGCTCTTCGGCACCAATCGGTAACTGCAGCGGTACCGCATCACCACCTAGGCGGTCTTTAACCTGTTCAATCACACGCAAAAAATCTGCGCCCGACCGATCCATCTTATTGACGAAGCACACGCGTGGCACACCGTACTTGTCTGCTTGTCGCCACACAGTTTCCGACTGGGGCTCAACACCACCTACCGCGCAGAACACCGCAACCGCGCCATCCAACACCCTTAGCGAGCGCTCAACTTCAATCGTGAAGTCGACGTGGCCTGGCGTATCAATAATGTTGATACGGTGTTCTTCAAACTGCTTATCCATCCCGGACCAGAAACAGGTCGTCGCAGCCGATGTGATGGTAATGCCTCGTTCTTGCTCCTGCTCCATCCAATCCATGGTGGCAGCGCCATCGTGTACCTCGCCGATCTTGTGCGAGATACCCGTGTAATACAAAACTCGTTCGGTCGTCGTGGTCTTACCCGCATCGATGTGAGCCATAATCCCCACATTGCGGTACCGATTGATTGGTGTCTTACGCGCCACTTCTGCCTCTGCCAACCAAACCCGACGAACCTAAATATTAACTACCAGCGATAATGCGAGAACGCCTTGTTCGCCTCCGCCATGCGGTGCGTGTCTTCACGTTTCTTTACGGCTGAGCCGCGGCTTTCAACCGCATCCAGCACTTCGCCCGCCAGACGTTTCGCCATGGACTTTTCTCCACGCTTGCGAGCCGCTTCAATCAACCAGCGCATTGCCAGTGTCGTACGACGCGCCGGACGAACTTCAACCGGAACCTGGTAGGTCGCACCACCGACTCGACGGGACTTAACCTCAACCATCGGACTGATGTTTTCCAGCGCCTTTTCCAGAGACTCGACCGGCACATCCGTGCTTGCTCGCTCTTTAACTTCATCAAGGGCGGTGTAAACGATGCGTTCGGTCACCGACTTCTTGCCATCAACCATCATCATGTTGACGAACTTCGCCAGCATCACACTGCCATGCTTGGGATCTGGCAGGATTTCGCGTTTAGCCGTTACTCTTCTTCTGGACATATTAAATTCTCACCAAGTCTTCAGCTTAACGCTTCGGACGTTTCGCACCGTACTTGGAACGGCCCTGACGACGACTCTCCACACCCGAGGTATCGAGACTGCCACGCACCGTGTGATAACGCACACCAGGCAAATCCTTCACTCGACCACCACGAATTAGGATCACCGAATGCTCCTGCAGGTTATGACCCTCACCACCAATATAGGTTGTGACTTCCTGACCGTTGGTCAGACGCACACGAGCGACCTTACGCAAAGCCGAGTTCGGCTTTTTCGGGGTTGCGGTATACACACGAGTACAGACACCACGTCGCTGAGGGCAACCCTCAAGCGCCGGGACGGTACTCTTCTCACGCTTGCGAAACCGCGGCTTGCGCACTAACTGGTTGGTTGTCGTCATGACTCAATCCACTCCGCCTGCTGCCATAACAAATACGGCGCAGCGTACCTTGTCAGCCCAAACCACAATTCCGGCTGACAAGAAAAAAACAGGTTTTCAGGCCGTTACGGACACCAGATGATATACCTGACGCCCCCAAAATCCGACCGACCCTAAACAAATGACGGACCCAAATTTGGGTCCAGTAAAGAGGCGCAATTTTAGACAGCCCCAGTGGCGCTGTCAAGCCGATACCCGGGTTTCGGGCATCGACTTCTCAACTTAACCCTCGGTTGTGTTCAATTCCTCGATCAAAGCCTCTTCAATCTCGGAATGCGTGGGTGCCTGTGCCTCCTTCTCCGCCATTTTCTTGGCCAGCAGAGCCTCGGCCTTTTGCCGCCGTCGCTCCTCATGGTAGGCAAGGCCGGTGCCCGCCGGAATCAGGCGTCCAACGATCACATTTTCCTTCAATCCGTAGAGTTTATCGCTCATGCCACGCACCGCCGCCTCGGTCAGAACCCGGGTGGTTTCCTGAAAAGACGCGGCCGATATGAACGATTCGGTCGCCAGCGAGGCCTTGGTGATACCCAGCAACATGGGCTCATAGGTACCCTCTTCGCCACCCTCAGCAACCGCCTTTTCATTGGCCTCCAGCAAACGGCCTCGATCTATCTGCTCGCCACGCAGCAGACGTGTGCCGCCACTGGTCTTGATTTCGACCTTGCGCAGCATCTGTCGCACGATAACTTCGATGTGCTTGTCGTTAATACCCACACCTTGGAGGCGATAAACGTCCTGAATCTCATTGGTCAGGTAGTCAGCCAACGCAGGAACCCCGAGGAGACGCAGAATGTCGTGGGCGGAACGCTCGCCTTCGGCGATGACCTCACCCTTCTCAACATGCTCACCCTCAAACACATCGACATGACGCCATTTCGGGATCAGTTCTTCATAGGTTTCGTTGTCAGCCATCGTAATGACCAGACGCTGCTTGCCCTTGGTGTCCTTACCAAAACCGACGGTACCCGACACCTCCGCCATAATCGCGGGATCTTTTGGCTTACGCGCCTCAAATAAATCGGCCACACGCGGTAAACCACCAGTAATATCACGCGTCTTACTGGACTCTTGTGGAATACGGGCAATCGCGTCACCAACGCCTACTGTCGCACCATCTTCCACACCCACCACCGCGCCCGCTGGCAATACGTAGTTTGCTGGAATACTGGTTCCTGCAATACATAGATCCTCGCCCTTGTCGTCCACCAACTTGAGCATCGGGCGCAAATCCCTACCCGATGCGCCGCGCTGTTTTGGATCGATAACAACCAGCGAACTCAAACCAGTAATATCATCCGCTTCCTTCTGTACGGTGACACCCTCGAGAAAATCCTCGAACTTCAAGGTACCCTCAACCTCGGTGATAACCGGGTGCGTATGCGGATCCCAGGTAGCAACAACGGCACCACCCTCGACCTTGGCCTCGTCCTCGACGGATAACACCGCACCGTATGGCACCTTATAACGTTCACGTTCACGGCCATAATCATCCTGAACCGTCAATTCACCCGAGCGAGAAACGGCAACCAGATTGCCACTGCTGTGCTTGACTGTCTTGATGTGATGCAACCGCACTTCGCCGGAATTTTTAATTTCGATACTGCTAACGGCCGCAGAACGTGAAGCCGCGCCACCAATATGGAAGGTACGCATGGTCAACTGGGTACCCGGCTCGCCAATCGACTGAGCCGCTATCACACCGACCGCCTCGCCTTGGTTAACCGAATGTCCGCGAGCAAGATCACGCCCGTAACACGCGGCACAGATACCCTGACGCGTCTCACAGGTAATTGCCGAACGCACTCTCATTTGATCAA
>DTRM01000025.1:0-8094 GCA_012965975.1 Chromatiaceae bacterium | reverse complement strand
GTCACAACCCAGGCTTCATCGATCAACGTGCCTGCTGCGACCGCAATCTCCTCGGTACCTGGCTTCATCACATCGACCGCTACCACACGACCAAGAATGCGCGAACCCAACGGGGTCACAACATCGCCACCCTCAACCACCGGTGTCATCATCAGACCATTTTGTGACCCGCAGTCTTCCTCGGTGATCACCACGTCTTGCGCGACATCAACAAGGCGACGGGTGAGATACCCGGAGTTCGCTGTTTTTAGCGCGGTATCGGCAAGACCCTTACGAGCGCCGTGCGTCGAAATAAAGTACTGAAGAACATCGAGGCCCTCGCGGAAATTCGCTTTAATCGGCGTTTCAATAATCGACCCATCCGGCTTCGCCATCAGGCCACGCATACCGGCCAACTGACGAATCTGCGCCGCTGAACCTCGAGCACCCGAGTCGGCCATCATGTAAATGGAGTTAAAGGATTCCTGCTCGACTTCTTTGCCCTCAGCATCGACGACAACTTCTGTGCCCAGTTTGTCCATCATAGACTTGGCGACCTGATCATTGGTTCGAGACCAAATATCAACCACCTTGTTGTAACGTTCGCCATTGGTCACCAAACCAGAGGCATACTGCTCCTGAATCTCTTTGATTTCTTCTTCAGCCGACGCAATGATGCTTTCCTTGTCCTCAGGCACTTCCATATCATCTATGCCGATAGACGCACCCGATACGGTGGCAAAACTGAAGCCCATGTACATCAAACGATCCGCAAAAACGACTGTTTCCTTCAGACCCACATTACGGTAACAACTGTTGATCAAATTCGAGATCGCCTTCTTGGTCATATTGCGATTGACCAGATCGAACGACAGACCGTCGGGTAGTATTTCGGAAATCAACGCCCGACCGACACTGGTCTCTACACGACGCGTAATTTCCTCGCGCTCGCCATTTTCATCAATCACAACCTCGGTAATGCGAACCTGAATCTTTGCACCCAGACCGACCATGCCACTCGTGTACGCGCGATCAACCTCTGAGACGTTGGACATGACCATGCCCTCGCCCTTGGCGTTAATCCGAGTACGACTCATGTAATACAGACCCAATACCACGTCCTGCGATGGCACGATGATTGGCTCGCCGTTGGCTGGCGACAAAATATTATTCGTTGACATCATCAACGCACGACATTCGAGTTGAGCTTCGATTGACAACGGCACGTGTACGGCCATCTGGTCACCGTCAAAGTCAGCATTGAACGCGGTACAAACCAATGGGTGCAACTGGATCGCCTTACCTTCGATCAAAATTGGCTCGAATGCCTGAATACCCAAACGGTGAAGGGTCGGCGCGCGGTTCAACATCACAGGATGTTCGCGGATCGATTCTTCAAGAATATCCCAAACTTCGACACCCTCACGCTCGACCAGTTTCTTGGCCGCCTTGATGGTTGTCGCCAAACCGCGCAACTGCAGCTTGCTAAGAATAAATGGCTTGAATAATTCCAGCGCCATCTTCTTTGGAATACCACACTGATGCAGTCGCAAAGAAGGACCCACCACAATAACGGAGCGGCCAGAATAATCAACGCGCTTACCCAGTAGGTTCTGCCGGAAACGACCCTGCTTGCCCTTGATCATATCGGCAAGCGACTTCAATGGACGCTTGTTGGTACCGGTAATCGCGCGACCACGTCGACCGTTATCCAACAACGCATCAACCGACTCCTGGAGCATGCGCTTTTCGTTGCGCACGATAATATCCGGCGCGTTTAGATCGAGAAGGCGCTTCAACCGGTTATTACGATTAATCACACGACGATAAAGATCATTCAAATCCGAAGTCGCAAAACGACCACCGTCAAGCGGTACCAGTGGACGCAGTTCAGGCGGCAACACCGGAAGAACCTTCATGATCATCCATTCCGGCTTGTTACCGGACTCCATCAGCGCCTCAATCAGCTTGATACGCTTGGTCAGCTTTTTCAGCTTGGTCTCGGAACGGGTCGCGCCCATGTCTTCCTGAATCTGCGCGATTTCCTTATTCAGATCCATAGACTCAAGCAACATCGATACCGCTTCGGCACCCATGCGCGCGTCAAACTCATCGCCGTGTTCTTCGATCGCCTCAAGATAGGACTCATCGGACAGCAACTGACCACGCTCAAGGTTCGTAAAACCAGGATCAATCACCACAAACGATTCGAAATACAGCACATGCTCGATATCACGCAGTGTCATATCCAGCAATAAACCGATGCGCGAAGGCAACGACTTCAGAAACCAGATGTGCGCAACCGGACTCGCCAATTCTATGTGACCCATACGCTCGCGGCGAACCTTGGATTGAGTGACCTCAACACCACACTTCTCGCAGACCACGCCACGATGTTTCAGACGTTTGTATTTACCACACAGACATTCGTAATCGCTGACCGGGCCAAAAATTTTGGCGCAAAACAGGCCGTCACGTTCTGGCTTGAAGGTACGATAGTTAATGGTTTCCGGTTTCTTGACCTCGCCATACGACCAGGAACGAACCATCTCCGGAGACGCCAGCCTGATCCGAATCGAATCAAAATGCTCTAGCTGACCCTGCTGCTTGAGGAGTTTTAATAAATCTTTCATGTTCGCGCCCTCAGTCCTGCTCTAATTCAATATTAATGCCGAGTGAACGAATTTCTTTCACCAACACATTAAAGGATTCCGGCATACCCGCATCCATACGATGATCACCATCAACAATGTTCTTGTACATTCGGGTTCGACCGTTCACGTCGTCTGACTTGACGGTCAACATCTCCTGCAAGGTGTACGAGGCGCCATAGGCTTCCAGTGCCCACACCTCCATCTCACCGAATCGCTGACCACCAAACTGGGCCTTACCACCCAATGGCTGTTGCGTAACCAAACTGTAAGGACCGGTTGAACGTGCATGCATCTTGTCATCCACCAAGTGGTTCAGTTTCAGCATATACATGTAACCGACGGTGACTTGTCGCTCAAACGTATCGCCGGTACGGCCGTTGTACAGGGTCATCTGACCCGACTCCGGTTCACCTGCCAACTTCAGCATGCCCTTGATTTCTTCCTCCGATGCGCCGTCAAAGACGGGTGTTGCCATCGGCACACCGCCGCGCAGGTTATTACACAGCGCGATAATTTCATCGTCGGAAAGACTGTCCAGATCTACCTTCTCGCCACTGGTGTTGTAGATCTTGCCAAGAAATTTTCGCATCTTGGCGATTTCGGTCTGCGCATCCAGCATCGCGGCAATTCGCTTGCCCAGACCTTTCGCCGCCCAACCCAAATGCGTTTCCAGCACCTGGCCAACATTCATGCGTGACGGTACGCCCAACGGGTTCAGCACCACATCGACCGGCGTACCATCCTCGAGGTAAGGCATATCCTCTTCCGGCACGATCATCGAAATAACACCCTTGTTACCATGACGACCTGCCATCTTGTCACCAGGCTGAATACAACGCTTGACCGCGAGATAGACCTTGACCATCTTCAATACGCCCGGCGCCAGATCATCACCCGAGGTCAACTTGCGTTTCTTCTCCTCAAAACGCGCCTCAAAATCTTCACGCTGCTGCTTGATCTGACTGGCAATCGTCTCTAGCTGACGATTGATATCCTCACTCTTCATGCTGATCGTCGGCCACTTTTCGCGATCGAGATCAGCCAGATACTGCTTGGTCACCTTGACGCCAGACTTCAGACCGGCCGGACCACTTTCGGCCACTTTGCCAGTCAACATACGCTCAACACGATGGTAGATATCTTCTTCGAGGATGCGCTGCTGATCATCGAAGTCCTTGTGCACACGGGCCAACTCGGCCTTTTCGATCTGCAAGGCTCGCGCATCTTTCTCCACGCCGTCGCGGGTAAAGACCTGAACATCAATCACAGTTCCATCCATACCAGAAGCAACGCGCAAGGACGTATCCTTAACATCCGAGGCCTTCTCACCGAAAATCGCTCGCAACAATTTTTCTTCAGGCGTTAGCTGGGTCTCACCCTTCGGCGTCACCTTGCCAACCATGATGTCACCGGCTTTCACTTCTGCACCGATATACACCACACCTGACTCGTCGAGTTTGCCCAATGCGCTTTCGCCCACATTGGGAATGTCACCCGAAATCTCTTCAGGTCCCAACTTGGTATCACGCGCTACACAGGTGAGTTCTTCAATATGAATCGTGGTGAAACGATCTTCTCGCACCACTCGCTCTGAGATCAGAATGGAATCCTCAAAGTTGTAGCCGTTCCAGGGCATAAACGCGACCATCATATTTTGGCCTAGCGCCAACTCACCCATGTCGGTTGAGGGTCCGTCGGCCAATACATCGCCACGGGCGATCACATCACCGGGACGCACTAAGGGCCGCTGATTAATACAGGTGTTCTGATTGGAACGGGTGTACTTGGTCAGGTTGTAGATATCGACACCGGCCTCACCGGCCACGGTCTCATTATCATTACAACGCACCACAATACGACCCGCATCGACAGAATCTACCACGCCGCCTCGATCCGCGATCACGGTGACACCGGAGTCAATCGCAACCGCACGCTCCATGCCGGTACCCACCAACGGCTTATCCGCACGCAGTGTAGGAACGGCCTGGCGCTGCATGTTGGAACCCATCAAGGCGCGGTTGGCATCATCGTGTTCCAGAAATGGCACCATCGATGCCGCGACCGATACGATCTGCTTTGGCGATACGTCCATATACTGGACCTTGTCCGGCGTCGACAGTGTAAATTCGTTCTGGTGACGCGCCGCCACCCACTCATCGGTCAACTTGCCGTTCTTGTCCAGCTCGGTATTGGCCTGCGCGATCACAAACTCGCCCTCTTCAATCGCTGACAGGTATTCCACCTCATCGGTGACCTTGCTGTTCACCACCTTGCGATACGGAGTTTCAAGAAAACCGTACTTGTTGGCGCGTGCATACACGGCCAATGAATTGATCAAACCGATGTTTGGCCCTTCAGGTGTCTCAATCGGGCAGACACGGCCGTAATGGGTTGGATGCACATCTCGCACCTCAAAACCGGCTCGCTCTCGCGCCAGACCGCCGGGGCCCAGTGCAGACACACGACGCTTGTGAGTTACCTCAGACAACGGGTTGTTCTGATCCATAAACTGCGACAACTGGCTCGAACCAAAGAACTCTTTAACGGCTGCAGAAACCGGCTTTGCGTTAATCAACTCCTGAGGCTTCAGACCCTCGGACTGCGCCAACGACAGGCGCTCCTTAACGGCACGCTCTACACGAACCACACCAATACGGAACTGGTTCTCGGCCATCTCACCGACACAGCGGATACGGCGATTACCCAGATGATCAATATCATCCACCACACCCTTACCGTTGCGAATATCAATCAGGGTTGCCAACACGTCGACAATATCCTGCTTGTCGAGTACACCGCTACCGACGATTTCTTTACGTCCCAAGCGGCGGTTGAACTTCATGCGACCAACGACAGACAGGTCGTAACGGTCCGGCGTAAAGAACAGGTTATTAAACAGGTTCTGAGCGGAATCCTTGGTGGGTGGCTCACCCGGACGCATCATGCGGTAGATTTCAACCTGGGCCTCTAACTGGCTCTTGGATGAATCAATCCTCAATGTGCTGGAAATAAAGGGTCCGCGATCAAGATCATTCACATAGATCGTCTTGATATCCTTGATTCCCTTCTCACGAAATAACTCGAACAGTTCCGGCGTAATCTCGTCATTCGCTGCCGCGATCAATTCACCGCTCTCGGTATCAACGACATCATGGGCCAACATTTTCTCGAGCAAATATTCTCCTGGCACTTCAATGCTCTTTGCGCCGGCTTTTTCAAGTTTCTGGATATGACGTGCGGTAATGCGACGACCCGCTTCAATAATAACTTCCGACTTAACCTTAATATCGAAAATTGCCACCTCGCCACGCATGCGCTCAGGCACGAGGTCCAGCTTAATGGTGGACTTGAGGAGATGGAAATGATTGGTCTCGAAGAACATATCGATCATTTCTTCGGTGGTGTAACCCAACGCGCGCAGCAACACAGTCGCTGGCAACTTGCGTCGACGATCGATACGCACAAATACGCAATCTTTAGGGTCAAACTCGAAGTCGAGCCATGAACCACGATAAGGAATCACGCGCGCAGAAAACAGCAGCTTGCCGGACGAATGAGTCTTGCCACGATCATGATCGTAGAACACACCGGGAGAACGATGCAGCTGCGAAACGATGACACGCTCGGTGCCGTTGATCACAAACGTACCGGTCCGGGTCATCAGCGGCAGCTCACCCATGTAAACTTCCTGCTCAATCACTTCACTTGGCGGACTGCCCTTGGCGCCGTCTTTGTCATATAACGCCAATCGCACAGCCACGCGCAGAGGCGCTGAATAGGTTGCGCCTCGCAGCTGACATTCCTTAACGTCAAACACGGGGTCACCCAGTGAATAACTCACATATTCCAGCGTCGCGTTACCGGAATAACTGGAAATCGGGAAAACCGACTTAAAGGCTGCATGCAGACCAACCTCTTCGCGGTCATCGAGAGCCACGTCTTCCTGCAAAAACCGGCGATACGACTCAAGCTGCATTGATAGAAGGTAAGGAACCTCCAGCACGCTTGGGCGCTTGCCAAAACTTTTACGGATACGTTTCTTTTCGGTGAATGAGTAGCCCATGGACATGCCTCGTCTTGTAAGTTTACTGCGGCCAGCTAGCTGGCAATATTCTGTCCGCACAAATGCGAACACGCGACACTAGGCCGGTGACTAACGCCACCAGCCCAAAATCGCTATTCCTCTGTATCGCAAATGCTGCGATTATTTCAGCTCGACGCTTGCGCCAGCCTCCTCGAGGGTCTTCTTAAGCTCTTCGGCCTCACCCTTGGATGCGGCTTCCTTAATGGTTGAAGGCGCACCTTCTACCATGTCTTTCGCTTCCTTCAGGCCCAGGCCTGTTGCAGCGCGAACAACCTTAATAACGGAAACCTTGTTGGAACCAAAGCTACTCATCACAACGTCGAACTCAGTCTGCTCTTCAACAACAGCACCGGCATCACCACCAGCAGCAGGTGCTGCAGCAACGGCAGCAGCCGCTGACACGCCAAATTTTTCTTCCATGGCAGCGATCAGATCGACCACGTCCATTACACTCATTTCTGCGATTGAATCGAGAATATCTTCTTTAGAAACAGCCATTTTCTTAGCCTCTTAATATCATGAGTGACCGAAACAAATCTCAGCCACTAGTAAATTTAATAAACAAACAACAAATGTTATCCAGCTTTGGAATCGCGTATAGCAGCGACGGTACGTACCAACTTGCCCGGAACCTCTTTCATGGTTCGAGCCAGCTTTTCGACCGGCGCCTTCATCAATGCCATGAGCATGGAAATCGCTTCGTCCTTGGTTGGTAGTGATGCCAAACGACCCAATTCACTTGGATCCAGCAATTCACCACCAATCGATACGAGACGCACAACCAGCTTGTCATGATCTTTCGCAAAGTCTTTGACAACACGCGCCGCATTACCGGGACCATCCTGAGAAAACGCCAAAAGCAATGGTCCTGTCAGACCATCCTGCATGCATTCAAACTCAGTGCCCGCAAATGCGCGTCGTGCCAAGGAATTCTTGACCACACGAAGATAGACACCAGAATTACGCGCAACCGCCCGTAACTCCGTCATTTCACCAACTGTAAGGCCATTGTATTCAGCCGCAACGACTGAAAGCGCTCCTTGAGCGACCTCCGCAACCTCAGCAACAACACTCTTCTTTTGCTCTAAATTCAGAGCCATGTCGTTTACCTCCTGGTTTCAGTTTTACCACCCGGAAAGATCAAAACTCTCGATCCTCCGGCCCAATGTTACGGTCACCAAAACCAGAAAAACTGATCTATTTTTGGTTGCCGTCTACGCAGGCTTACTACTCTATTAAGCACCCGAAGATGCGCCTACGGTCTTTGACGAATATCTGCATACACACCGCAGATATTCCCAAATTCAAAATTAACTACAAACTAAGCGTCGATGGATCGACCTGAAGCCCAGGGCCCATCGTGGTCGAAAGCGTGAT
>DTRM01000024.1:3385-16708 GCA_012965975.1 Chromatiaceae bacterium | reverse complement strand
GGTCGCCGTTTTTGTATCTACAACTGGCTGGTTCTGGTCGAAGTGCGACCTACACGAGTTCACAGGCAAGAACCGACGGAAAGCAGACATTTACACCAACAAAAACGGCGGCTAATGAGCGAGCGAAGTAGCGCGGTGTTTATTTAATCTGACTACAGTCCTATCACTTGCTGTTGTAGCAACAACAGATCAACAGCATTAGTCACGCCATCTTCATTTTGATGGCCTCTTTCGTCCGCTTTCCCGACAATATCTGTTACCTAACCCAAGCGGTACCCTGTAGAATCAGAAGTTAGCCGCGTTACTGTTGATGGCTGCGATAAGTGGGAAGATTATATTAGACGCACGTTTTTGCGGAACGGCCATTAAACCAAATTGGTGGCCACAAGAAATTAAGATTGATAGCATGCCAAAATGAATAGAGCAGAACGACGAAAGTTAGAGAAGCTGCAAAAAAGAGACCCCAGCATATTAGCCAAACAGGCGGCAAAGTTATATGTGGATGGGAACTTAGAGGCCGCAGAAGAAAAATGTCAGGAGATTATTGCTAAATTTCCTAACAACTTTGATGCTTTTCAAATACTCGGCCTAATAGAATCCATAAATGATAATCACAAATCAGCGATTGATTTGTTCAAAAAGGCGTCTGCCCTAGCCCCAAATGATGCCAGTACATTCTACAATCTTGGTAACGCTCTTGTTGCTGAAAATAAAATAGATGACGCGATAGCTGCGTTTAAAAAATCAATAGAAATAAGCCCTAACAATTTTGATGCCTATAATAACCTCGGAACTGTCTATATGAAGATTCACGAGACTGAAATGGCGAAGGATATATTCGAAGCCGTTCTAGAAAAAAATCCCGGCTACACTAAGGTGCTGAGCAACCTTGGAGCAGCGTACAACCAACTCGGATTCATAGATAAGGCCGTTGAAACACTAGAAAAATCTATTGGGGCAAGTCCAGAAAATAGAGTTGGGGCACAGACCAACCTAGGATTGGCATTAGTTAGCAAAGGCGATTTCGAAGGCGCTTTAAAATACTTTAGACTCGCAGCAGATACAAAGCAGAACCATGGTCAAGATATCGCGGGTGACTACGTGTTTACCCACCAAATTAAGCATGATTATGAGCAAGTGAACTATTTATATGCAAAAGGTATATTAAAACCAGAAGATGAGAAATACAGAAATGCATTAGATAGGTTATACCAAAGATCTAAAGGCTCTGATAAAGAAAAAATTGAAATTTCTATAGATGAAGCAAAAAATATTTCTCCTTCGTATAACAGGATAATAAATTATAACGAGGGTAAGGCAATTGAGGGAGGCTCATTAAATCCCGCCTTAAATGTTGATGCGCTGCAAGCACAATATAACGAGGCAAAGAACTCCCAATCTGAGCATGTGTATATAGACGATTTCTTGAATCAGGAGGCATTGAACTCCTTGCGAAACTTTTGTCTGGAATCGACAATCTGGAAAAGCATATACAAACGTGGTTATTTGGGCGCACGTCTTGGTGATGGATTTTCAGCCCCAATAATATTCCAGATATCTGAAGATTTACGAACAACGTTTCCCGGTATATTTAAGGACCATAAGCTATATCAAGCATGGGGATTTAAATACGACAGCACTATGACAGGGATTGATATTCATGCTGATTTCGCAGCAGTTAATGTGAACTTCTGGATAAGCCCCGATGAAGGTAATTTAGATCACAACAGTGGTGGCTTAGTAGTTTGGGATAAGGCTGCTCCTAAGGATTGGAGCTTTAAAGAATATAATGAGGATGAAAAAAAGATTCAAAAATTTCTGCAGGAATCAAATGCAGAAAAAATTGTGGTTCCACATCGTCAGAATCGCGCAATGATCTTTAATTCAACATTATTCCACAAAACTGATGATTTTGAGTTTAACGATAACTTCGAAAACCGACGTATTAATGTGACATTCCTCTACGGCCAGGGACTAAAAACCTAACCCAAAAGAATCAATGGGGTCAGGCTCGATTGATATGTGACGAACGTCTTCTCCTGGCCGCATTCAGACACTTGACAGAAATTGTCGTCATGCGTGATCTGAATGACTCGAAACGACGCAAAGCGGACTGTTGCCTACTGTCAGTTTTCTTTACATGTTGAACTAGCAGCAGATGATACGCCGACCTTCAATCCAATAACTCCTTGATCATAATACTATTCAATATTACGGCGCGATTTTTGCATGAATTTTTACGAGCCGAGGTAAAAGCGGCGTATTGACCCCAATATCGTGTTGGGGTCAGGTAACTCTTGGGGGGGCGGTACATATTCCATGTAGACACGTTTTCGCGTGTGTATTTTCTATTGCGCGTCAACATAATCCTTGCTGGATATGCACATCTTCCATATAACACTAAATCAAATAACTGGAAAATTATCATGAATATAGATTTAAAAAAACCACTAAGCCTCACACGCACATTCCTGAAAACCACTACTAGCGGCGCTGCATTAGTTGCAATAAGTTTTCTGGCGTTTCAGCCGCAAGCCTTTGCTGCAGCACTTGAATACGCTGGCCCTGGCTTCGAACAACTTACGTTCCCAGTGCCAAATCCAACTACTCGTCTTGGTGTGGCTTATACAAATACCTCTGACAGTTCACCCAACGGCTTCACAGAAACTTGGGATGGAACAAATGCAGCAGCACCATGGTCTGGTGTAGGCACTGAAATTGTCGGTACAGGCATCCGCCCTACCTCGGAAAATTCGGGTTCTGGCGGCTACGATTTCTCTGGGCTCACAAATAACGGCGGGCAACTACCTTCAGGTACTTTTTTCAATCTTTCAGACTTGGACGCTGGTTCTGGCGCTGAATCCTTCACCATAAGGGCGTTCGATTTGCTTGGCGATGTGCTTACTGATGGATGGTTGGACGATGCTGTTTCGGCAACCACCGGTCAAGGTTCAGTGTTGTCGCAAACGAATATGCCACAATACGTATGGGATTCAGGTTCGGGAACGTACACTTTCGATGGTAGCAATATCCCAGGAAACCCTGCGATTCTTGTTCAATTAATAACGAATCAGCAAATTGCTACGATTGAGTATACTAAAACCGACTTTCATGCTTTTGCTTTCATGGCTCCGGCAGAGGTTCCGGTGCCAGCGGCGGCATGGTTATTCGGCTCTGGCCTTCTCGGCTTAGCTGGTATTGCTAAGCGTAAAAAAGCGTAATCAGTTTAGTTTCTAATTAGCGGCGGCCTTCGTTCATTCGTTGGTCGCCGTTTTTATTTGTTCTGCATGTCCGAAAGTGGCCGTTTCGAGACGTTTATCAGGGCAGTGTTATTTTGTGAAATTTCACTTATTCCCAGATGCAAAATCCGACCCTATGGGGAACTGAACTCCCGTCCGCAGATTATAAGGGTGAACCTTTTGGGGTAACCATCTAATATATCGGGAATATATTGACTATATTTTGTTTTAAAACAATTATTTACATCATAAACATGATGGACCCCGCCCCACCATTACAAGGTTCCAGAGGAACCATAAACAGCCCAGATAACCCATAATTCAAGCGGTTTCTGGGATTTTTTATGCCCAATAGATACCAAACCGTCCTAGACAATCTGACAAGCCCCTAGTTTTCTACACAGCTGACAGCTTCTCATAATACTGTTTTTCGTAGGCCGCTGGAGATATGCCATCGTTGTTTCCATAACGAGTGAAGTTGTAGTAAAACTAGGCGTCACACAATCAATAAAAAAACATAACCCCACTCTAAACCGGACTACACACTATGATTCTAGATCGAGTTTCCAGCGGACGTGATGTCCCCAATGAAATCAATGTCATTATCGAAATTCCCGCGCACTCGGATCCCGTGAAATACGAGCTGGATAAAGAAACGGGCGCGATGTTCGTCGACCGATTCATGTCTACCGCCATGCACTACCCGTGTAATTACGGCTACGTTCCCCACACCCTGTCAAAGGACGGTGACCCGGTTGATGTATTGGTGGTGACACCGGTGCCATTGATTTCCGGTTCTGTTATTCGTTGCCGTCCGGTGGGCGTGTTATTGATGACCGACGAAGCCGGTGATGATGCAAAAATACTTGCGATACCCATCGATAGCGTCAGTAAATCCTACCAACACCTCAACGACTACAACGACTTTCCTCAAGACCGCCTGGATACGATCGCCCATTTCTTCGAGCACTACAAAGACCTAGACGAGGGCAAGTGGGTAAGAGTCGAGGGCTGGGGCGGCGTCGATAAAGCGAAACAGGAAATTATTGACTCGCTGCAGATGTATCGGGATGCGCCCGAGAAGCCAAATTTCTAAACGACTGACTAACGGACGATGTAAGCGCTATCGGCGATCTTGTCTTACCGACAAGAATCACTCAAGGGATTATCCTCACCCTATCGTTCCATTATAGGTGTTTGCCTTAGCTGGGTTTGAATTTGTCAGCTTTCTTTACAGAGCGATAGAAAACCCCGACATCAACGAAGATGGCGTCGTTGAGGTCGCTGACGTGTTGCTGATTCAACGCAAGGCGCTTGGATTAGTTTCTTTCTAGCGGGAATCTCAATCACTTGCCACACCTAATCTTCCACGATGAGTTTATTGCTGATCTCGTCGGGGTTATCGTGCGAACCGGGAAAGTCCTTCGCCAACACATCACCGCACTCTCGAACAGCCTTACAGAACCCCTCCGTCAGATCACCAGATTTGATCGCACCAAGCATGTCAGACACGATCGTCTGCCAGGTGCCACTTGGCACTTTCGCGTTGATTCCGGTATCCGCAAGGATTTCTACGCGACGCTCAAGCAATGACACCATAATCAAAATCCCTGTTCGGTCTTTTGTCGCGTGCAGTTCGCGTGAGAAAAACGCTTGTAGCGAGCGTTGATAAACTTCTTCATCGATCTTGGCGCTGTGTAGAAAGGGTCGAAGAATCACGCCAAAAGAACCTAGCCAGTAGCCAATATAAAGTCCGGGGATTTGCGCCCAAAGAATCCAGGCTGAGTCATAATCAGCGAGGAAATGGTACCCGAGAAAACCAAACAGCAAGGCGGTGACAATGGCCAGGCGCCAGCGCGCACCCGGGTAGTCATCACTCTGGGCGACAATCATCGGCACGATCTCGCCGGTCGTTCGCAGCTCCGCTTCCGCCACCGCATTGGAAATGCGCGCGTGGTCAGCTTGTGTTAATTCAACCATCTACCAACCCCCACTGGCACCACCACCGGAGAAGCCTCCACCACCGCCACTAAAACCACCACCAAATCCGCCCCCGCCAGAAAACCCGCCGTGTCGACCGCCCATGGCACTGCCCAATAACATACCACCCAATAGCGCGGTGCCCATTCCACCTCTGCGCCCGCGACCAAAAATCATTGGACCGATCAAAAAGAACCCAAGATACAAAAGAAACCCAAGATTCGAGCTATTACCCCGCTTGGACTTGCGTAACTGCGGTGTCGGAACGTTCTCCAGTTTTCCACCAAGGCTTTCAGCGATCATGTTTAATCCGACCAGTATTCCCGCGCCGGTTTGATTCTGTTTAAAAAAGGGCGTAATTCCCGCCCGGATGATGCGTCCCGCCAACGCGTCAGGAAGGTCGCCCTCCAGTCCCTGCCCGACTTCGATGCGTACTTTTCGGTCTTCGATTGCCACCAGCAGAAGCACCCCATCGTCCTTTTTCTCTGCGCCGAGCTTCCATTGATCAACGACTTTAATCGAGTAGCTCTCGATGGTTTCATCTTCGAGTTTTGGCACGACAAGAACCTGAAGCTGCGGCCCGTAACGCTGTTTAAACTGCAATAGACTGGCTGCGATTTTTGTCCGATCGGATTGACTTAACACACCCGCAAGATCAACGACTGGACTCGTGAGCTTGGGAACATCGAGAGAAAGCGCCGGGCTACCCCACAGAACGCCCAAAACACCCAGAAATACCAGTACTCTGGAGATCATCAAAATTCTATAACAGGCGCTTGTTTAACCGCGGCCTCATTCTCAACACTGAACTGTGGTTTTTTATCATGGTTGAGGAACAACGAGTTGTACCACGACGTCGGCGGGACGGTGACCAGATTATTGAAGCCTTTGATCGACTGTATGTAGCGATTTCTCGCAACGGTAATCCGATTTTCTGTGCCCTCAAGTTGCACTTGAAGATCACGAAAGTTCTCGTTC
Source organism: Chromatiaceae bacterium (assembly GCA_012965975.1). Taxonomy (GTDB): domain Bacteria; phylum Pseudomonadota; class Gammaproteobacteria; order DTRM01; family DTRM01; genus DTRM01. Next base: position 10,511 of record DTRM01000024.1, on the reverse strand, counting down.
GCCTTGAGATCGGGATAGCGCTCGACCACGACCATCAACCGAGACAATGCAGATCCCAGTCCAGACTGCGCCTGGGCAAACTTGTTCACGTTCTCCGGCGTCAGCTGGTCACTACCCACTTGGGTTTGTGTCGCCTTGGCACGCGCTTCCACCACGGCCTGCAGCGTTTCTTTTTCGTGCGCAGCATAACCCTTCACGATACTGACGAGATTCGGAATTAAATCAGAGCGTCTTTTGTATTGGTTAAGCACCTCCGACCACGCGGCCTCTACCTCGTTGAGCGCCGTGGGGATACTTTGCATGCCACAACCCGATAACATCAATGACAGCACCAGGACGGGGCCAAGGACAAATTTTGAATATTTCATGCGCACAACCCTATCAAATATGAGTGAGAAGTAAAGCCAAGCCATAACAAACACGGCGGCAATTCGTAAGAATTATCATAAAACGCTACGCCGATAAGCCGACCGCGCCTTCAACCGCCCGACATACTCCTCGAGTAAATCAAAGCCCTGCAGCAGATCCTGCCGCCACATCAAGGTCGAGCCAACCATAATATCGGCCGCGCCAAACTGGTCGCCGAGGAGATACGGACCATCGCCAAATTCCTGTTCCAGCTTTGATAAAAGATAGGTATAGCGACTCGTTGCCCAAGGCAATATTTCACTCACTCGAAGATCATCGGATAACAGCGCCCCATGCACAATGAGCAACCACACCGGAGGCTCAAGGGTGGCCACCGCGTAGGACATATAACGTTCATAGACGATTCGATCCGCGTTGTCGGGCGACGGCGCCATGTGTTGATCCGAAAACTGGTCGGCCAACCAGTGGCAGATCGCACCGGATTCCAGCATCACCTGGCCATCGATCTCCGCCGCGGGTACCGTCCCGTACGGGTTAATCGCCTTGTACTCCGGGGACCCGCCTTGTTCACCAAATACGTCGATGCGCTCAAGTTCGTAGGCCTGCCCGATCTCTTCGAGCAACCAGCGAGGCCGGATCGCACGGGTTTCCGGGGCGAAATACAGTTTTATATGCATAGGTTTAGTCCAACAGCTTCCAGCGCCTACCATACAAGATCAGCTATGGATCAGAAAGGTCGCTATCGGGCCATAACACTAGGGATATACCACGGTAGTTTTGCTAGAATAGGCAGCATTACACGACCCGAGCCAAAGCACCATGCCCAACACCGCTGCTGACATTGTTGATCAAGCCCCGCCTACCGCCGATCTAATCGATCAGGAGCAGTCCCCAGCCAGCGGCATTGATCGTGCGCAGCTTGCCGCCGACATCTATAGCATCCAGAAGGAGCTCGCTGCGGAGACCAGCCCCGAGGCAGATCTTCGACATTTTAAAAAGATGCAGTGGTGGGGGCGGATCTGCACCTTCCTGGGTTACGCTACCGCCTGGATCATTCCGAACCCGATCTCCGCGCTGCTGATTAGCACGGGTATCTTTACCCGCTGGTCCATGGTGACCCATCCGATCTCACACGGCGGCTATGACCAAATACCCGATGTACCCAAGCGCTATACCAGCAAAGGCTTTGCCAGCGGCTGGCGACGTTTTATCGACTGGGCCGACTGGATTCATCCGGACGCATGGCATCAGGAACACAATCGTCTGCATCACTACAATCTGGGTGAGGTAACGGATCCCGATCAAATTGAGTTCAATATGGAATGGCTACGCGAATCCAAATGGCCGATGTGGTCGCGTTACCTGTTCATCGCTATTTTTGCCTGTATCTGGAAGCTCGCCTACTACGCGCCGAAAGCGCTCTTGGAATTACGCCTCGCTCGCGCCAAGCAAGAAGGCAGGACTGCGCTCAATAACTTTGCCGACTGGAAAGCATGGAGCATCTTCACCGCACATGGTAGAGAGTTTTGGTTGCAATATTTCTTGCCCTACGGCATTTTTCGATTCGCACTGATACCAGCACTGTTTCTACCGCTTGGGCGGGAAGCTGCTCTGTTTGTATTGATCAATTCAGTCATTGCCGAAATCCTCACCAATCTACATGGTTTTCTGGTCATTGTTCCCAATCACACCGGCGACGATATCCCGAAATTTAATCAACGCATTAGTGACAAAGGCGAATTCTTTCTGCGCCAAATCACCGGGTCCGTTAATTATCGCACCGGCACAGATCGTATCGACTTCTTGCACGGCTGGCTCAATTACCAGATCGAACATCACATTTGGCCGAAACTGCCACTCAGCCAGTATCAACTGGCGCAGCCCAAGGTACACGCCTTGTGCAAAAAACATGGCATACCCTACATTCAGGAATCGGTTTTTCGACGTTTGAAAAAGGCCGTGGACGTGATGGTGGGGCGTACGTCGATGTTGCAGGGATCGCCGGTCTAAAACCTTCGACTAACGTACAAATACCGCGATCGACTCAACGTGGGCAGTATGCGGAAACATGTCCATAACCCCGGCTTCGGTCAAGGTATAACCCAACTCGTTCACCAGAATGCCTGCATCGCGTGCCAGCGTGGCGGGATTACAGGACACATACACAATACGCTCGGGTTTTAGCTTACCCAACCAAGGCATGACTTCGAGTGCGCCGGTTCGGGGTGGGTCGAGAAAGACCTTGTGGTACTTGCGCCCCATCCACGCCTCATTGTGCCTATCTCCGGTCAGATCGCAGGTGAAATACTCGGTGTTCCCAATACCGTTGCGAAGTGCGTTTTGTTTGGCTCGCGCGACCAGACTTTCGGCGCCCTCGATCCCGACCAGAGAATTTACTTGACGTGCGATGGGTAGAGAAAAATTACCCAGACCACAGAATAGCTCAAGGATGTCATCCCCGGACTGCACGGCTAGTTTCTCTATCGCCCGATTAATCATCTTGCGATTCAGCTTACCGTTCACTTGCGTGAAATCCGTTGCGGTAAATTCAATGCTGACATCGTGATCGGGCAAGGTATAGGTCAAAAACTCCGGTGCATCGCCGATCGGTTCGAGGACATCAGGCCCCTTGCGCTGCAGATAAATCTGATAACCGTGCTCACCAGCGAAGGCAACCAGTAACGCAATATCGTCATCCGTAGGGGGCGACATTACCCGAAAAACCAACGCTACATTATCGTCGGCACTGGCAACTTCGATTTGCGGAACGTCATTGACAATACTCAGGCTCGCGATTAGTGCCGCGAGTTGGGGAATCTTTTGACCGACCCGTGGGTCAAGTACCTCGCAACGTTCGGTCTCGGCGACATAGCGCGACTTCTTCTCACGAAAGCCAACCAGAACCTTGCCCTTCTTGTGTACGTTGCGCACGCTCAGGCGCGCCTTTTGACGATAGCCCCAGGTTTCCGATGTCAGCGGTTCAATTACGTCCTGTGGCGTCACATGGCCGATACGTTCGAGGTTATCGAGCAGGATCTGCTGCTTTTCCCTGATCTGGGCGTCAGCATCAAAATGCTGGAGGCTGCAGGCACCACAGGTGCCGAAAATGGAACACCTGGGCTCGACACGCTGTTCGGAGGGCGTAATAACCTCTTCGACCACGGCCTCATCGAGTTTGCGTTTACGACGAGTGAATCCAATCGACACCGTTTCGCCGGGTAAGGCGCCGGCGACAAATACCGCCTTGCCTTCAATATGGCCGACACCGCGACCGTCAAGTAACAGTGATTCAATTTCGACAATGATGGGTTCGTCGGTCGGGAGCGGAGTCTGGGTGGCCATAAATTCAACGGTTAGTTAATGTAAAGAACCGCAGTTTAACTGATTAGCGAGCCCGCTCCTACGATGCCCAGGCTTGGAGAAACTCCTGAAAATGCGGTTTGTTCTCGGCCTCGAGAAAGGCTCTGACTTCGGCGCAGTGGTCCTCGTAGCGCTTTTCGTCCAAATTGCCCCGCATCAATTCAAATCGTAGATACACTAGATAGGTATTGAGGACATCGGTTTCGCAATAGTCACGTATGCCCGCCAGATCACCGGCCAGATAATTATCCGACACCTTCGACCCATCCATCCCCATTTTGCCGGGAAAACCGAGCATGGTGGCAATTTGATCGAGCTTGGCCGACGCGCGCGGCTGAAAACCGGCCAGCACATCCATCAAGTCAATGTGCTTCCAGTGAAAGCGATTGATGTAGTTGTCCCACTTATAGTTTCGATCTTCTTCGCCCATTTCCCAATACTGACGCGCGTCGACCTTGTGCAGAAGCGCTCGGTAATGCAGCACCGGCAGATCAAAGCCGCCGCCATTCCAAGACACCAGCGTCGGCTGATACTGATCAATACCATTGAAGAATCGTTGCACCTGATCTTTCTCATCCGACTCAATGTCACCCAGTGTCCAGACCTTGAACCGATCGGCTTGCTTCAGCAACACAGAAATCGCGACGATCTTGTGTAAGTGCAGTGGTAAAAAATCAGAGCCCCCGGTCTGCTGACTGCGATGATGCTGCATCGCCTTGACCGTATCGTTGTCTGACAAGCCATCCAGCCCGAAGATACGACGTCCTGATTCGACATCCGGTACCGTTTCAATATCAAATACAAACAGATTCATTCGGGGAAAACTCCGGTCGATAGATAGCGATCGCCGCGGTCACAGATAATCACCACAATCACACCGTCTTTAAGCTCGGCCGCTAACGTGAGCGCGGCGGCTACCGCACCACCGGATGAAATGCCGGCAAATATCCCTTCACGGGCGGCCAGCTCACGTGTTGTGTCTTCCGCTTCCTCTTGGGTCACATCGATAATACGATCGACCCGACTGGCGTCATAGATCTTCGGTAAATACTCCTCCGGCCAACGCCGAATTCCGGGGATACTGGCACCTTCCACCGGCTGCACCCCGACAATCTGGATCTCGGGATTTTTCTCTTTCAAGTACCGCGACGTCCCCATGATGGTGCCGGTGGTTCCCATCGAGCTGACAAAATGGGTGATTCGACCGTCGGTGTCGCGCAGAATTTCCGGTCCGGTGCCGTGATAATGCGCGGCCGGATTGTCCTCATTGGCGAATTGATCAAGGATCCTGCCCTTACCAGCGGCTTCGAGTTCGCGTGCTTTATCGATCGCGGCCTCCATGCTGCCAGCCTGAGGTGTTAATACGATCTCTGCACCATAGGCTCGCATCACCGCGCGCCGTTCCACACTCATGTGCTCCGGCATGACCAAGATCAAGCGATAACCGCGGATCGCCGAGGCCATCGCCAATGCGATACCGGTATTACCACTGGTGGCCTCAATCAGGCAGTCTCCGGGCTGGATATTACCCCGCGCCTCGGCTGCCGCGATCATATTAATCGCGGGGCGATCCTTGACCGAACCGGCCGGGTTATTACCCTCTAGCTTGACCAAAACCGTTGCGCCACCCGACACCATGCGCTGCAGACGCGCCAACGGTGTATTGCCGATGAACGACTCAATGGTGGGAAAGGTCACGTTGAAACTAGCCCCGGGTTATTTCTCGGCGACGATGTAACACAGCCAGCCCGCGTCCGGTTCACCAACGGTCTCAGGCAGATACACGCCATCGCCGTCCTCGGTGGAATCCCAAAACACGGTGACATGCGCAAAACCCGCCTCAAGCAGAAGTTCCTGAATCTCCGGCAAGGTCCACAGACGCCACTCGTACACAAACGCATCCATCAAACTGGAACCGTCACGAAACTTGAAATGAATTTTGCAGGTCGCGTCGCCGTTTATGGGGTTATAGTCGGCCTGATCCCAAACATAGGTAAAGCCTTCGCACTGGCGCGGTTCTTCCATTAAACAAAAGGCCTCGTAGCCACCAAATGCGTCAAGGAACATAATCCCGTCATCCACCAACGATTCGCGCGCATGAACAAAATAATTACGCAACGTGTCGCGATCCTTGAAGCACCAATAACTGAAATTCATTGCCAACAACGCATCAACCGGATCGGTTGCCACGGTCAATACATTGTCCTGAATCAAACTCAGACGCGTACGTGAAGCCGACGGCAGGGCCGCGATATTGTGATCACGCCCCCACTGCAGAGTATCGCCACAGAGATCGACACCAAAGGCACGATTGGTATCGCGACGCCGTATCCACTCGCAGGAGGTGTTTGCGGTTCCGCAAAAGTCTTCGCGAATCAGATTGGCCTTGCGCTCCCTCAAGGCCTCAAATGTCTCGTCAACAAAATCAATCTCGGCTTCGACACATTGAACCGAGTTCTGATACAGGATGTGGCGATCGGCCTTTTTGGCCATGGTCATCTTTTGCTTGCGTGCGACCTTGCTAGTGGGGTTTTTTTCTTTGGCGCCCATGTGGTTAGCCCAGATTTTGTAGGAAGTCGACAACCATCATACGACACTGACCTACTCAGTCAATGCTGTCCCACAATTTCTGTAATCGCTTTTCAGAAACGGGTGCAATCGTCTTCAGCGACTGTGCAAACAGTGACACTCTCAGCTCTTCGATCATCCAGCGGAACCGGCTCAACTCCGGGACAAAGTGGTCTTCATCCCGGGCCCTCGACAGGGCCGAATCCAGATCTTGATCAAACCGGGCCAAACGAGTGGCATGCTGCTGATCGCGTTGCGCATTGGCGGTCATGGTTTGCAATCGCTTCTCCGTGGCCTCGATATAAATCGGCAACCGCTGTAGCCATCGCCAGGGCGTCGAACGGATGAAACCGCGATACACCAGACGGGACAACGCCGGTTCAAGCTGCTCTGCCTGATGCGGCTGTGCTGACTGCAATCGAGCACGCATTCCGTGTGCGTCTGCCAATACCTTCGATACCGTCCCACACACCTGATCTACCATGGCCACAAGCGCCGCGCTCTGTTTAATGCAAAGTTGTTCAAAATCCGTTTGCGAACGAATCGCGCCGTGTTGCTCCACCAACTCGACCGCGGCGCACAGCAGAATCTCGTCAATCAGATCATCGCGTGGATCCGCTAGTTTAAAGCTCGTCGGTGACAAAATCTCGAACGCATCCGGGGCCTCCGGTAGATTAAAATACTGTAACGACATGGCGTTGAAGCCCGGTAATTTTTTGCGCAGATATTTGACGCGCCCGGACTCATGCAACAGCATCAAGCGTGCGACACCGGCTTGGTTGCGGTGCCTTGCGGTGTGTTCGCTGCCCAACAAGCGCAGGCAGACAGC
>DTRM01000024.1:0-3337 GCA_012965975.1 Chromatiaceae bacterium | reverse complement strand
ACCCGCAAACCACCCTGCAACATCTCAACAACCTCGGGCAACGTACCAAAATCCCATGCGCTAATGTTGTCACGATGAAACTCCGTTGCACTAGCCTCGGTGGCTCGATCAGGCACCGCGGTCCCCAATAGCGCCCGCAACTCGGAAAAATTTCGACCCATACCCGTTGGCAGGCCCGCGTCATCAACTACATTAAAGTTAAAGCGCAAATGATCGGCGATCAGCTCGGCTGCAAAGTCACTGGCCTTGACTGCGACATTGGTGTCGCGGCGTACCCTATCTGCCAGCACCGATTCGAGTGCCCTCGCCTCGGGCTGGATTTGTTGCGCATACTGTGACGCTGTGTCCGCCACCGGCGTCAGTGCACGACGCAGTGGTTTGGGCAGGGTTCGCAATAGCGCCAATATTTTCTCCGCCAACAAGCCCGGCACCAGCCAGCTAAACACCCAGTCATCGACTTGTCTTAGTGCCGCCGCGGGCAACGTCACGGTAACGCCATCGTTATCACTGCCGGGCTCAAAACAGTAATCCAGTTGATAGCGCAATCCGCTGATTTCGATATACGGTGGAAAGTCGTGGTCGATCTGTTCGCTGACCAGCCGTGTTTGCAGGTAGTCGCGTTGCATGTACAGCAACCGTGGCGTTTCCCGTTCGGCCTGTTTGCGCCAGACCTCAAACTTTGGCCCATTACAGATTCCCACTGGCACCAATGCGTCGTAGAACCGAAATTGTTCAATGTCATCGACCAGTAAATCCCGTCGTCGTAACTGCGATTCCAGATGGGTGATCTCATCGATCAAGGACTGATTGTGTGTCAGAAACTTACCACTACGAAAGCGACCTTCAACCAAGGCACTCTGAATGAAGACCTCGCGAGCCACCTTTGCATCAACCGAACAATAATTGACCCGTCGTTTACCCACCAACATAAGTCCAAACAACAGTACCGTTTCGTATGCCGATACCTGCGCTCGACGCGATTGCCAGTGCGGTTCATGGTAGCTACGGCGCAACAACGAACCCGCGGCCTGTTCGATCCACTCCGGCTCAACCTTGGCACAGTGATGGGCGTACAACTGACTGGTCTCAATCAACTCGGCGCAGACTAGCCATTTGGGCTTGCGTTTGCCAAGGCCGGATCCGGGGAACACCCGAAACCGACTGTTACGCGCACCGCGATAGCTGCCGTCTTCATCCTGATAACCAATATTACTGACCAGTCCGGTCAGCAATGCCTGATGGACCGCGTCATACCCCGCCTCAGTGTTGTTCAAACGATAACCCTTACGGTCGCGAAGTTGGCGGGTCAATTGATAATGCACATCTCGCCATTCTCGAATACGCATAAATCCGAGAAAGCGTTTGCGACACAGTTTGCGAAACTGATTCGACGACAAGGCCTCACGCTGTTCTTCGATGAATGCCCAGAGGTTCAGAACGGTAATGAAATCCGATTGCTCATCGCGAAACTCCGCATGCGACTGGTCCGCCGCTGGTCGCGCCTCAGCGGGTCGTTCGCGCGGATCCTGCACACTGAGAAATGCGGTGATAATCAACATCTCTGTCAGACACTTGTGATCGCGGGCACCCACCAGCATGCGTGCCACACGGGGACCGAGGGGCCAGTGCGCCAGTTCATGCCCCACCGGCGTCAGCCCTTCACGCTCATCAATGGCACCGAGTTCTGATAGCAATCGCATCCCGTCGCGAATCATTTTAGGCAACGGCGACTGTACAAACGGGAAGCGATCAATATCGGCGAGCTGCAACGACTTCATTTGCAGAATCACCCCGGCCAGACTGGTGCGCAGAATCTCAGGCTCGGTGAACTCCGGGCGTAGGCCGAAATCCTCTTCGCTATACAGCCGCACGCAGATACCGGGGCCGAGACGCCCGCAACGGCCCATGCGTTGATTCGCACTGGCCTGTGAGATGGGCTCGATAGGCAGGCACTGGACCTTGCTGCGATGACTGTACCGACTGATACGCGCGCGACCGGCATCAATCACATAGCGAATGCCGGGAACGGTCAACGAGGTCTCTGCGATATTGGTCGCCAACACAATCCTTCGGCCACTGTGGGAGGAAAACACCCGATCCTGTTCCGCAGCGGTTAGCCGGCCATACAACGGCAAGATCTCCATGCGTTGCGGGAAATGCCGACTCAGCGCGTCGGCAATATCGCGAATCTCACGTTCGCTGCTGAGAAACACCAGAATGTCACCCTTCGCGCCTTTGCCCAACTCATCAACGGCGTTCAGAATCGCCCGCTTTTGATCTTGCTCCTGACCCTCACTTTGATCAAACTCAAGCGGCCGATAACGCACCTCGACGGGATACCCTCGACCACTGACTTCGATCACAGGGGCATCATTGAAATGTTTGGAAAAGCGCTCGGTATCGATGGTCGCCGACGTGACAATGACCTTCAGTTCAGGTCGTTTCGGTAACAGCTGTTTCAAATAGCCCAACAGGAAATCGACATTGAGACTGCGCTCATGCGCCTCATCGATAATCAGCGTGTCGTACTGCCACAGCATTCGATCACGCTGGGTCTCCGCCAGCAAGATACCATCGGTCATCAGCTTGATGTAAGCGGCATCGGTGGTGCGATCGGTGAAACGAATTTTGTAGCCGACCTGCCGGCCGACCTCTGTGTCCATTTCAAACGCGATGCGCGTGGCAACGCTACGTGCCGCAACCCGCCGTGGCTGCGTGTGTCCAATCAACCCACTTACCCCGCGTCCCAAGCGCAGACACATTTTCGGGATCTGAGTGGTCTTGCCGGAACCGGTTTCACCACAAATGATGACGACCTGATGATCTCGAATCGCGGCCTCTATCTCGTCACTGGCCGAGGCAACCGGCAGGTCGGGGGCAAGGGTTGGCGTGGGACGCGATTCGAGACGGGTTTGGTAACGGGCCTTGGCCAGACCCACATCCCGCTGCCAACGCTGCCATTGCTCCTCGGTGCCGGTGTGCTGCCGCAATCGGTCAAAACTGCGCCGCAATCGAGCGCGATCCTGCGAGGTGCAGAGTTCAAGATCGGAACAAGAGGGTTTTGCTGCCATGGGTTGCTGAGAATGGCCTAAGAGAATCTGGAGAGATTTCCAGTACTGAGTGACGTTGGTTGCAGTGTACCTCGTTAATAATTCGGTCGCATACGGATTGTTAGGCCGAATCCTTGGTCCCAAGCCGCTGGATCCCAGCCTACGCCGGGATGACGAAGGTGGTCTTTGGGTTGACGGCGATGAATTTATCGGCGCTTTGTCGATTACGCGTTACACTAGGCACATACACAGCAACAATTCGACCCGCCGACGATGACCGAACCTAG
>DTRM01000023.1:9037-16733 GCA_012965975.1 Chromatiaceae bacterium | reverse complement strand
GACGCAGAAACTTCCTGTCGTCGGGCAGCGGCGTATTTCTTGCCTCCAGCTCTGCGCGTAGCCGATTGGCACGATCACCGAGTTCGCTGGCCACAATCACATCATTGTTTACCTGGGCCACGATCCAATCCAGCGTCCGCCGTTCCGTATCGGCGAGAACCGATGCTGCGGGCAGCAGCAGACTGGTGAGGATCAACAATAAACAGGACCGGACGTGGATACGATAAAGACTCATGGCAGACTCATGGGCTCATGGGATAGGTTAAGAGGCAGCTATTGTACCGCGTCCTCGTCGGGTCGATAACCCAGAATGTTGGTCGCCAGAAAGTCGTCAATTTTCTGGCCGACGTGACTGAGCCCTTTAAGCTCGATTTGCAGCATTATCGAGGCATCGCTGAGCTGGTCGGTGGCGCTGCTGGCATCATCGATATGGGTTTCGGCCAGCAATTTCAGTGCCCAGCAACAGCTATCGTATTCGATGCCGGCGATTGTCTGGAGCGGCAGGTTGTCGTGCAGGGAGTAATTGTAGCGCCCGATTCCATGCCATTGACCACGCAGTTTCCAGCGGAAGGACAGATCCAGTTGTTCCAGTTGGCCACGGCGGCGACGGTAGGAAACGTTGGCTATACGATCATTGTCACGGCGGTAGCGTAGCTGCACCACGTTCTTGCTGGTAGTCCGGTCGTTGCGGCTCCATTGCACCGCGGCGCGCGCGAACCAGTGTGAGGTGGGCCGCAGCGCGAGTTCGGCCAGTAGTTCGGAGCTACTGTCGTTATCAATGACTCTACTCGGTAGAGTAACCTCTCGATCACGAAAGTAGACTATCTCACCGATACTGGCGCGCACCCATTCGTCGCCAGACTGGGTGTCGAGGAAACGCGATGTCAGCGCCAGTGTTATTTGATTGGCGTCACCGACACGGTCATAGCCGGTGAAACGATTCTCGCGAAACATTTGAGCCGAGCTTAACGCAGGCTCATTGGTGTCGAAAACGGGGATGTCGGATTGATCCTGCATGGGCACATACAGATAGAATAATCGCGGTTCCAGAGTTTGCATCAGGGTGGTGTTGCGCCAACCGATGTTGCGTTCAAAGAATAATCCAGAGTCAACGCTGAAAACCGGGATCGTACTGCTGAGGTGGTCTTTGTCCAGATTATCGGGGTCATCGATACGATACTGACGATGCCAAAGACTGGCTTTAGGTTTGATAAAGGCCGCCGCACTCTCCCATTTCCACGACAGGCTGGGGCGGGCAGTGAAGCGTGAACCGGTGACGGTATTATCGCGTTCAAATCGAACTGCCTCGGCCCACAGTTTGTAGTTCCACGGGTCGGAGTTTTGCGGCCAGCGGGCATTCAGTGTCAATTGAGGCATGCGCTGGTACGGACGTGAGGTCGGGGCCAGATCAGGATTCAAGGACTGAAAATATTGCGTTCGACCACGGACCGACCAATTTGTCTGCCGATAGGTTAGATCGGCGCGACGTTCGATGTGGTTGGTGCTGGTGGTGGACAGCGCGTCACCCAAATCATCAAAGTAATCGATATCCGATACATAGGCGGCGCTCACGATGCTGGACCAGCCATTGCCGAAGCGTCCTTTCTGCTCAAACTCAAGTCGCAGACGGTCATCATCGAAGACTTGATCGCTGATAATGAAATCAATATGGGTTTCTGATTCGGCCCTGTTGCTGAGCGTGCGCAACTCATTCTTGAGTAGCAGGCCACGTTGGGTCATGAATTGTGGTGTAACGGTGGCATCCAGGCTCGGCGCGATATTGAAGTAGTAGGGAAGGCTGAGGCTGAAGCCATCATCGCTGGAGCTTGCGACACCCGGTGCAAGGAACCCGGATTGACGTCGGTCATCAAGGGGGAAGCGAAAGTAGGGGCTGTAAAACAATGGCAGCCCCCCGGCCTCCAGCGTAATGTCGCGGGCCGTACCGACTCCGGTATGTCGATCGAGCGATAGCTGCTCGGCATACAACACCCAAGCGTCGCTATCCGGCGGGCAGGTTGTGTAGTAGGTATCGGTATAGTGACTCAGATCCTTGCCTTCGAGTTCGACTGTTTCGGCATAACCACGGGCGTGACGGTTGCCCATGGTGTAGTACACCTCAGTGAGATGTCCCTTGTCGGCGGCAAGGTCGAACTCGGCCTGTGGTGCTGATAACGCCAGATCGGACTGTTTATAACGGACATCACCCAGCGCCTGCATGGTGTTGTCGGTCTGGCTATAGTCCAACTGTTTGGCATTGATTCGCTGAGTCCGATTGGCGGCACGGACTTCACCGACAAAATGCGCATATCCGGTATCCTCATAGCTGACCGAGTCTGATTCGATGATCCAGGCGTTGTCGGTTTGATTGAAATCACTCGGGGGCTCAAGGACAGCATCGGGGAGTGACGCACAGTAGCGCCAGCCATCCGCGCAGACGAGTGAGGCGAAAAGTGTTGCGGGGACGACGACAACGATGGATAAGAGGTGAGGTATACGACGCATTGTGGCGGTAAAGTCGCATACAATCGGGTATGGTTCAACCACTCGTGGATACGAGTTGGAAAGTGTGGCAAAAATGGATTCAAATGGCTTGATGGGTAAGCGAATTCTGGTGGTTATCGTCGCAACAGTGATGTTGTCGGGGCTGTTGGTATTGACGCGTCCCGAGCCAGAGGCTCAGCTGCGCTCAGAAAACATCACTCGGGTGGAGGTTGTGACCGTACAGCGACATTCATTTTCCCCCACCCAGGTCATTAGTGGCCGTCTTTATCCCGCGCATTCGGCGATGTTGAAAGCGGAGGTGGGCGGGCGGCTGATGGCACGCCATGTGCAACCTGGTCAGGTCGTCGCCAGCGGTGATGTGTTGTTGTTGCTGGATTCGGCCGACTATTCTGATAGGTACCGAGAGGCGGAGGCGCGGCTAAGCCAGGAACGTGCCGGGATTGAGCGCGATCGCCACCTACTGACGCTCGCGTCACGCAATGTTGCGCTGCAACGCGAGGAGGTCGCGCGGCAGGATAAGCTCGGGCAGACCTCGTTGGCATCGGCATCACAGGCGGGCCAAGCCCGGCAGCAGTTGTTGCAATTGGAATCCGAACAAGCGCTACTCCAGTATCAGATCGACACCTCGGATGCGCGTATCACCCTGCGTGAAGCAGAGTATCAGCGAGCCGCTCGGGCGCTGGATCGAACCCGCGTGCAGGCACCACTGGCGGCGACGGTAAACCGGGTATTGGTTGACGTGGGTGATTTCATTGGCGTGGGTTCACAGGTACTGGAATTGGTGAGCGCACAAGAGCTCGATGTCCACATTGAAGTGCCCGGTAGCATCGTCAGGCACTTGGCGCTTGACGCGATTATCCCGTTGACAATTAATGGGCGGTCTTATTCGGGCACGTTGTTATCGCTGCGGATCGACCCCGATCCCTCCACGCGCACCCACGCAATCCGAATTCGGGTCAGCGGCGAGGATTTGGTTCCCGGCATGGTCGCCAGTGTGGAAATACCGCTGGCCAGATTATCACAGGTGTTGACGGTGCCGGTGTCAGCAATACTTCAGGAAACCGGCAGCAGTCATCTTTTTGTGTTGTCTGACGGGCGATTGCAGCAACGCGCAGTGGCGCTGGGTGATCGTGTTGGCGAACAACGCGTGGTCACTCACGGGCTGGATCAAGGCGAACAGGTCGTGGTGCGTGATGTCGCAGCGCTCTCCAGTGGTCAGTCCGTGGAAGTCGTTTCCCGCTAGACCCATCATCTTATGTTCCTGATTCGTTACTCGATTAAAAACCCCCTCACCATCAACTTGATGTTGTTCTTCGTGTTAATCACGGGCGTGTTGTCGTGGTTTGCGATGCCACAGGAGATGTTTCCGGTGGTGGAGTTGGACAAGGTCAGTATTCGTACCGTGTTTGAAGGTGCCTCACCGGAGGAGGTTGAGCGTCAGGTAACGCTGCCTATCGAGGAAGAGTTCGATGGCATGGCGGATATTGATGTGGTGTCATCAATCAGCAGCGAAGGGGTGTCGACGATAACCATCAAGTTTAAGTCGGGCACCGATATTGATGACTTTATGCGTGATGCGAGGGCAGCACTTGATCAGGTCACCGACTTGCCGGATGAGGCAGAGAAGCCGCTGCTGCATCGGCTTGAAACCCGGTTCCCGGTTATCAGTATGAGCTTGTCCGGTGATATGGCGACGAGTTATTTGACCGAACTGTCGGCACAGATAAAGGTACGTTTGCTACACATACCGGGTGTCGCCAGTGTCGGTATTGCCGGTGACCGGGAGTGGGAATTATGGGTGGTGGTGGATCCCGATCGGTTGGCGGCGGTAGGCGTTTCGCTGGCCGAAATCAGCACCGGGTTGCGATCCAATTTACGCGATCTCCCCGGCGGTTCGGTCAAGGCGAAAGAGGGCGATATTCTGTTGCGTGGGGTTGGCGTGAGTCCGGATCCAGAATCGGTTGCATCCATCGTATTGCGCAGTAACGATGCCGGTGGTCAGCTAACGCTAGGTGATGTCGCGGTGGTCGAACATCGGCTCGAAGAGGTCAAAACCCTCGGTCGTTTTGATGGCAAGCCATCGGTTAATCTGACCGTGACCAAGACCGCCGAGGCATCGACCATCGAGGTATCACGGCGGGTTCGGGAGTTGGCGGAGCAACTGAAAACGGAATTGCCGAGCGGAGTTCAGGTTGATGTGTTCAGTGACTTGTCGATTTACGTCAAGACTCGTCTGGAGACGGTCAAGTCATCGGGGTTGGTGGGGTTGGTGCTGGTGTTGCTATCCCTGTATCTGTTTTTAAATTTCCGCATTGCATTGATCACGGCGATGGGTATCCCGGTATCTTTTTTGGTGGCGGTGATCCTGATTCACTATCTGGGTTTCACCATCAATATGGTATCTCTGTTCGCGTTTTTGATTGCCTTGGGCATGATTGTGGACGACGCTATTATTGTGACTGAGAACATCTACCGTCACATGGAGTTGGGCGAGGATCGAATCAGTGCCGCGATCCATGGTACGCGTGAGGTGTTCTGGCCGGTGGTGGCGTCGACCACAACGACCATCGCCGCATTCCTGCCGATGTTTGCGATTGGCGGCATCATGGGCGCATTCGTTATGGTGATACCGGTGGTTGTTAGCGCGGCACTGTTGGGATCATTGTTTGAGGCCTTTGTGGTACTGCCATCCCACGCCGCTGAGTTGTTGCGGGTGAAAGCTCGGTCGGCGAACAAGACGCGTATCGACTGGGTGAAGTGGCTGAAACAGTACTGTCATTTTCTGCGCTGGTCGCTGCGCAATCGTTATTTCGTATCGTCTGTTGCGGTTGGTGTATTGGTGGTCACGGTGGTGTTTGCAGTTACCCGGATTCCATTCCAGTTATTCGGGCATGTCGATGTCGGTCAGTTCTTCGTCAATATTGAGGCACCCAATACCTACAGCATTGACGACAGCGCCGAGTTGGCCGGCCGACTGGAGCAGGTGATATTTGAAACCGTGCCAGAAGATGAGCTGGAAACCCTGTTGACCAATGTTGGACTCACCTTTATCGATTTCAATCGTCTGCGCTTTGGCAGTGAGCATATTCAGCTGATCGTTAATCTAAACAAACAGGCACCGAGTGGTTTTATCGAGCGTTTCGTTGCACCGATTGTGTCGTTGAAGTTTGCATGGGATGGCACCCGTGAACGATCAGCAGACGAGATTATCAATCAGGTGCGCGAGCGACTGGGGGAGGAGCCCGGTATCAAGCGGATGTCGATCTTGCGTCCACAAGGAGGACCCGCAGGATCGGATATAGAGATCGGGGTGATGGGACATGATATCGATGATATTCGAACCCAGGCCGAAGATATTAGTGGCTTTCTCGAGCGCCTTTCCGGCGTCTACGATGTGCGACAGGATCTGGATGAAGGCAAACTCGAGTATCAGTATCTGTTGAATGATCAAGGCAGAGAGTTGGGTTTGACGCAGTCGCAGCTTGCCGAGGCGGTGCGCACCGGCTTTCTCGGATTGGAGGTCGTGCACGTGAACTGGGAGAACAAGCGTATCCCGGTGCGATTGATATTTCCTGATAACCTGCGACGTGATATTCAATCGCTGGCACAGTTACGGATTACGCTGGATGATGGACGCACGGTATTTCTGGGTGACGTTGCCACGATTAAGCCCGGGCGTAGTTTGAACACCGTCAGCCGCCGCAATCTTCAGCGTCTCGCCACCATTCAGGCGGAGGTTGATTCGGATGTATCGACGCCACTTGAGGTGACCCGGTTGGTTGATGCACATTACGCCGATTTTTCCGACAAACATCCCGGGCTGGAGCTGTTGTATCTGGGTGAGAAACAGGAGGCGTCGGAGTCGTTTGATGGCATGACACGGGCGATGGTGATTTCACTGGCGATCATATTTTTTGTGCTCGGCGCATTATTCAAGTCGTTGCTGGATCCGTTGGTGGTGATGTGTGCGATTCCATTCGGTGCGATTGGCGTGATTTTTGGCCATGTTCTGTTTGGCTACCACCTGCAGTTTTTGTCTATGGTCGGTTTTCTTGCTCTGTCAGGCATTGTCGTCAACGATTCTCTGATTCTGGTGGACTTCGCAAAACGTATGCGCGCCGAGGGCTGGGATCGTATCGACGCGATGGTTGAGGCAGGCCGCGTGCGCATACGTCCGATATTGCTCACCTCGGTGACTACCTTTCTGGGTATTTCACCGCTGATATTTTTTGCCAGTGGTCAGACGGCATTTCTGTCACCCATGGCGATCAGTCTCGGTTTTGGCCTGTTGTTTTCAACCGTGCTGATACTGGTGGTGCTACCGTGTTTTTATATTGTTGCAGATGACGGTCGACAAGCGATGCATCGGCTGTTTCACCGCTTGGTTCCAACCTATGAAGACGATGAAGTGGCCGCCCCCGTGTGTCGTCTGGAGGATCACGAGTAATGGATCAACGCGCCGAGGCATTGCAGCAGTGGTTGGTCGATGACCTTAATCTCGATGTGAAGTCAATAAAACCGGCATCCGATGATGCGAGCTTTCGCCGTTATTTCCGTGTGGATCTAGGCAATGTCACGCGCATCGCGATGGATGCACCGCCGGAAAAAGAAGACTGTGACCCGTTTGTGACCATCAGCAACGCACTGCATGAGATTGGTGTGCACGTCCCGGAAGTCATTGAGGCGAATCTCGAACAGGGTTTTTTATTGTTGAGTGATCTGGGTGACCGGGTGTACCTCGATCAGCTCGACAACAATAGCGTGGAACGCTTGTACGGCGATGCACTCAGAACGCTGATGGTGATACAGGCCGCAGGCCCAATTGACGATCGTCTGCCAGCGTATAACGAGGCCCTGCTGCTTACCGAGATGAGTTTATTTCGCGACTGGTTCTTGCAGACACACCTCGACATGGCGCTGTCCGACGAAGTGATATCTGAATTGGGGAGCCAGTTTCAACTGTTGGCAAACGTGGCATTGGAGCAACCGAGAGTCTGTGTGCATCGTGATTTTCATTCCAGAAACTTGATGCAGACAGAGGTTAACAATCCCGGGGTACTCGACTTTCAGGACGCCGTGGTTGGCCCTATTACTTACGACCTTGTATCGTTACTACGAGACTGTTATATCGATTGGCCGCGTGAACGAGTGGAATACTGGGCCATGGGTTACTACGAACTGGCCGTGCAGTCGG
>DTRM01000023.1:4459-8994 GCA_012965975.1 Chromatiaceae bacterium | reverse complement strand
TGATGAATTCCTGCGCTGGTTTGACTGGATGGGTGTGCAGCGTCATCTAAAGGCGATAGGCATCTTTGCGCGACTCAATCATCGTGATGGCAAGCCGGGGTATCTGCATGATATTCCGCGTACGTTGCGATACGTACAGGAAGTCACGTCGCGTTATGATGCGTTGGCACCGTTGCATCGATTGATTGGTGCGATTTGAAGCGATTGTCGCCACTGTGTACATAACCCGGCGCAATACACAAAATTGGGGCGGATTAGCGTTGCTAATTCGCTTTACTAGACATATCAATCATCTCAGAAATCTCTAGCGTGCCATCTATTTCCAGAAACGGACAGGATTTCGCTACCGCCAGTGCTTCATCCATCGAAGGCATTTTGATAATGCTAAGCCCCGAAATCGCTGTTGTACTGCCAGGGCCAGTTGTGCCGTTTGGCTGCACGGTATGTGTATCCTTGAAGGGAATCGCAGGACTAACAACCGCGTCACCCAATGATGACAGCCACCGTTGATATTTGGCGAAATGCTTTTGGCCTTCTTCTGGGCTGGAAGGATAATCACCTCCCAGATAAACGAATATGTATTGTGGCATTGCTGAAGGTCCTTATGAATGTACTAACGAAGTAATACTGCTATTCATTGCTTTGTTGATCGGTTTTAGTGAAGCAATGTTATCGGTATTCGGTTGTTTTTGCTATTTTGACCCCTCGGCCTAGATCTTAATCGATCTGGTTGGGGTGTCTACTTATCGTGGGGGCGTTGGCAACCTAACAAGCACGCTATTCGATCCAATCAACCACATGGTTTTCATACTCCTCGATACCAATGCCTTGTGCAGAGATGGTTTTCCCGCGCACCGAGATCCCTGCTTCATGCACGGTGGTACAACTGCCCGATACCAAATGATGCCATGGCGCCAGTCCACGCCCTTCCTTAATACGTCGATAGGCGCAGCTTTTCGGTAGCCAGTTAATATCGTCCAGATGGTCGGGACTTAATACCATGCAGTCCGGTACCTCACGAGTACGTTCGGGATAGTTGCAGCAGCAGCAGTCGTCGGTGTCGAGCAAGCGGCAGGCGATGTTGGTGAAATAGACCTCGCCGCTGGTTTCGTCTTCGAGTTTTTCCAGACAACAACGTCCGCAGCCATCGCACAAGGACTCCCACTCCTCGCGGCTCATCTCTTGCAAGGATCGGGTTTCCCAAAAGGGTTGGTCTGTCGTATTAATCAGTAAATCCGATACGCGTTCTTGGTGTCTGGAAGAATACCACTCAAGTTGAGTAATCGTCATTACTGCGAGGTCGGGGCATTTCTCTTTTCCAGTGTTTGCCCAAGATCAGTCTGGGTAGCGGATTTCGTTGGTGTAATGAGAATTCCATAATGCTTCCAGTCTCTTCCAGGTCAATCATAATAGTAGACCGGTCGGTAAAATTTAAGTTTTGTTTCTGTTCGAACGTTAGACTGATGTCGAAAGCACTGCGGTGATCTATAGTTAAGGCGTTAATAATCAATAAATTAGTGACTATGTTCCGGATGAATCAATGAGCGAACAGGGGCTTTTTCTAGTTCTTGATCAGGGCACTCATGCCTCGCGAGCCGGACTGTATCTCGCGAATGGCAACTGCGTGTATCGCGCTCAGCACGAGATTGCACTGTGTCGCCTGTCGGACGAGCGGGTAGAGCAGGATGCGAATGAGATTGTGACCAGTCTGAAGACATTGATTACTCAGTCCGTCGGGTTTGCCGAGGAGCAGGGCGCGACGATTGCGCGCGCGGGATTGGCTACGCAGCGTTCCAGTGTGCTCGCATGGCGGCGACGGGATGGTGTTGCATTGTCGCCAGTGCTGAGTTGGCAGGACACGCGCGGGCGTAAAACGCTGGCGCGGATGAGGGATCGGCACGCGACGATTCGCGCGACCACCGGACTGCGTCCGTCACCGCATTATGGCGCCTCCAAGTTGCATTGGTTGTTGCATAACAATCAACAGGTGATGGATACCGCCGCCACCGATGACCTTTGTCTTGGACCGTTGGCCAGCTATGTTGTTTTTCATTTGCTGGAAGGGTCGCCGTTTGTGGTCGATCACAGTAATGCCTCTCGCACCCTGTTAATGGATCAACACTCGTTACGATGGGATCCAGAACTTCTTCGTACCTTCGAAATTGATGCGCGCTGTTTGCCGGACTTGGCGCCGACTCAGGCCAGCTATGGCCAGATTCAAGGAACAGACATTGAACTGTCTCTGTTGTGTGGCGATCAGTCCGCTGCGTTCTATGGGTTTGGTGATAGCTCGCAGACCACCGCCACTGTGAATGTGGGTACTGGGGCATTTATCTTGATGCGGACTGACCACGCTGTTGTGGTAGATCAGCTGTTATCAACCGTTGTATTTAGTGCTGACTCGGGGCCCGAATATGCCATTGAAGGCACGGTCAATGGTGCGGGGTCGGCACTGGCATGGCTGCAATGCGAATTCGGTATCGAGATTATGGATGAACAATCCTGGCCTGATGTGGTCAACCCGCCGGTGTTCATTAATACGGTTGGCGGTGTGGGCTCGCCTTGGTGGTGCGAGGGTAAGGCGCCGTTGTTATTGGATGGTGAGTGGCATCGCTACTCATCGTTACAGCAGGTCGCGGCGGTGATGGAAAGCATGGTGTTTATGATCGCCGCAAATCTTGATGCGATGCGCGAGACCGGTCGACGTGTCGAATCTGTGCAGATCGGTGGCGGTGTCGCGAACGACAATGGATTCTGTCAGCGGCTGTCTGATGTGAGTGGTCTGCCGGTTCGTCGGTTTGGTGATGAAGAGCTCACAGCCAATGGTTTGGCGTGGTGCTTGGCAGGTCGGCCACAGGACTGGATCCGCTCAAGTTGCGACGTGTTTGATCCGACCCCTAACGCCACCGTGACGCAACGCTATCGTCGTTTTTGTCAGTCCATGGCCTGTGTTGCCGGTGACAAGCTCCCGGTTCCATTGATTGCCCATCGTGGCGAGATGGTGAATTTTCCTGAAAATACCTTGCCGGCGTTGGCCCATGCCATCGAAGTGGGTGCAGAGTATCTTGAACTTGATGTGCAAATTTCTTCTGACGGTGTCGCCGTGTGCGTCCACGACTGGGAGTTGCGGCGTACGACGGGCGCGGATGGTGTGGTGGGTGAGCACACCGCTGAACAGTTACAGCGACTATTAGCGACAGAACATCTTTCGGGAAAGCCAGTTGCTGCATTTATTCCCACGCTGGCTGCGGTGGTGGAACTGGTGAATTCCAAACCGGAACTTAGCCTGTTCGTAGAAGCCAAACGCCAAAGTATCGAACAGAATGGTGTCGCCGCGGTGGTTGATACGATCATGGAGGTTATGCGTAAGGCGAATTTCCCCTGGATACTGATTTCGTTTGAGAGTACGGCGCTTGATTATGCGCGCGAGCAATATGCCGTGCCAGTTGGGTTGGCTGTACGCAAATACGATGAAGCACATCGGATTGTCGCAAACCAGTTGGCGCCCGACTATGTGTTTTGCAATCGCAACAAGATCGAGGTCGGGGAGTCTACCTTATGGCCAGGAGGTTGGCACTGGGTTATCTATGATGTGGTTGATGTGGGCGAGATAGCTCGCTGGGTGAATGCCGGTGCTGATTTTATCGAAACCGGTGCAATTGGCGAGGTTCTGGCTGCTGGAGTAAACCCCGATGCTGCTTGATGTGTTGGTAATCGGGGCGGGCATTCAGGGTGTAGGCATTGCGCAAGCCGCAGCCGCGGCGGGTTATTCCGTTCAGGTGCTGGAACAGTATCCACAGGTTGCCACCGGTTCGTCATCGCGTTCGACCAAATTGATTCACGGCGGTCTGCGCTATCTGGAGTCGAATCAGTTTTCGCTGGTGCGAGAGTGTTTGCTCGAACGACGTTATCTATTACGCAACGCACCCCATCTGGTGCGTCTGGTCCCGTTTTTGATTCCGGTGTATCGCCATTCAATGCGACCCGCGTGGATGATCCGAGCCGGCCTGACATTTTATGCCCTGCTGGGCAGTTTGCGTCGCGAGGCACGCTTTTGCAAAATACCCCGGCGCGACTGGAAAAACCTAGACGGCCTTGAGCAGGACGGATTGGTTGCGGTGTATCAGTACTATGATGCGCAGACGGATGATGCGGCGTTGACGGCGGCGGTCATGCAATCGGCGTTGGACCTTGGGGCACAATTGATCACCTCGGCCACGGTCGAGCGCATTGATTTATCGGCTGCGAACCCAGCAGTTTCTTACCATCGTGCGGGTACGCGGGACTGTGTTGAGGCACGAGTGGTGATCAATGCGACGGGTCCCTGGGTTGGGCAGATAGTGGCGGGGGTGACGCCTGCGCAGGTCGTACCAAAGATCGATCTGGTGCAGGGAACACATATCATCGTGCCGGGACGGCTGAGTGATCGAATTTATTACGTCGAGGCACCTAGCGATCGCCGCGCGGTGTTTATTCTGCCATGGGGTGAACACACTATGGTCGGTACCACCGAGTCGCGTTTTCAGGGAGACCCC
>DTRM01000023.1:0-4434 GCA_012965975.1 Chromatiaceae bacterium | reverse complement strand
ACGGTGAGGTGCAGTATTTGTTGGACACGCTGGCACAGCATTTCCCCGAACGCGGTGTCGATGTAGCACAGATCATCGACAAGTTTGCCGGTCTCAGGGTATTGCCGGGTGACTCGGGTAACGCCAATCGGAAAAGTCGCGATACCGTACTGCAGTTGGATTCGGTGGCACAGCCGCGCCTTATCTCGGTGTTGGGTGGCAAGCTAACAGCCTATCGTGCGATGGCGCAGATGGTGCTTGGTGAGGCAAGACGTAGTTTGCCGCCGGTGACACCGATAGTCGACACGCGTTATATGCGTCTGCCCGACGTTGACCACTGTGAGATCAAGCCGTTCCGCCCGTTTGCAGTTTAAGGGGGCATCTGGCAGTCTGAGATCGGGTATCTGAACACGCGCCATCGACGCGTCCTTGAGAGTTTTTTTTATCCATGAAGGCTATGATTCTGGCGGCGGGCAGGGGTGAGCGTATGCGGCCGCTGACCGATGATCTTCCAAAACCCCTACTGTCAGTGGCGGGTAAAACCTTGATTGAGCACCAGATCGCGGGTCTCCAGTCAGCGGGTATCGATGAACTTGTGATTAATCATGCCTGGTTAGGCGACAGGATCGTTGCGCATTTGGGTGATGGCTCCCGGTTGGGTGTGTCGATTCAGTACTCAGCGGAACCTCCGGGGGCGCTAGAAACGGGTGGAGGTATCAGGCAAGCATTATATCTGCTCGGTAACGACCCCTTTTTGGTTCTGAATGCAGATGTCTGGACCGATTTTGATTATACCGGGTTGTTATCATGCCAGCCCGCCGGCGCGCATCTGGTTTTGGTCGATAACCCCCTACAGCACGCGCAGGGTGATTTTTTTCTTAGCCACGGTCAGGTGGTTTCTGACGGCAATGAAAAACTCACCTATAGTGGTATTGGTGTCTATCATCCACGATTTTTTTCCGCCTGCGATGAGGGACGTTTCCCGCTCGCACCCTTGTTGCACGTGGCGATAGAACGCGGCGAGGTTAGTGGTCAGTGTTACTCCGGGCGCTGGTTTGATGTTGGTACGCCACAACGATTGGAACAACTCGAACAATTGCTTGCATAGAGGTACCTTTGGGGCAGGAAATAGACAGCAGAGAATTTGATGCGGATCAGTTTGAGGAATTTTCTCAACGACTGCACCGAGAAACCGCGAGGCTGGAAGACTGGTTTCGTCATGACAGTTTCTCTGCCCGTGGCGATCGCGCCGGTTTTGAACTGGAAGCCTGCCTGATTGGTGGGGATGCCCTGCCACAGCCTATCAACGAGCCTTTCCTGCAACGCCTCAATGACCCGCTGGTGGTGCCAGAGTTGGCCAGTTTTAACGTCGAACTCAACAGCAGTCCAGTCACGCTGGGCGCCAACGCGTTGTCAGCGATGTATCAGGAGTTGGAGGCGACCTGGTCGCGTGCGCGAGAGGCTGCCACCGATCTTGACGCTCGGTTGGTGATGATCGGCATCTTGCCGACCGTGACGCAAAAAGAGTTGGTGCTGGATAACATGTCGTCTCTTGAACGCTATCACGGCCTCAATCAGCAAGTGCTGAGAATGCGTGGAGGGCGTCCGATACAGATTGATATTCGTGGCCATCAGCATCTGTTGATTGATCATGGCGATGTGATGCTCGAATCGGCGGCGACGTCGTTTCAGATTCACCTCAAGACTACTCAGAAAGATGCAACTCGCGCGTTTAATTTATCCAAGATTATTTCTGCGCCGATGGTCGCGATCAGTGCCAACTCACCCTTTCTGTTTGGCCGTGACCTATGGTCGGAGACGCGCATTCCTCTGTTTGAACAATCGGTCTCGGTTGGAGGATC
The DNA here is from genome assembly GCA_012965975.1 of Chromatiaceae bacterium. Classification (GTDB taxonomy): domain Bacteria; phylum Pseudomonadota; class Gammaproteobacteria; order DTRM01; family DTRM01; genus DTRM01. The sequence continues at coordinate 2,593 of DTRM01000023.1, read as the reverse complement.
GGATTACAGTAAGCGGGTTACCTTTGGTATTCGCTACGTTGAGAACAGTTTGGTCGAGTGTTTCCAGGCTAATCGTGATCGCTATCCGGTGTTGTTACCGATGCTGGATGACCACGATCCCGACACGCTGCCTCATTTGCGTCTGCACAACGGCACGATATGGCGCTGGACCCGACCCTTGTTGGGTTTTGATGATGATGGCACGCCACATCTACGCATTGAACATCGTGTCACCGCAGCGGGTCCGACCACGCTTGACAGTATTGCCAATGCGGCATTCTATTTCGGTCTCATCTATGGCTTGAGTGAGCATGGGCGCGAGTTGGAATCGAAAATACCGTTTGTACGCGCACAGAAGAATTTTTATGCCGCCGCACGTGAGGGCTTGAGTGCGAAGATTATCTGGAGTGATGGAAAACCGCGGGTGCTGAGCGAACTGATCCTCGAACACTTGTTGCCCGCTGCCCGCAAAGGCTTGGATCATCTGGGTATCGATGTCGAAGACGCGCGGCGCTTTTTGGGGATCATCGAAGACCGAGCGCGTTTTGGGCGAACCGGTGCCAGTTGGCAGCGTAGTTGGGTGGCGAGTTACGGAATGGATGCAGAAGGCCTGGTGGAGTCCTATCTGGCGGGGCAGGAAAGTGGCAAGCCCGTACACGCGTGGCCCCTGTCATGTTGATCGAGAGAACCACGCTCCCGGAGGGCCTGTTGGATGCCCAGGCGGTTGAGCTACAGGCTCTGCTGGGTGCGCCGACCTTGATTCACCTGCCGGGTGAGCGCCCCGAACCGCTGTTTGTGTCAGTGTTGATGCACGGTAACGAAGTCACCGGACTGGGCGCGGTGCAGCGGGTGCTAAAGTCATATCAGGTCGGCGGTGGGAGGCGAAAGTTGCCGCGGGCATTGTCGTTGTTTGTCGGTAATGTCAGTGCCGCACACGAAGGCGTACGTCGCCATGATGACCAGCCCGACTACAATCGCATTTGGCCGGGCACGCCCGAGCCGGATTCGCCAGAACAACAAATGATGCGCGACATTGTCGAGTTGATGCGCGATAGACGGGTATTTGCGAGCATTGATATTCATAACACCACAGGCATCAATCCCCATTACGCCTGTTTGAGTGTGTTGGACAACCAGTTCTTTCATCTCGCGCGTCTATTCGGTCGTACCGTGGTGTATTTTCTACAGCCAAAGGGCGTGCAATCACAGGCATTCAGCACGTTGTGCCCAGCTGTTACGCTCGAGTGTGGTTTGCCTGGTCAAGAGCACGGTGTCGACCATGCTGCTACCTATATCAATGACTGTTTGCATCTTCAGGAACTGCCGAACCACCCGCTACCGAAGGGCGATCTTGATTTGTTTCACACAGTCGCTCAGGTCAAGATCAAACCGGATGTGGAGTTTGTGATCGGTGAGGGTATCTCGCCACTTTGCCTGTTACCGGACATCGACCATTTGAATTTTCACGAGCTTCCGGTGGGTACGAGTATTGGTCAAGTGACCGACGATGCGAGCCTGCCGTTGGTCGTTATCAGTGAGTCAGGACAGGATTTAAGTAGCGAATATTTTTACGTGGAGGATGGCCAACTGCGTTTGCGTCGTCCTGTGATGCCATCCATGTTGACGCTGAACGCCCAGATTATTCGGCAGGACTGCCTGTGCTATCTGATGGAACGTTACCCTATCGAGGCATTGGTGGGGTAACATCCCGATGTCCGCTGAATTAATCACCAATCCTGAAAATTGATATGAATCTCGCCTTCTGCTTTGGAGTGCCAAAATCGGGCACTACGTTTTTGCAAATGATCCTGAATGCCCATCCAGAGGTGTCATGTCCTTCGGAGCATCAGTTTGAGTACTTTCATCGTACTTTGCCCGATCTGTTTGGCGGCTACACTCAGGTACTTAAAGATGTTGATGCGCGCACGGGTGGACAAGGTAGTAGTCCGTTTACCGATGATGACAGGGTTCCTGTGTTGCAGGCAGTGATTCGAACGGCGGCGAAACGAGGTGCTGATGGTAGGGATGTTGTCTGGCACGGTGTTAACGACAATGCCATTACGAGTCGTTGTCGGCAATACATGAACTGGTTTCCGAAGGCTAGATTTATCTGTATTGTGCGCGATCCCCGCTCGGTTATTGTTTCGTCATGGCATCATAATCATCGTATCGATAATGGGTTTCAGTCGATGGTGGATAATTTGGATGACTGGGCGCGGACGGCAGCCGATATCTGGGTTAGAGATATGAATGGTGTGACGGAGTTGATGGCTGACAGCAATTTTTCCGACAGAATGACGGTGTGTCGTTACGAGGATCTGGTTACCAGTCCCGAGACGTCTTATCGGGAACTATTTGAGTTCATTGGGGTCACTTCCTCCATAGAAGTGTTGGCTCCGATTATTGATGTGACTGATTTTGGTAACATGCGGGATGATGCATTTTTTCGTAAAGCGAGCATCGATGGTTGGAGTGACGAACTATCGTCCAATGCGCTGGGCGGTATAATCGGTGCCTGTGGTGAGTTGATGGATCGATACCAGTATGAAAAATAAATGCGTTATTGTTATTGGACCGGAGAGTTCAGGCAGTA
>DTRM01000022.1 GCA_012965975.1 Chromatiaceae bacterium | reverse complement strand
AATTGTACTTGAGCAGGATGTGCCTGAAGCAGGTGAAGGTGCAGGCCTGGGTGACGGGGGCGTAGAAGGGGATATCAGTGAAAGCGGATCGTATGATGAAGCACCTTCTTTTTATCATCGTGAACCGATGACCGTCATCGGTTTGAACTTTGAGGGTGCAGCCAAGTCGACGCCGGGTCGTGGTGCGCGCATCGGCGGCATTTCCAAGTCGTTTAACAAGTAGGGGGCCTAGTGGTGACAAACGCGGATTTAAGTGCAGATGAACGACGTCGATTTTTTCGTATCGACGACAACATCATTTTTCGATACAAAACCATTCCGATCGAGGATCTGCCTAGTCGTGTGACCCGTCTCAAAGAAGGATTGCCGGATCAGTTTACGGTGAGTTCCAGTTTGGCGGCCATTGGTCACAGCATGACGTCACAGCTGAAACGCATCCGCGGCCGCAATCCTGATATTGCCGATTATCTGTCAACGCTGGATGAGAAAATCGACATGCTGGCTCGTGCGTTTCTCGCCCAGGAACAGGATTTATCGGAGCAGCCGGCGCACGAGGTGAATCTCAGCGGCACGGGTATGGCTTTTCGCGCCGCGAACGAGTTGGAGTTCGGCGCGATGGTTGAGCTCAAGCTGGTGTTATTTCCATCCTTTACCGGGATTTTGACCTACGGTGAGGTGGTTCGCTGTTTTCATGATCCCGAGGGCGACCCCGAATACCCCTACGATATTGCGATTGATTTTGCCTTTATCCGCGAAGATGACCGGGATTTGCTGATCAAGCATCTGATGGGTCGTCAGCTTGAGCAACTGCGCGACCATCGAGATGGTGACCGTGAAACGGTTGAGGAAGGTTGTTAGTCCTGCCCGAAATCGCATAAACACCCGATTTATCCCCTGTTTTTACACGAATTTTCCAGTAGACTACGCTATTCGTTTTTCGCGACGGTTGCTTGTGTGCGGTCGCTGCGATTCTAAGTTACAGAACATCAGGATTTGTTTAGGTGCCGATTTACGAATATCAGTGCGTTGATTGTGGTCATCGTCTGGAAAAAATACAGAAGTTCAGTGATGACCCGCTCAAGGATTGCCCCGAGTGTGGCCAGTCATCGCTGCAAAAGTTGATTTCTGCGGCGGGCTTCCGTCTCAAGGGTGGGGGTTGGTATGAGACCGATTTCAAGAGTGGCGGCAAGCGTAATCTGGTCGACGACGGTAAGTCTGAAACATCCTCAAACAAGAGTAGCGGCGGTTCCGACGAGCCCTCTTCCAAGGGTACGGCTGCGAAAAAATCTGGCAGCGATCAGGGTGGAAAATAGTTATGCGTAGTCATTATTGTGGACAAGTAACCGAAGCACAGCTGGACCAGGAGGTCGAAGTTTGTGGTTGGGTACACCGTCGTCGTGATCATGGTGGCGTGATCTTCCTCGATATGCGCGATCTCAAAGGTATCGTGCAGGTGGTGTTTGATCCCGATACGGTTGAGGCCTTTGGTTTGGCCGAGCGTGTTCGCAGTGAGTATGTGCTGCGGGTTCGAGGGCTAGTGCGTCCGCGACCGGAAGGCACCGTAAACTCAGACATGAACACCGGCGCGATCGAGATGCTGGGTCTCGAGCTGGAGATTTTGAATGCAGCCGAAACCCCGCCGATTCCAGTGGATGGCGTGATTGAGGTCAACGAAGAAACCAAGCTGCGTTATCGCTATATCGATTTGCGTCGGCCAGACAGCGCAGAGCGCCTGTTGTTTCGTTCGCGAGTGAGTTCTTATCTGCGACGTTACATGGATGATAATGAGTTTAACGAAATCGAAACGCCGATGTTGACCCGTGCAACGCCAGAAGGTGCTCGCGACTACGTGGTGCCCAGCCGCACCCATGATGGTTCCTTTTTTGCATTGCCGCAGTCGCCCCAGTTGTTCAAACAGTTGCTGATGATTAGCGGGTTCGACCGCTACTATCAGATTGTTCGCTGTTTCCGCGACGAAGATTTGCGTGCCGATCGTCAGCCCGAATTTACCCAGCTCGATGTCGAGACCTCATTCATGGATGAGGATGGAATTATGGGTCTGATGGAAGAGATGGTACGCGGTCTGTTTGCCGAATTGATTGATGTCGCGTTACCCGACCAGTTTCCTCGTATGACGTGGGCGGAGTGTATGTTTCGCTACGGCAGTGATCCGATGTCGGCGACCTGATGACCGAGGTAGAGTTCAAGGTGTTTTCCGGCCCGGCCAAATCGTCGGATGGTCGTGTTGCAGCGCTGCGTCTGCCGGGTGGCTGTGAATTGTCGCGCAAGGATATTGACGGTTACACCAAGTATGTGGGTATCTATGGCGCCAAGGGCTTGGCCTACATCAAGGTCAATGATCCCGCCGCCGGGCGTGATGGTCTGCAGTCACCGATCCTGAAATTCCTGCCTGATGATGTCGTCGCGGAAATACTCAAGCGTACCGGTGCCGAAGCCGGTGATCTGATTTTCTTTGGTGCGGACAAGACCGCGGTGGTCAACGAGGCGCTGGGCGCGCTGCGCGTCAAGATGGGGCATGAGCGTGGCCTCGCGGAAGGCGACTGGAAACCACTTTGGGTGGTGGACTTTCCGATGTTTGACTGGGATGACGGTGCGAAGCGCTGGACCGCGTTGCACCACCCGTTCACCGCGCCGGCCGTCGATGATGTTGATGCGCTCAAGGCAGACCCCGGTAACGCCTTGTCGCGGGCCTACGATTTGGTACTTAACGGCACTGAGTTGGGTGGTGGCTCGATTCGTATTCATCAGTCTGAAATGCAGCAAACCGTATTGTCGTTGCTGGGCATGGGTGACGACGAGGTGCGTGACAAGTTTGGTTTTCTGGTTGATGCGTTGCGTTACGGTGCGCCACCGCACGGCGGTATGGCCTTTGGCCTTGATCGTTTGGTGATGTTAATGACCGGTTCGGACTCGATTCGTGATGTTATTGCGTTTCCAAAAACACAGACGGCGGCGTGTCCGCTGACGTCGGCCCCTGCGATGATTGATGATCGTCAGTTAAGAGAACTGGGGATTAAATTGCGCACGCTACCGAGTAAGGAAGAAGGCTAGACGCGGAACTCGTCGGAGGTCAGTTTGGAGTAGGTTTTTTTCAGTCCTTCAAACGTTGCATCACCAACGTTGCATTGGTCCCGCCAAACCCAAAGCTGTTCGACATCACGGTATTGAGCGTGACACCTTCGCGCAATTCACTCACGATCGGTGCATCGCCGGCTTCAGGGTCGAGTTCATTTATGTTCGCGGTCGCTGAGATGAAGTTATTTTCCATCATCAAGAGCGTATAGATCGCTTCGTTTACACCGGCTGCACCCAGCGCATGTCCCGTGAGTGATTTGGTGGAACTGACGGGCGGCATGTTGTCTCCGAATACCCCTCGCAATGCTTGTAACTCACGCATGTCGCCAGCCGGGGTGCTGGTGCCATGGGCATTGATGTAGTCGATGGATCCTTCGACGCCCTCCATGGCCATATTCATGCAGCGTTGAGCACCCTCGCCGGATGGCGCAACCATGTCGTAGCCATCCGAGGTGGCACCGTAGCCAACCACTTCTGCATAAATTTTCGCGCCGCGTGCACGGGCATGTTCCAGTTCTTCCAGAACCACGACACCCGCGCCGCCAGAGATCACAAAGCCATCTCGAGTGACATCGTAGGGACGCGATGCGGTGGTAGGCGCGTCATTGTACTTGGATGACAACGCACCCATCGCGTCGAACAGAACGGTCATGGTCCAGTGCACTTCCTCACCACCGCCGGCAAAGACAATATCCTGCTTGCCAAACTGAATGAGTTCGGCACCGTTACCAATGCAGTGAGCACTGGTCGCGCAGGCAGAACTGATGGTGTAATTTATACCCTTGATCTTGAATGGGGTCGCCAGACACGCCGAGTTGGTGCTGGACATGGTGCGGGTCACCATATAAGGCCCCACTTTTCGCAGACCCTTTGCCCGCAACGTATCCCAAGCCTGCAACAGGCTGGAAGTAGAGGGCCCACCCGAGCCCATGATCAGCCCCGAGCGAATATTGGATACCTGCGCTTCGCTGAGACCGGAATCCTCCACCGCTTGTTTCATTGCGATGTAGTTGTAGGCCGCACCCGCGCCCATAAAGCGGCGGATCTTGCGATCAATAAGGGATTCCACATCAATGTTGATGGGGCCGCAAACGTGGGAACGAAAACCCAGTTCGGCGTATTCGGGGTCGTTCGCGATGCCCGATCGTCCGCTGCGCAGACTGTCGGTAACCTCGGCACAATCGTTGCCGATACTGGAGACGACACCGATTCCGGTAATGACTACTCGTCGCATAGTACTATCCTCAAAATCCTTCGGTCGATGTAAACAAACCGACGCGTAAACCTTCTCCGGTGTAAATCACCTTGTCGTCGGCCTCCATCTTGGCATTGGCGATGCCAAGGCAAAGCTTGCGGGCGATGACACGGCGGATGTCGATGGTGTATTTAACCTTTTTGGTTGCCTGAGTGACCTGTCCGGTAAATTTGACCTCGCCGCAACCGAGCGCGCGCCCGTGGCCAGGATGGCCCAGCCAGCCGAGGTAGAAACCGATCAACTGCCACATTGCATCAAGCCCCAAACATCCTGGCATCACCGGGTCACCGATAAAATGGCAGTCGAAAAACCACAGATCGGGATTGATATCCAGTTCGGCGATGATCAGTCCTTTATCGAATTCACCGCCATCTTCCGTAATATGGGTGATGCGATCAAACATCAACATCGGCGGTACCGGCAACTGTGCATTTCCGGGGCCAAATAACTCACCTCGCCCACAGGCGAGAAGTTCTTCGTAAGACAGGCTGTTGGGCTGAGGCATGTGGGGCTATTTCGCTGAATCTGCCATCGGAAAATCCGGCGCAGATGTTAGTATGACTGAATGCGGGGGAGTATATCGGAAAGGCCGACACGGTGGAAACCAGTCGGGTGCGGTTCAATCATGCGGTTCGAGTTAAGAAGAAGAGTGTTGCACCACTTCCAGTGGTGGTATCGGGTGGGATGGGGCTTGGTGGTGGCGGTAATAGTCGGTTCGCTGGTACCTAGCATTCCGACGGCTGGAATTCCGTTAAGCGACAAGATTATGCACTTTACGGCTTACGGGGTACTGATGCTGTGGTTTAGCCAATTGTATTTGGGTTGGTCGAGAATACCGGTTGCGCTGTTATTGGTCGCGCTGGGTCTGGTCATGGAGGTCTGTCAGGGGCTGACCGGATACCGCCAGTATGACCCGGTGGATATGTTGGCCAACAGTATTGGGGTTGGGCTCGGGCTGGCGCTGGGGCTTACCCCGCTGGCGACCGCTCTGTCTTGGGTAGAAAGAAGGTTTTTACTTAATAACCCGGGGCCACGGTGATAGACTGAGTCGAGCCGATACCCGCTCGGTTTTTTGCTGCTCTTAACGCTGATTTTGAGAGAATACGATTTATGGCAGGACATAGTAAATGGGCCAATATTCAGCACCGCAAGGGCGCTCAGGATGCCAAACGAGGCAAGCTGTTTACCAAGCTGATTCGCGAAATTACCGTTGCTACGCGCATGGGGGGTGGCGATGCCGCGGCGAATCCACGCCTGCGAGCCGCGATCGATAAGGCCTTGTCCGGCAATATGACCAAGGATACCATCGAACGTGCGGTCAAACGTGGTTCGGGCGATGACGATGGTGCTGCGCTCGACGAGATTCGCTATGAGGGTTATGGCCCCGGTGGTACGGCTGTGATGGTGGATTGCATGACCGATAACAAGAACCGTACCGTTGCCGAGGTGCGGCACGCCTTCAGTAAAAGTGGGGGAAATCTGGGTTCTGACGGCTCGGTCTCGTATTTGTTTTCCCGCGTGGGTCTGATCAGTTTCCCCGTCGGTGGTGACGAAGATCAGATTATGGAAGCGGCTCTGGAGGCCGGAGCTGAGGACGTGGTCACCAATGATGACACTTCGATTGACGTACTTACCGATCCCGATGACTACATTGGTGTGAAGGATGGTCTGGTGGCGGCGGGTCTTGAGCCAGAGAGTGCAGAAGTGACCATGCGGGCATCAACGGGCGCTGAACTTAGCGCCGATGATGCACCGAAAATGTTGCGACTTATTGATATGCTGGAAGATCTGGATGATGTGCAAAATGTCTATTCCAATGCAGAAATCTCGGATGAGATCCTGGCCCAACTGTAAAACGGGGTTGTCGATTGTCCTCTAGGAGTTGCATTCGCGTACTTGGGATTGATCCCGGTTCACGGGTGACCGGCTATGGCATTGTGGAAATGGAAGCCAACCAGACGCATCGTATTGCCAGTGGCGTCGTCAACGACGAGATAGGTGCGGTGGTTCGTGAGTTTCAGCCCGATAGAATGGCTGTTGAGCAAGTATTTGTGTCGCGGAACTTTGATTCCGCCATCAAACTCAGTCATGCGCGTGCCGCCGCGATTTGTGCAGGCGTGACCGCATCACTCGACATCGACGAGTACACTCCAAGACAAATCAAGCAGGCCATTGTCGGTAGTGGCGCGGCGGACAAATCCCAGGTGCAACATATGGTGCGAATATTGACGGGTTACAAGGATCCGATGCTGGAAGATGAATCGGATGCACTGGCGGTGGCGCTGTGTCATTGTCATACCAGTCAGACCCTGCATCATCTTCCGCATGCGACCGGCTTTCGCGCGGGGAGACATCGATGATCGGTTTGTTGCGCGGTATCCTCGCGGAAAAATCAGTACCGGGTGTATTGCTCGATGTGCAAGGCGTGGGTTACGAAGTCGAGGTGCCGACGTCGACCTTTTATGTGTTGCCCGAGACCGGCGAGGAAGTGGTTCTGTATACCCATCTGATCGTCCGTGAAGATGCGCAGTTATTGTATGGTTTTGCATCACAGTCTGAGCGAATCCTGTTTCGCAGCCTGATCAAGGTGAATGGCGTTGGTGCCAAATTGGCGGTGGGGATTCTGTCGGGTATTTCTGCCGAGGACTTTATTCGCTGTGTTGAATACGAAGATACCGCGCGATTGGTCAGTCTGCCGGGTATTGGCAAGAAAACAGCGGAGAGGCTGATTATTGAGATGCGTGATCGTCTGCCACAGATGGCGGCATCCGGCGGCGCAAACGGCGTGGCATCCTCGACGGCCACACTCGGGTCGCCGGTGAACGCAGTGGGCGATGCGGTGAGCGCGTTGGTGGCGCTGGGATACAGTCATGCCGAGGCTGGCAGGTTGGTCAAAGGTGTGGATCATGTCTCGTTGGCCAGCGATGAAATTATTCGTCAGGCCTTGCAGGCCGCGGGTAGTCGCTGATGACCGATATGGGCGAAGATCGTTTGATTGACGCGGCCGGCAAGCCGGAAGATACCGTACTGGATCGAGCCATCCGCCCGAAGACACTGGCAGACTACATCGGCCAAGAGGCGGTGCGAGAGCAGATGTCGATTTTTATCGAGGCCGCCCGTGGTCGTGGTGAGGCGCTCGACCATTGTTTGATCTTTGGGCCTCCCGGTTTGGGCAAGACCACGCTGGCCAATATCATCGCCTCGGAATTGGGCGCCAATCTACGCCATACATCAGGCCCAGTGCTTGAACGTGCCGGCGATCTGGCCGCACTGCTGACCAATCTTGAAGCCAATGATGTGTTGTTCGTGGACGAGATTCACCGCATGAGTCCGGTGATTGAAGAAATCCTGTATCCCGCGATGGAAGACTACCAGCTCGATATTATGATTGGTGAGGGGCCGGCGGCGCGCTCCATCAAGATCGATTTGCCGCCGTTTACCTTGGTGGGCGCAACCACACGAGCCGGGTTGCTGACCTCCCCGCTACGTGATCGGTTTGGTATCGTTCAGCGCCTCGAGTTTTATTCACCAGACGAGCTTGCCACCATCGTGCGGCGCTCAGCGGGCATACTCAACGTCGAACTGGATGATGAGGGCGCCAGACAGATAGCCGGACGATCCCGCGGTACCCCACGTATCGTCAATCGACTGCTGCGCCGCGTGCGCGATTTTGCTGACGTGCGTGCCGATGGAGTGATCAGTGCCGGGATAGCTGCCGAAGCGATGGACTTGTTCAAGGTCGATGCGCAGGGATTCGATGTGATGGATCGCAAGTTGTTGTCGGCGATTATCGAGAAATTTGACGGCGGGCCGGTGGGGGTTGATAGCCTGGCTGCCGCGATTGGTGAAGAGCGGGGTACTATCGAAGACGTATTGGAGCCCTATCTGATTCAACAAGGCTACTTGATGCGTACCGCACGGGGTCGAACCGCGACGAGTCAGGCGTATCGCCATTTTGGCTTGAAGGCACCAGCCGAGCGCGAGTCGATGCAGCCTGAAGCACTGTTTTAGACGGTGACGGAACTCCACTCATCCGACGATGTCTGAGCATTCAGATCGATTTTTCTGGCCGGTACGAATTTACTACGAGGACACCGATTCGGGTGGCGTGGTGTATTACGCCAATTACCTGAAATACATGGAGCGCGCGCGAACCGAATGGTTGCGCAGCCTCGGTTTTGAACAGGACGAGTTGATCGCCAAGGAAGGGATATTGTTTGCGGTACGCAGCGTGCAACTGGATTATCATCTGCCCGCTCAGTTCAATGACCACCTGCACGTGGGCGTCGAAATTGTTGAAAGTGGTCACGTGAGCGTTACCTTTGATCAGCGTATTTATCGTGATGACGAGCGACGGCCGCTGTTGTGTACCGGGCAAGTGCGTATCGCGTGTCTCGATGCGGTAACCTTTCGACCCAAACGTTTTCCCGAGGCATTATTGCCCAACGCATAGATTTAGGATAACCCGATACTCATGACTGCTGATCTTTCTATTGCTAATTTGGTGCTTGGCGCCAGTCCTATTGTTCAACTGGTGATGTTGGTCTTACTGGGCGCGTCACTGGCATCGTGGACCATGATCTTTGATCGTCGCAAGGTATTGCGTCGGGCCCAGCGCGCCGCCGATGTGTTTGAAACTGAGTTCTGGTCGGGTGGCGACATCAACAAGATCTACGCGAGGGTATCTAACGGCAAGAATCGGGCGCATGGACTGGAGAATATCTTTTCATCCGGTTTTAGCGAGTTTGTGCGTCTGCGGAAGCAGTCGGGCATTGAACCGATGGCGGTGGTCGAGGGGGCGCAGCGAACCATGCGCGTTGCATTATCGCGTGAACTGGATTATCTGGAGAATCACCTGTCGTTTTTGGCGACTGTGGGATCAACCAGCCCGTATATCGGTTTATTTGGGACCGTCTGGGGCATCATGAACTCGTTCCGTTCCCTCGGTTCTGTGCAGCAGGCAACGCTGGCGATTGTTGCCCCCGGTATTGCCGAGGCCTTGGTGGCGACCGCGATGGGTCTGTTCGCAGCCATACCGGCGGTTATCGCCTACAACCGGTTTGCCCATGATAGCGAGCGTTTGGGCAATCGTTATGAGGCGTTTATGGAGGAATTTTCCAACATCCTGCAGCGTCAGGCCCACAGCGATCTGGATTGAGCTGAGACTGACTAATGGCGCGTTCGCGAAATCATCGAAAACAGATGGCCGAAATCAATGTCGTGCCCTACATCGACGTGATGTTGGTGCTGCTGATCATTTTTATGATTACTGCACCGTTGTTGACGCAGGGGGTCAGCGTTGATTTGCCACAGGCCGATGCGGAGCCACTGCCGCAGAATTTGCCCGCACCGTTGGTCGCCTCAGTGGATCTGGAAGGCAACTTTTATCTCGACATTGGCGAGGACAACGACCAGCCGCTGGATTATGATACCTTGGTGAATCGGGTTGCGGCCGTGTTGCGTTACAAGCCGAGAACGCCGGTCATGGTGAAGGGTGATCAGGGTGTGGACTACGGGCGGGTCGTTATCCTGATGTCGCTATTGCAGCGAGCGGGTGCCCCCAGCATTGGCCTGATCACCGAGCCTGTCCCGGTCGCGGCCTCGAACTAGGCACTGAACGATGTGGCAGATACTGTTTAGGACGCCGACGGCCTTTGTTTGGGCGGTTATCGTCCATGCGGTTTTTTTTGGTCTGTTAGTGGTCAGTATGGAGTGGAAGATTGCGCCCATTGGTGGCGAGCCTAAGGTCGATATGGTTAAGGCGACGGTGGTTGACGCGGCGAAGATGGCGGCCGAAGTCGAGAAGCTAAAACAAGCGGATGCGGCGAAGAAAAAGGCAGAACAGCAGCGTCATGACAAGGAGAAAAAACGGCTGGCGGATCTGAAGAAGAAGCAGTCGGCAGAGAAGAAACAGTTGGCCGAGCTTGAAGCCAAACGTAAAGCGGCACAGGCGAAGAAGAAAAAGCAGGAGGCCGATGCGGCGAAGAAGGCGAAGGCGGCCAAGGTTGCACAAGCGGAGCAAGCGAAGAAACTCAAGGATCTGGAGAAAAAACAGCTGCAGGAAAAGGCGAAGCTGGAGGATTTGCGTAAGCAAAAGGACGCCCTGAAGAAAAAGCGTGAGTCGGAAGCAGCGCGTTTGGCGGAGGTTGAAAAGGCACGCGAACAAGCCGAACAGCAACAAAAACTCGAAGACCAGCGGCGTGCAGAGGTGGCCAGAAAACAGGCTGAGGAGGCCAAACGTATTGCCGCAGAGGCCGCTGCAAAGCAGGCCATCGAAAATGCCGCGCAGGATCGCAAGTTGGTGAATCGCTATGTGGCGCTGATTCGGCAAAAAATTGAACGTAACTGGTTGCGGCCGGTCAACTCAAAGGGTCTGTCATCAAGTTTGCGGGTGCGTCTGATTCCGGGTGGTGAGGTCGCGGATGTGCGCACCATCAAGAGCAGCGGTAACCCGGGGTTCGATCGCTCGGTTGAGGTTGCGGTGTACAAGGCATCGCCTCTGGATTTGCCGCCGGATCCAGAATTGTTTGGGCGGTTTCGTGAACTAACATTTTTGTTTAAGGGTGATGAGTAGCGTGATGTTAAGAACAGGTTTGTCGGTGTCATTAATGTTGTGGTCGCTTATGGCTCATGCGGTGCTTACGATCGAAATAACCGAAGGGGCCGCGGGCGCATTTCCGGTCGCGATCGTGCCGTTTGGCTGGGACGACGCTGGTGAGGTGCCATTGGACATCGCCGCGGTGGTGAGTGCCGATCTGGTGCGTAGCGGCAAGGTTCGCGCCTTGCCGAAAGACGACATGCTAGCGATGCCAACCTCGGCAGACCGTATCAATTTCAAGAACTGGCAGATTCTGGGGATGGAGAATCTGTTGATTGGCCGCGTGCGTGCGCAAGGTAAAGATAACTTCACGGTTCAGTTTCAGTTATTCGACGTGTTTCGGGAGCGGCAGTTGGCCGGATACAGCTTTCCGGTTCCGCGTCACGACTTTCGGCGTCTGGCCCATCACATCAGTGATCTGGTATATGAAACCTTGACCGGTTCCAAGGGGGTGTTCTCAACGCGTGTTGCGTATGTGGTATCGACGGACATCGCGACGGATGGGGCGCGCTATCTGCTTCAGGTTGCCGATGCCGATGGTTTCAATCCAAAAACCGTGGTGACGTCGTCGGAGCCCTTGATGTCTCCATCATGGTCTGCCGATGGTGCCAAGGTGGCGTATGTTTCCTTTGAGAAGGGCGGTTCGGCGATCTGGATGCAGGAGATCGCCAGCGGCAAGCGCGAGCAGATCGCCTCGTTCAAGGGGATTAACGGCGCACCCTCATGGTCACCCGATGGTCGCAAGTTGGCGGTCACGCTTTCGCGACACGGCAATGCGGATATATTCATCTACGATATTGTCGCCAAGACCTTCAGCCAACTGACCCGCCACTATGCGATTGATACCGAACCGGTGTGGTCGCCGGATGGATCGACCATCGTGTTTACATCGGATCGCGGAGGTAAACCCCAGTTGTATCGGGTGGACGTAGGGGGCGGTAAGGCCTCCCGCCTGACGTTTGAAGGCAGCTACAATGCGCGGGCCACGTTTTCTCCGGACGGCAGTCGTTTGGCGATGATTCATGGTGCCCGTGGACTGTTCCACATTGCCTTGCTGGACCTGAAAACCGGGATACTCGATGTATTGACTGATGGTCGGCTTGATGAGACCCCGAGTTTTGCGCCGAACGGCAGTATGATCATCTATGCCACTGTGCATCAGGATCAGGCGATGTTGGCCGCAGTTTCGGCAGATGGCCGTGTTCGGCAACGATTACAGCACACCGCCGGTGAAGTCAGAGAGCCGGCCTGGTCACCATTTCGCCCCTGATTTATCGGGAAGTAACAGGTACAATCGTCCCGGTATTCTCGTATCGTTCCATCTATATCGAATAAAAACTGGAGAGGAAATATGAATCGCACACTCAAATTACTGTTGGTTGCCCTGTTTGCTGCCGTGATGGCCGGCTGTAGTGGCACCGGTGGTACCAAGTCTGACTCGAGCGCCAGCACCGGTTCATCCTCAACGGGCGGCGCCGAGACCAATGCACTGATCGATAACGGCAGTTTTCGAGGCAGTGAGCTGGATGACCCCAACAGCATGCTGGCGACCCGTGTTCTGTATTTTGATTTCGACAAGTCCAATGTGCGATCCGAGTTTAACGATTTGCTCGCCGCGCATGCCAAATATCTGGCCGCCAATGCAAATGCCAGCATTGTGCTTGAAGGTCATGCGGATGAGCGGGGTTCACGCGAATACAACGTTGCATTGAGTGAGAAACGTGCAATAGCAGTGCAACAAATATTGACCGTGCAAGGCGCGCGTAACAGCCAGGTCGACGTGGTCGGTTATGGCGAAGAGCGTCCAGCTGCATCCGGGCACGACGAATCGGCATGGCGCGTTAATCGTCGTGTCGAGATGGTTTACGCACGCTAACGCGTGAGCCGATGACATCCATGCGTCGGATCTTGCGGACATTGCTGGTGACGAGTTTGCCGGTAACATCGGTGTACGCAGCGTCTCCGGTAGTGGATGTCAACGCCGCACCGGTTGCCCTTGAAGGTACTGCAGGTGCGCAGAGCAATGCCGGGATGGTGCAGTTGTTGATGCAGGTTCAGCGCCTGCAGGCGGAGTTGCAAGCCCTGCGTGGTGAGGTCGAGTTACAGACCCACATACTGGAGGGCGTGCGCAAACGTCAGCGTGACCTGTATCTGGATATGGATCGACGCTTGCATCGTGTGGAGAGCGGTTCACCGACATCTGTAGAAACTTTCGATAGTGATGATGGTGGTGTCTCGGTCGAGCTTGCTGCGCCCAATGGAACCTCAACCTCTGGGCTTAGTTCGGAGGAAGCCGACTATCAGGAAGCCTTCTCGTTATTAAAAGAGGGCCAATATGGGCGCGCCTCAAGTGCGTTCAAGGCCTTGCTGCTGCAATTTCCGGCAGGGAAATATGCGGCCAATGCACAATACTGGCTTGCCGAATCCAGCTACGTGACGCGTAATTTTGAACAGGCACTGATCGACTTTAAGGTCGTGGTGGATGGTTATTCGAGTAGCAATAAAGTGGCCGATGCCCTGCTCAAGATAGGCTATATCCAATACGAAAAAACCGCGTGGGCCGACTCGCGCATGGTGCTGGAAGACCTGCGCAGTCGTTACCCAAAATCCTCTGCCGCCAGGCTCGCGGGGCAACGTCTGGAACGTATGCGACAGGAAGGGCGCTAGCACCTCTGTTTGTTTGCGGGTAGGTTATCCATGGCTGACGAGTCCCGAGTTCGCATCACCGAAATATTCTATTCCCTGCAAGGGGAGTCTCGAACCGTTGGTTTGCCAACGGTTTTTGTGCGTCTGACTGGTTGTCCGTTGCGCTGTGGCTACTGCGATACCAGTTATGCCTTCACCGGTGGTTCATCGATGGCGCTGACCGATGTTCTCGAACAGGTCGCCTCCTATGGTCCGGCCTATGTCACGGTCACAGGTGGCGAACCGTTGGCGCAAAAGTCCTGCCTAAGGTTACTCACCGAATTATGCGATGTTGGTTATCACGTGTCGCTTGAGACCAGCGGCGCGATCGATGTCTCGACAGTGGATTCACGCGTGAGCAAGGTGATGGATCTGAAGACACCAGATTCGGGTGAGCAGGCAAAAAATCTGCTGTCGAATGTTGAGCATCTGCACGACCATGATCAGGTCAAATTTGTGATTTGCAGCCGCGAAGACTACGACTGGGCAAAATCACAGCTGGATCAGTTGGGTTTGGCCGGTCGCTGCGAAATACTGTTTTCGCCGGTTGTGCCCGACCAGAATCCGACCGAACTGGCGGACTGGATACTGGCTGATCGCCTCAGTGTGCGTTTTCAGATGCAGTTGCACAAGCAACTGTGGGGCGATGTTGCAGGCAAGTGATATGAGCAAGCGCGCAGTGATCCTCCTGTCCGGCGGTTTGGACTCGGCAACGGTGCTGGCAATGGCCGCAGAACAGGGATATGCGTGTTACACCCTGAGTTTTGATTATGGCCAGCGACACGCCGGTGAGCTTGCCGCCGCCGCAAGGATCGCTGACAAAGCAGGTGTTCGAGAACACAAGGTGTTGCACCTGGGGTTGGATGCGATTGGCGGTTCGGCGCTGACCGACGCTGCAATCGCGGTACCTGATCATCCGAGTGACGGTATCCCGGTTACCTATGTTCCGGCACGTAATACCATTTTCCTATCCTGCGCACTGGGATGGGCCGAGGTACTGGGCGCAAGACACATTTTTATCGGCGTCAATGCAGTAGATTATTCGGGCTATCCGGACTGCAGGCTGGAGTATATTCAGGCCTTTCAGGCGATGGCGGATCTGGCGACCAAGGCCGGCGTCGAGGGGGAAAAGACGGTTATTCATACGCCGTTGATTGAGTTGAGCAAGTCCGGGATCATCCAGCAGGGGGCTCGCCTGGGCATTGATTATGCGTCAACGGTGTCCTGCTATCGTGCCGATGATCGCGGTCGAGCCTGTGGCCGTTGTGAGGCCTGTCGTTTGCGTCGGGAGGGTTTTCTCGCGGCGGGGGAGGACGACCCCACTGTTTATCAGCATTAAGCATTAATACGGATATATTTGAGTTGTAATCATCACTAAATGGCCTTAGAGGCTATAATTCCATTATGATTTTCGACAGTTTTGCTTTCGCTCAAGACGTGTATCTGTGGGGTACTTTTGTCATCGCGGTGTTGATGGGCGCGGTGATTAACAAGACCAATTTTTGCACCATGGGTGCGGTGTCCGATTGGGTCAACATGGGAGATATGGGTCGTTTGCGCGCATGGATGTGGGCGATTGCCGTCTCCACACTGGGCATGGTGCTGCTGGAATGGTTTGGTGTACTCAATGTTGATAGTTCGTTTCCACCGTACCGCAGTGAGCGTTTTATCTGGATTGAGAATGTGATCGGTGGCTTGCTGTTTGGTGTCGGCATGACCTTTGCGGGCGGCTGCGGTAGCAAAAATCTGGTGCGGCTCGGCGCAGGCAATATCAAGTCACTGTTTGTGTTGTTGATCATCGGCGTGATTGCTTATTACATGACTAACCCCTTTCCGGGTTCTGATCAGACCTTGTATTCGTTGTTGTTCCTTGATTGGGCGGGACCGCTCGCGGTGAATCTCGGCACCACCCAGGACCTCGGTGCGTTGTTATCGACACCGGATGACGTGCTGGTGACACGACTGGTCATCGGTGTGGCCCTGGCCGCGGCACTGGTTCTGTTTTGTTTCCGCTCGTCGGATTTTCGCACCAGTTTTGATCTCGTGCTGTCCGGGTTGGTCGTCGGTCTGGCGGTACTAGGCGCTTGGTATATCACGGCGACCGCAAGCATTGATCTGGACGGCGAAACTTATACAGTGCAAGAGTATATCCAACAGTGGGACTTCTTGGCGGAGGATTCTGAGGACGTAAAACCGGCCGATAGTCGGCCTTATAACGCGCAGTCCTTTACCTTTGTTAATCCCGTCGGCCAGTCCGTCGGCTACGGTATGCAGGGTTTCCAACCATCCATGTTGACCTTTGGTGTGATGGCTGCCGCTGGTGTACTGGTGGGGTCGTTTCTGTGGTCTCTGTTGTCGGGCACCTTTCGTATTGAATGGTTTGCATCGATCAGGGATGCCGCCGCCAATGTCGGCGGTGCGACGTTGATGGGTTTTGGTGGCGTGCTGGCACTAGGGTGTACCGTCGGCCAAGCCATCTCGGGGGTGTCGACGCTGGCTTTGGGATCATTTATTACCTTGGTCAGCATCATATTTGGTAGTGCCCTGACCATGAAAATCCAGCTCTACAGGATGGTTTACGAGGGCGCAGGCTTTTTCTCGGTGCTGATAGCCGCTCTGGCAGACTTTAAGCTACTACCCAACAGATTGCGCCGCCTCGACGCGGTTTAACTACCCTCCTAACTCCGGTATCATTCCGGTTTTCCCCTATATGGGCCGTTAGCTCAGTTGGTAGAGCACCGGACTTTTAATCCGATGGTCCCGCGTTCGAGTCGCGGACGGCCCACCATATTTATCAATTACTTACGACTGATTACTGTTTGGGTTCAAGCCCCCCTGTTTTCTGAGTCACCCAATAGTCACCATCAGAATTAGTTTCGTCGTTAATTCGGGGTAACCACAAGGGGGCAAGATTTCGTGCGTAATATGATCTGGATTATCATTGCGTTTGTGGTGAGTAGCTGCGCGCCTCATACGGGTGTTATTTCAATGGGGCGTGAACGGTGGTGCCGACCATCAGCAGGCCAATGACGCAAAGCAATCGTTTGCCTAACCTGCTTTTCGGTGGGTACCTGATCATCTTTTTGGTCTCCAACAACACGACCTGTCTTGAGTGCACCCCGATACAAAGCCGGGTA
>DTRM01000021.1 GCA_012965975.1 Chromatiaceae bacterium | reverse complement strand
TGGCGAGTTCTGGCGATTCCGGTCAGTGCGCCGTCACACTGTTTGTTAATGAAACCCGCCGCGGCGTCTCTAGAGCCGATGTTGGCAGACACGGCGATCGATGCTCCCCAGATTGGGGTGATGCATAATGTGGATTGCGCTCTGCACCCGGATCCGGATGGCATCAGGCAGTCGCTGGTTAGTCAGTTATACAGGCCGGTGCGCTGGTCGGACAGTGTCATCGCGATGGCAGGTGAAGGGTTATCAACATTTGTTGAGTGTGGGCCTGGACGCGTACTCGCGGGTCTGAATCGACGAATCGACCGACGTTTGGGGTCTATGCCGATTTATGATCCTGACTCGCTCCAAGCAGCTTTAGGGGAACTTGATGAGCAGTGAGAAACAGACCGTATTGGTCACCGGCGCGAGCCGCGGAATTGGTGCGGCGATTGCCCAGCGTTTGGCCGGTGATGACCGGGTGATTATCGGCACAGCGACATCGCAGGCTGGCGCGGATGCGATTTCAGAAAATTTTCAGGCGCAGGGATTGTTCGGTGTCGGACGGGTACTCAACGTGACCGATCCCGAATCCATTGCTGCGTTACTTGACTCATTGAAACAGGAGTTTGCCGCGCCCACGGTATTGGTAAACAACGCGGGCATCACGCGAGACAACCTGTTGCTACGCATGAAGCAGGACGAATGGGATGATATTATCGATACCAACCTGAGTTCGGTCTATCGGATGAGCAAGGCGTGTTTACGAGGTATGACCAAGGCGCGGTTTGGCCGCATTGTGAATATCGGATCGGTGGTCGGTTTGATGGGTAATGCCGGGCAAACTAACTATTCGGCGGCGAAGGCCGGCATGATTGGTTTTACGCGATCACTTGCGCGCGAAGTCGGCACCCGAAACATTACCGTTAACGCGGTAGCCCCCGGGTTTATCAAAACCGATATGACCCGTGCATTAAGCGACGATCAGCAGGCGCAGATGATGGCATCGATACCCTTGGGTCGTTTCGGTAGCGTCGACGATATCGCCGACGGCGTTGCGTTTTTGTGCTCGGCGGGTGCGGGTTATATCACCGGTAACATCCTGAATATCAACGGCGGCATGTACATGGCGTAAAGTAGCTGGGGGTGCGCGGCGTTGCATCAATTGGCGCCTTAAATCAACCTCTTTTTTTATTTCGTCAAATTATTGTCGGTTATTGAAATAAGCACTTTTACCTTGCCACAATGACAGGTAAGATTGCGTTCAAATATGATGGCTAAGGCATTACAATAAGCGCTCGGGCTAGTACCCGAGACATCTTGGAGGACACAACGGTTATGAGTAGCATCGAAGATAGGGTTCAGAAAATAGTTATCGAACAGCTAGGCGTGAAAGAGGATGAGGTAACCAAGGAAGCTTCATTTGTTGATGATCTGGGCGCGGACTCACTTGATACCGTCGAACTCGTGATGGCACTTGAAGAAGAATTCGAGTGTGAGATTCCCGATGATGATGCTGAGAAGATCACGACTGTGCAACAGACGATCGACTACATTAACTCTCACAGCTAATCCTGTATCGGGCATGGCTCGAGGGGTTTATAGAATTACAAAAGGTCGCGACGTACATTGTACATTGCGACCTTTTTTGTTGTGGTGCTTGGAGACGCTAGTGGAGAACCATAGTGAGTAAACGGCGAGTTGTAGTTACGGGTCTGGGGATGGTTTCACCCCTGGGACTGAACGTGGCTGATTCGTGGCAGGGTATTGTGTCGGGTAAAAGTGGCATCACGATGATTGAACATATCGACAGCTCGCCCTTTACCAGTCAGATCGGTGGTTCGATCACGGGTTTCGATGTTACCGAATATATCCCCGCCAAAGAAGCCAAAAAGATGGACCCGTTTATTCACTACGGAATAGCGGCGGGTACCCAAGCATTTATCGACTCCGGTCTGGAAGTGACTGAAGCCAATGCCGAGCGCATTGGTGTCGCAGTGGGTTCTGGTATTGGTGGGCTGCCCGGCATTGAAGACGGACACAATTCTTTTCTCAAGGGCGGCGCGCGCCGTATCTCGCCGTTTTTTGTTCCGGCCAACATCATCAACATGATCTCTGGCCACCTGTCGATCAAATATGGCTTCAAGGGTCCAAACTTTGCGATTGTGACCGCCTGCAGTACCGGTACCCATAATATTGGCGACGCGGCTCGCGTCATCGCCTACGGCGATGCCGATGTGATGATCGCGGGTGGGGCAGAGATGGCGACATCGGCGATGGGTCTTGGCGGCTTCGCCGCCGCGCGTGCGTTGTCTTCTCGTAATGATGACCCGGCTGGCGCGAGCCGACCCTGGGATCGCGACCGAGACGGTTTTGTGCTCAGCGATGGCGCTGGTGTTTTGGTGCTTGAGGAGTACGAGCATGCGAGGGCGCGCGGCGCTGAAATTTATGCCGAATTGACGGGATACGGCATGAGTGGCGATGCCCACCACATGACCATGCCTTCCGAGGGTGGTGAAGGTGCAAGTCGGTGTATGCGGCTGGCGATGAAGGACGCGGGATTGAATACCGATCAGGTGGATTACATTAACGCGCATGCGACATCGACACCCGCCGGTGACATTGCCGAGACCCAGTCCCTTAAGCTCGCCTTTGGCGATGAAGTAAAGCAGATAGCGATCAGTTCGACCAAGTCGATGATCGGCCATCTATTGGGTGCGGCGGGGGGTGTTGAGGCGGCATTCAGCGTACTGGCGATTCGTGATCAGGTCGCTCCACCGACTATCAATCTTGATAACCCTGACCCGGCCTGTGATCTGGATTTCGTTCCCGGTTCCGCGCGTGGCATGGTCATCAATGTTGCAATGACCAACTCGTTTGGGTTTGGCGGCACAAACGGAACACTGATCTTTCAGCGAATGCAGTAGTGGTTGTCCGCGTAAAGTCTAATTGTTCTCCGGACTTTGCCGACCTCATCGCGAGCCGACCCGAGCGCTACCCATTTTTGCTCGAAAGCTCCGCGTACCACCCCGATCGAGGGCGGTACGATATTCTTTTTGCCTACCCGGAATCTGAGTTGCTACTCAGTCAAGGCCGCTTGTTTCGTGACGGCGAGGCACAGCACTCGGCTGATTTTTTCGCGGCTCTGGATAATTGGTTTGCCGATGAACAGGTGTCGGATGACGAGCCGAACGATTTGCCATTTTCGGGTGGATGGTTCGTCTATTTGGGTTACGAAATCGCCGCGCAGATCGAACCGTCGTTGGATCTTCCTACGACCAAACTCGATATACCATCGGCATTTGCGATGCGCATCCCATTGGCCGTGATTCGTGATCGGGTCAGTGATGAGACCTGGGTGGTGGCCGAAGATTCCGGTGACGCGCGTATCTCGGAGGTGCTTAAAGACCTGCAATCGGCGAACGGGGCTTTAGCGACTCGTGCGGCGGCAACCCGATTGACGATAGACGAGGAGATGGAGAGCACGTATCTGGATGCGGTGCAAAAAATTAAGCGCTATATCGAAGAGGGTGATGTTTTCCAGGTCAATCTGTCACGTGTCTGGTCGGCATCACTTGCACAGGCAGACGACATCGTAACGATCTACCGTCATTTGCGAGAGCGCAATCCGGCACCGTTTTCAGGTATTTGCCGCTACCACGATTTCGCCATCGCATCGTCGTCGCCGGAGCGCTTGATTCAAGTGCGCAACCGGTGGGTGGAAACTCGACCGATTGCCGGTACCCGTCCGCGCAGCGACGATCCCGACGAAGACCAGCGACTTTCCGATGAGTTGCGTGCCCACCCCAAAGAGCAGGCCGAACATATCATGTTGATCGATCTTGAGCGCAATGATCTGGGGCGTGTGTGTGAACCGGGCAGTGTCGAGGTTGAGGGCCTTATGGGATTAGAGTCCTATGCGCATGTGCATCACATCGTGTCCGCTGTGACGGGACGTTTACGCGACGGTATTACGCCGGGAGAAACCCTCAAGGCGGTTTTCCCGGGTGGTACGATCACCGGTTGCCCCAAGGTTCGTTGTATGCAGATCATCGCCGAACTGGAAAAAACCGGTCGGGGTGCCTACACCGGTTCGCTGGGCTTTATCAATCGTAACGGCGATATGGATTTCAATATCCTGATTCGCACTGTGGTGGCACAGGGGCAGCATCTTGAGTTTCGTACCGGTGCAGGGATTGTTGCCGACTCGGATCCTCGGCTTGAGCTTGAGGAGACGCGTGCCAAGGCGCGCGGTTTATTACTGGCGCTGGACGCATGATCCTAGTTAACGGCGAACAGACGGATCACGTATCGGCCAACGATCGTGGTTTTCACTACGGCGATGGATTGTTTGAAACCATGTATTGGCGGCATGGGCGTATTCGATACTGGACCCGCCACATGACGCGTTTGGCACATGGTTGTGGTGTGTTGCGAATCCCAGTTCCCGATCGTGAGGTGTTGGCGCGACAGGTGGAGCTTGTTACGGGAAGTCAGGATGAGGCCGTGGTTAAGGTCATTGTGACGCGGGGCGAGGGCGATCGTGGTTATACATCACCCGCGGTGGTGATTCCCACCGTGGTGGTGCGATCGTCATCGATGCCGGATTATTCGCTGGACCGATATCGCGACGGCGTGCGACTTCGACTGTGTGACACGCGCTTGTCCGTAAGTCAGACCCTCGCCGGGATTAAGCATTTGAATCGACTCGATCAGGTGATGGCAAGAATGGAGTGGAGCGATCCCGATATTTTTGATGCGTTGATGCTGGATGATCAAGCCCGCGTTATCGAGGGCACGATCAGCAATCTGTTTGTGGTCAAAGACGATGTATTGATCACGCCGCGACTGGATCGCTGCGGTGTAGCAGGCGTGATGCGTTCGGTGGTGATTGACGTTGCGATGAGCAACGACTACACGGTGTTGCAACAACCCCTCAGTGTTGATGGACTGTATGGTAGCGATGAGGTATTCCTTACCAACAGCCTGATCGGGATCTTACCGGTACGCGCCTGTGGCGATCACACTTGGGTGCGTGGTCGGGTCACCCAGTTTCTGTTGCACGCCATGGAGAAGGCAGACGCATGATTCACCGATCGCGTCTGCTGGGTGTTCTGGTTCTCGGCCTTAGTCTGATGTTGGGCTGGGTGGGCATGGAGGTTAACCGTTTTCTTAACACACCCGTTACCCAGCAATCTCTGCTGGTCACTGTCGAACAGGGTGATTCGTTTCGCCGTATTGCGCGTGCGCTGGCGCGGACCGACCATGCACGCGATGCCCAGTATTGGGTGGCGCTTGCCTATTGGCAGCGGGCGACCGATCAGGTCAGGGCGGGCGAATATCAGATCGAAGCCGGCATGGCCCCGGCTGAGGTGCTGGCTCTATTGGTTGCGGGGCAGGTACACCAGTATACGTTCACCATCATCGAGGGTTGGACCTTTCGTCAGCTGCGCGCTGCGATATTGGTCAGTAGCGCACTGCTACATGACACCGAGGGCTTAACCGATGCTGAAATCATGCAGTCCATCGGTCAGGACGATGTATTCCCCGAGGGACGATTTCTGCCAGAGACCTATCGTTTTCCTCGGGGTACAACGGAGAGCGATTTTCTGCGTCGCGCCTTTGCCCATCAGCAGTCGGTACTGAAAAGCGCTTGGGACAAGCGAGCGGACGACTCGGTGTTACAAACCACCGATCAAGTACTGGTGATGGCATCGATTATCGAAAAGGAGACCGGCAAGGCGAGTGAACGCCGTAAGATATCCGGGGTGTTTAATCGGCGTTTGAAGTTGAATATGCGATTGCAATCAGATCCTACCGTGATCTATGGCATCGGCCCGGATTTTGATGGGGATATTCGTCGCCGCGATTTGCGCCACGATACCCCTTACAATACCTATACGCGTCACGGTCTGCCGCCCACGCCGATTGCGTTACCGGGCGCAGACGCCATCCACGCCGCGGTGCAACCCGAGGCGGGAGATGCCCTTTATTTTGTTGCCAGCGGCGACGGTGGACACGTGTTTTCGGCGACGCTCGAGGCGCATGAAAAGGCGGTTGATCGTTACCAACGATAACCCTCCCCCTAAGGGAGAGGGGATTGGTTTAATATTGAGTTAGCTGAGTGGCATTCTGAATGAATAAACCCGGATTATTTATTACCGTCGAAGGTGGGGAAGGTGCCGGCAAGTCGACCTGCGTGGATGTTGTCACCCAGGAACTTGAGTCACAGGGTTGGTCAGTGGTGCGGACTCGCGAACCGGGTGGAACCACTCTGGGCGAAGAGTTACGCGAGGTGTTGTTGGGGCACCGTGACGGCGGCATGGATTCAGGCACAGAACTGTTGCTGATGTTCGCGGCGCGATGTGAGCATCTTGCCAAGGTCATTCAGCCTGCGCTGGATGCTGGCAAGGCGGTGTTATGTGATCGCTTTACCGATGCCACCTATGCCTATCAGGGCGGCGGACGTGGCATTGACCCCCAGCGCATCGCGGTGCTCGAGAGCTGGGTGCAGCAAGGTTTGCGCCCCAACTTGACGCTGTTGCTGGACCTCCCGGTCGAGATCGGCCTGGAACGAGCCGGCACGCGCGGTGAGCTGGATCGCTTCGAAGTGGAAGCCAACAGTTTTTTTCAGAAGGTACGCAAGGCCTATCTCGATATCGCCCAGGATGATCCACAGCGTGTTAAGGTGATTGATGCATCGAAGGCGCAAGCTGAGGTGCAAGACGCGATTGTGGCGGTATTGAGATCATTTTTGAATGAGTAGTAGCAGTTTGGCAGCATGGCCTTTTCCCTGGATTGAGGCAGACTGGGAGCGCGTTTGCGAACGCGAAACCTTGGGGCAACTCGCCCATGCACTGCTGATCACCGGCCCCACGGGCATTGGCAAGCAGCGCTTTGCCAATGAGTTGGGGCAGTGGTTGTTGTGTGAATCGGATCCTCGCGGGGCCAGCGCCTGTGGCAACTGTCGGGGCTGCCGGTGGGTCGACACCGGGGTGCACCCCGACCTTGTTCATTTGGCACCCGAAGAAGATTCCAAAACCATCAAGATTGATCAGGTTCGGGCCTTGTCCAGCGAACTCACGTTGACGGCCCAAGCCGGTGGCCGTCGGGTCGCGATCGTGTCGCCCGCCGATAGCATGACCCTCGCTGCAGCCAACAGTCTGCTAAAAACGCTGGAAGAACCACCAGCTGCCACCGTAATCCTGTTGGTCAGCGAACGCCCGGCCGCGCTGCCTGCGACGATTCGCAGCCGTTGTCAGCAAATCAAATTACTGCCCGCGGCGCTGGATATCGCGCTACCGTGGTTACGGCAGCAAACCGACGTCGACGACCCCGAGTTATTGTGTCGATTGACGGGAAACGCCCCCTGCGCTGCTGCGGCACTCGGGTCGGACCCGTTGTTTCAGCAGCGTTTGACCCTGCTGGAGGGTATTCGCGATATCGCTGCGGGGCGGGCAGATCCGCTCAAACAGGCTGATCTTTGGTTAAAGCATGATCTCAGCCAAGGCCTGAGCTGGCTGGCGGGATGCGTTACCGACATGATCCGGCTAAAGACCTACGCAACTCCGCCGACCTTGAGTAACAAGGATTGTTTGAGTACCTTGCTTGAATTGTCCGCAATGGCGGATATAAAGACCCTCTTCCATCGGCTGGACGGGGTTTATGAAGGAATTCGACACGTGGATACACCGATTAATCAGACATTGCTGATGCAGGACCTACTGATCGAATGGGGTCCGGATGCCCGTTGATTCCGGCCATAGCGCGCAACGGCAGAGTGTCTTGTCATTGACGATCAAGGACAAGAACGCGTTGTATGCGGCGTATATGCCCTTTGTGAAGGGTGGCGGCCTGTTTATTCCCACCAATCGCAGTTACGCCCTCGGCGACGAGGTATTCATCCTGTTGTCCCTGATTGATGAGCCAGAACGTATTCCCATCGCCGGTACGGTGGTTTGGGTCACACCCAAAGGGCCTGAGGGTAATCGTGCCTCGGGTATCGGGGTGCAATTCAATAACGAGGACAACGGCGCCGCCCGCAACAAGATCGAAACGCTGCTTGGAGGCTCCTTGCAGGCCGATCGATCCACCCAAACAATGTAGCGATTCTCTCTGCTTTATCCTCCATTCTCCTATTTCTTCGGATATCCATTGACACCATACGTAAACTTACGTATATTTCATTATATTCGCATATTCATATATTTTGGAAGTTAGGAGATTAGTATGAGTCGTTCAACGTTGATTTTGGTCCCTGTAGTGACCGCCTTATTGGCCCTGCCGAGCCTCGCAAATGCTTATGCACGTGATGCATCGGCGTTGATCGCTACCGATAGTCTCGAAACTGAGATTCTGACGCTGGCGGGTTCGCTGAAGCGCAAAATCAGTCATCTGGACAGCGCGCCCCAATCGGTGCAGTTGGCAGGTTCGTTAAAACGCAAGGCGGCCGTCCGCGGTGCCAAGCGTAAACTCGGATAACAATAACAGAGTGGTTTGGGTGGACCGTTAATCGGGCTGCCTACTGCAAATCCTTGCTCTGGCGAGGATTTTTTTTGCCTGAATGCAGCGCATGGTGGACAATCGGGTCTGATCGCTAACCGCTAAACAGGACGGCTTAATGAACGCTTCCGCTGATGTCATGCAGGGCGCAACCCCGCTGGTAGATTCCCACTGTCATATCGACTTGCTGGATCTGGAGCAACATTACAACGGTGACCCTGCGGAGGTAGTGCAAGAGGCGCAGGACGCGGGCGTTGGCCATATGCTGTGTGTGTCGGTGTCATTGCAACGCTATGCCAGCATGAGGGCCTTATGTGATCCCTTTGAACAGGTCTCGTTTTCCATTGGGGTGCATCCCAATGAAGATCCCGGCAACAATCCTGACCCACAGATTTTACTGGAGCAAACCGCCGACCCGCGTGTGGTCGCAGTGGGCGAGACTGGGCTTGATTACTTTCGTAGCGAAGGCGATCTTGATTGGCAGCGCGATCGGTTTCGCGATCATATCGCGGTCGCACGACAGAGTGGCAAGCCGCTGATCATTCACAGTCGCGAGGCGGCAGAGGACACCATCCGTTTGCTGGCTGAAGAAAACGCCGCCGAGGTTGGTGGGGTGATGCACTGTTTCGCCGAGGACTGGGCGGTCGCGAAACAGGCGCTGGACCTCAACTTTTATATCTCGTTCTCTGGCATCGTCACCTTCAACAGCGCGCAAACACTCAAGGAAGTCGCGAAAAAGGTACCGGCCGATCGCATGTTGGTTGAAACCGATTGCCCCTGGTTGGCGCCGGTTCCCAATCGTGGCAAGCCCAATCGTCCAGCCTGGGTGCGTCACGTCGCGGAACATATTGCCGAATTGCGAGAGACCACGTTTGAGCAAATTGCCGCACAGACGACGGAGAACTATTGGCGATTGTTCGGTGCCAAGTCGTAGGCTGCTGTTCAGCTAGGATTCAGGATTTCTGATCTATAGTTTAGGAAACGCCTCGCCATGACGGGGTGGTACCCGTGGTATTGCAGGAAACTATTGTTATGCAAATACAGTGTCGATCTCGCTTTCTTGTATCAGTCACCGTCGGCTGTCTGCTCGGGTTGGCTGTGGGGTTCTCCCCGGCCCAGGCGTCGCACGGCTACCCGTTGATGGTATCGAGTGAGTCGTTTGACCGCAGTCAACAGCGTCGTCCGTTGTCGCTGGACAAGGCGGTTTCGCGGATTCGCAAGAAAATTAATGGCCGGGTGTTATCCGCGACCACACGCAGTCGTGAGGGGCGCAAGATTCACCACATTCGTATACTCGATTCGAAAGGACGGGTTCGCCAATTCGAGGTCGATGCGAATTCCGGAGAGCGCATCGTGAAACCGGCGCGGTTAACGCACTGATGCGTGTACTGGTGGTCGAAGATGAGGCGACGCTGCGTGAGAGTCTGAAGGATGAGCTTGAGGATGCCGGCTTCAGTGTGGACCTCGCCGAAGATGGTGAAGCCGGTTTGTTTCTGGGCCGTGAATACCCCTTTGACGTGGCCGTGATCGATTTAGGCCTGCCGCGGCTGTCGGGGATGGATTTGATTGCACAGCTGCGCACGCTTGAGCGGGATTTCCCCATTTTGATACTGACCGCGCGCGGCAATTGGCAGGACAAGGTCGAAGGGCTGGAATCCGGCGCCGATGACTATCTGGTTAAGCCCTATCAAGCAGAAGAACTGTTGGCACGCGTACGTGCGCTGATCCGTCGTTCCACAGGGCATTCGCAGTCGGTACTGGAGTTTGGCGCCCTGCGTATCGATACCTCGACACAACAGGTGAGGGTCGCCGACGAGGTTATAGAACTGACGGCCTATGAATATCGGGTGCTTGAGTACATGGCACTGCATGCCGGTGAGGTGATCTCCAAGACCACGTTGACGGAACATATTTACGATCAGGATTTTGATCGCGACAGCAACGTGATCGAGGTGTTTGTCGGACGCTTGCGCCGCAAACTCAAGGCAGGACAAACCGAGGTGCCGATTGAAACCCTGCGCGGGCGCGGTTATCGCTTTGGATCGAGTGTCGAGTAAGGTGCTGTCGCTGCGTCGCCGCTTGGTGATCACGGCCGGTATTGTGTTGCTGGTGTTCCTGGGCGCCACCGGCCTGGTTCTGGACCGGAGTTTTGTTCGCAGCGCGCATACCGCGCAACAGGATCGACTCGACGGTTACTTGTTTGCGATGCTGGCCAGCGCCGAGTTCAATGCCGAGGGCATGTTGGTGTTGCCCGAGCCGATGCCGGAACCGCGGTTGAGGCGGATTGATTCCGGGCTAATCGCGTTTATTGTGCGTGATAACGACCGTATGCAGTGGCGCTCGCAGTCGATGCTAGGCATGGATGTGGGCGATGTCTCCGTGGTTGAGGCGGGGCTGTGGCGCTCGAGTCGTCTTGTAGATCGAGGCTCTACCGCGTTTGCCGCTCGTTCGTTCGGCGTCACTTGGGTTGCCGATGATGAATCCGAGCGGGCGTTTACCCTGACCATCGCTGAATCGGAGCGCGGAGTAAATGCGCCAATCCAGGAATTTCGGGCCAACCTGTGGGCCGCATTTGCATCGGTATCGTTGTTACTGGTGGCCTTGCAGGGTGTGGTATTGAGTTGGGGGTTACGCCCATTGAAGGGTTTTGCCCACGAGGTCCAGGCCCTTGAACAGGGTACTCGCGCACGCATGCATGATGACTATCCGGCTGAACTCGCGCCGCTTGCCAATAATCTCAATGCCTTGCTCGATCGTGATGAACAACAATTGGCGCGTCATCGTGATGCACTGTCCGATTTGGCACACAGTCTGAAAACCCCGCTGGCGTTACTTGCCACCGTTCGAACCGATAACCATGACACTGAAAAATTATTAACTCAGCAAATCGATAACATGAATCGTATTGTTGAGTACCAACTGACGCGTGCGCGCAGCGCCGGGCCTAATCCGCGCACGGTGCGCATCGAGTTGTTGCCGGTGGCTAAAAAAATCGGTGATGCACTCAGTCGTTTGTATCACGACAAGGCGATTGACCTTGCGCTTGATGTTTCGGCGCAGGATTGTGTGCGAGTCGAGTCAGGCGATTTGATGGAGATTCTCGGCAACGTATTGGATAACGCCTTTAAGTGGGCGCATAGTAGCGTCCGCGTGAGCATGGAGGAATCCGCAATACGCATCGACGATGATGGCC
Organism: Chromatiaceae bacterium; assembly: GCA_012965975.1. Taxonomy (GTDB): domain Bacteria; phylum Pseudomonadota; class Gammaproteobacteria; order DTRM01; family DTRM01; genus DTRM01. The sequence continues at coordinate 5,122 of DTRM01000021.1, read as the reverse complement.
CCGGGGTGCCCGCCGGGCAAAGAGAGGCCGTGTTGCGGCGGGGTGAACGCGCCGACGAACAGGTACCCGGGCACGGTATCGGTTTGGCCACCGTCGCGTCGATTATTGCTCATTATGGCGGTTCGATTTCAATCGAGGGGAATCCCAGCGGCGGGGCGCGTATTCTCATCACGTTTCCCACCTAGCCACCATCATCGCCGTCATCCCGTCCTGCGCCGGGGTGACGATCTCGGTAAATCATTGTAATTGCCAGTATTAATCGTCTGCCGTTGAGCTGCGGGCAATACGGGGCCATTATCTAAAGAAATCGCCTCGATTAACCGCTACTTACTACAGCAAGGACGCACAATAAGCGGCATGGAATAACGACCAGTTACCCGCAGAAACTCCAGCTAGTCCAGGATTATGTCTATTATCTAGGGTCACATATGACATGAGTTGGTGGGGGAAAACTAGGGCATCTATGGTGCAGCTGACGCTGCTCGTGGTGCTGTTTGTGCCGCCCACAAGCGCAAGCGAGACCGCCCCCGACCCCTCTGTGGGTGCGCAGTTGTTTCGGGACAATGGTGTGTTGTGCCACAGTAAACTGGGCATGGGAGAGGGTTACTTGGCTATGGCCATCCCCGATTATCCAACGACGAATCTGGTCAACACCTCAAATACCGGCGATCGGGACAGGATTCTCGAGGTGGTTCGGTATGGTGGCTCACTGACGGGGATCAGCACCTATATGCCGCCGTGGGGCGATGAACTCCGCCCGTCGGAAATCCGCTCAGTGATACGCTTCATCCGTCGTATCAGGAAGCAAGACTCTGGGACTGCCGTTGCCGGGAGTCCAATGGATTCGGCCGATTATCGCGAGTGGAGACTACCCACCCAGGCCGACGAACCGGAGTACAACCGGTCAACAGCTGAGCGCGTTGCGTTGGGCAAGCAGCTGTTTTTTGATCCGATGATGAGCAAGGATCGGGATATATCCTGTGCCTCCTGTCATGATCCTGCGAAGGGATGGAGCGACGGGCTGGCCGTTGGTGTGGGTCATCGGGGGGCGCTATTGACGCGCGCCTCGCCTAGCATCATCAATAGCGCATTTAACAAGATACAGATGTGGGATGGTCGCTTTCGTACGCTCGAGGATCAGGTTCGTGGTCCGATTGAATCGCCAACCGAGATGAATCTGGATCCGGCGATACTCGAGGAGCGGCTCAACGAGCGCCCAGAGTATATTGCCGCATTCGCGCAGTCCTATCCAGGCGAACCCATGAACATAGACACAATAGCCAAGGCGATAGCGGCGTTTGAGCGGACCGTGATCCACCGTAATTCACCCTTTGATCAATGGCTCGACGGTGATACTGCGGCGATGAGCGAAGCGCAACTGCGCGGCATGGACGTGTTCATGGACGAAGACAAGGGCCATTGCGCGGTCTGTCACAGCGCCCCCAATTTTACCGATAACGGTTTCCATAACGTGGGTCTCGACCAACAGACCACCGACGAGGATGTTGGGCGCTATAAGATCAAGCCTATCAAGGAGGTGTGGGGAGCGTTCAAGACACCGATCATTCGCGACGTCGCATTAACCGCACCGTACTTTCATGACGGTTCCGCCGCGACGCTTAGTGACGTCATTGCGCACTACCGGAAGGGTAGCTCGCCGGTAGAGCAGGTATCGTTAAATATGAAGGCAATCACAATTTCGGATCAGGAAGCCTCGGACCTAGAGCAATTTCTCCATGCCCTGACTTCCGAGGAAGCGCCCTTTGAGGCGCCTGTATATCAAACCTTTGCCGGCTCGGCAGTGGATTAACGGGCGACATAGAGGACTAGCTATGAACCAACGATTGGTAACATCGATTATAGCGATTGCGTCGGGTTTGATAATGGCCTCCGGTGCGGCAGTGGCGAAGGAATACACGGTAGGACAGGCCGGCAAGGCGTTCACGCAGGACAAGATAACCATTTCTGTCGGTGACGTGGTGCATTTCGAGAACAACGACCCATTTTTTCACAATGTGTTCAGCCTGTCCTCGACTAAAACTTTCGATCTGGGTTCCTACCCCAAGGGTGATGCACGCAGCGTGACCTTCGACGAGCCGGGCGTGATCGAGGTCGAGTGCGCGCTCCATGGCGACATGTTTATGCTGATCGAGGTTGAGTAGGCTACTTAAGGCTGCAACGAAGAATAATGCGGGGTAATCGTCTGAATCTGAGTATTCGCGCCAAGTTGTGGGTGGCCATGGGTATTGAATCGCCCCGATCTACTAGACACTTTCCAACACGGGCTTCATCACGAGTTGCGTAGACATGTCGTTTGAGCTCCGCTTGTTTCACCGCTTCGATCTTGATACAGACGATGTGATGTTGTTTTAACGTAGCCCACCGTTACTACGGCGCGGTGGCGTATTCCACCTTAATCCAAAGCGGTTGACTCGATATTGGTATACGGGGGCGGGTACTGTGAACATGGGTGAAGGGCGTGGTTGATAGTGGCCTGTTTGATTCAATCACGGGATACCACCGCCCAACCTTGCCCTGAAGTCGGGTGTTGATACTGCTCGATTGCTGATCGGATGAATGCGCCCCGACGAAGTCCTCTCTATGGCTACTTAGCTCTACTGTTACCTCATCATCGTTCACCAGAGCTCGCGCATATAACTCGTTTTTTGCTACGCGTTCATTCGACTCGATAGCCAGACCCTCATCCCAGACTGCGGCCCAACGAACCGCGAGAATTGAGTCACTGGAACGCACCACCACGGGTAGACCTTCAAGCACCGATACCGACACAGATCCCATGTTATGCGGACGCGTATGCGTGCGCAGGACAGCGCCACTGGATTGCGCCGATGTCGCTTGCATCGGATCGGTGTTGGTGATGTGAATCAGAAGTCTTGCTCGGGGGATATCCAGTAGCGATACGACGTGTTCAACCGATCCGAGTGCATCCTCTGACCCGGATACCACCAGCCGCGAGTCGACGACGTGAACGCTACCGTTGCCAGACAGTAGCGATTCGATAACCGGGCGCAGTTCTTCCGCATACAGATACTGCGGCTCAAACACCACCGTGTCGCCGACGGCGGGTAATGAACCAGCGAGGGCAGCACAGCCGACCATGAAGCCATTGATTAAACGTTGCATCACGTCCCCAGTGTAGCACTTGGTAACGACGGATCAGATGATTTTTCGCATCGTCAGATGAGGAATTCCGGCATCGAGAAATTCCTCGCCCTCGGTCATGAAGCCGTGCTGCAGATAGAAGCCGGAGGCGTGTACCTGGGCATTGAGCCAGACCTCGGTCAGTGATTGTTTTTTCGCATGATCGATCAGCGTAAGCAGCAGACGACTGCCAATGCCGAGTTGACGATAGTCGACCAGCACCGCCATGCGACCAATATGGCCGTTGGCAAGCAGGCGACCGGTGCCGACTGCGATATTATTCGCATCGATGGCTAGAACATGATGACTGTCTGCATCGAGCCCATCCCATTCGAGTTCTGGAGAAACCGACTGTTCGTGAACAAACACGGTTTCACGAATCAGAAAAATCGCGGCCTGATCTTGCGGCCAAGACGCCGAGACGATGCGTATATCAGGGCGACTCAAACTGGATGGATCCTTGATTGATCAATGCGATCAGAATAGATGCGAAGCGATCGCTGTCTATCCATTGATCGAGCTGTGGTTGAGTGAATTCCTTTGCCATGCCTAACAGCCTGACCTGATCGAGTTGTGGCGCGGCAAAATTGAAACGGTTGCCATCTGCGAATAAACGGTAGTTTCCGTCATCGGCTTTCGCCCAGGCTATACGAGTGCCCAGCGCTATGTGCAGTCGATCACCCGCTCGGTAGCGCGAGCGAAGACCAGCTATGTCTATGGGATCCCCGGATTGCACTGGCTCAAGTCCCGGCTTGGGTCGGGTTAAATATTTTCCCAGCCATTCATCTGACGCCTGCATAAGCTGCGTCAGGTGCTGCTTGAGCATTCGGTAGATGCTGTCTCGGCTGTCGATTGAGATCTCGCCGTGGCAGTGGGTTGCATTGGTCTTAACCTCGCGAAAAAATGTCGGCTCGATATCCATCCCATCCTGTAATAACTCATCGATCAGCTGAGTGGCCTCGGGTGCACGCAGTCCTACGGAGAACGTCATGCATTCACCCACCGCCATGCCGTGATGTGGCGTGCCGGGAGGTAAATACAGGATGTCTCCGGGTTCAAGAGTCCACTCGTCGGTGGGGGAAAACTGTTGGAGAATATTCAGATCGGTGTCATGTAACGACGTGCGATCATAGTCCGTCGAACGGTCGACCTGCCAGCGTCGTTGGCCACTGGCCTGTAACAGAAACACGTCGTACTGATCGGTATGCGGGCCCACCGATCCCTCTGTTACGGCGTAACTGACCATGATGTCGTCGAGTAACCAGGACGGTAGAAAACGGAAGTAGTCGAGCAGGGCGTTGACGTCGGCATCATATTTGTCGACGTCCTGCACCAGTAGGGTCCAGTGGGTGTCAGGCAGTGCTGCGAAGTGTTCATCGGTAAACGGTCCGTGGCGCAATTCCCAAGGTTTGGCTCCATATTTTTCCAACACCAAACGTGACTCAGAATAGTCCTCACACGCCAGACCAGCCAATTCATCAGGGGATAAAGGACAAACGAAATCGGGGATGGCCTGACGGATAAGCAGGGGCGATTTCTGCCAAAAGTTGAGCAGAAAGTCATCGGCGTCAAAATGCGCCAGATTTTGCTCTGTCATGGCCGAAAACTCCGCGAAAAGAACCAAATAAAAACAATTGGTTACAGATCCAAAGGTGCGTCTGTATCCGTTTTGTGACGGAGTCCTCAGAAAACCAGTTTGGTCCTTACCATACTTATCTCCGAAGGCTGGTTTCCGTGGCTCGCTTCCCCTCCCGCCTGTTTCCCTGTCGAGCCGCGGTACTGTTCTTCTGCCGGACTGCATTCCCCCAGCCCATGCAGTCCGGCGCTTTATTCCGAGAAGGCGCAAGATGCAGATCTTGCGCCTTTTTTATGTCTATAGAAGTGCGAGTGTCGCGGTGGCAGGGATGCCGATGCGAAGCCTAACTAATCGTACCAATCCACCAATCCACCAATCCACCAA
>DTRM01000020.1 GCA_012965975.1 Chromatiaceae bacterium | reverse complement strand
TCGCGTTGCCACCGTATTTGATGACCACGGTCTTGCCGGAAAAACGACGGATATAAGGCAACGCCTCAATCAATATTCGAGCGACGTCGTTGGCAGAATGTTTCGATTCAGACATCAGTTGATGGGGAACTAGCCCTGTTTTCAATGATAGACGCAGACTAGTGTACTGTTATTACGCGGGGTTCAAAAGGGCAGATCAAGATCCGGGTCAACCGACAGCATCAGCGAGCGGAAACGATTCTGTACATCCTTCATCGCCGCATCGTTATCTGCCTCAAAACGCAGCACCAGACAAGGCGTGGTATTGGAACCGCGCACCAGCCCCCAGCTGTCTTCGAAGTCGACTCTTAAGCCATCGATATCGGTCACCCGAGCATTCGCAGGAAAGTCTGCGACCTCCATAAGCTTGGCGATAAAGGCAAAATTCTCGCCTTCCGCCATGGGCACATTGAGTTCAGGTGTATTGATACTGTCGGGTAGTTCGGCAAAGATCTCTACAGTTGGACGCGGATCGGCAGCAATGATTTCCAGCAGACGCGCACAGGTATACAGCGCATCATCAAAGCCATACCAGCGTTCTTTAAAGAAGATGTGTCCGCTCATCTCACCCGCCAATGGCGCGCCCGTCTCCTTGATTTTCGCCTTCACCAATGAATGTCCTGTCTTCCACATCAATGGACGTCCACCGTGATCAAGAATCACCCGCGCTAAATGACGACTGCACTTAACATCATAAATAATATCAGCACCCGGTTCGCGAGACAGTACGTCTGCTGCATACAGCATCATTTGCCGATCTGGCCAAATCAAATTACCGTCAGAATCGATCACGCCGAGGCGATCGCCATCACCATCAAAGGCCACACCTAGGTCGGCCCCCTCGGCCTTGACCGCCGCGATCAATGTCTCAACATTCTCTAACTTACTTGGGTCGGGGTGATGGTTGGGAAAATTACCGTCCACCTCGCAAAATAATTCAATCACTTCACAACCCAACTGCCTCAACAACTCTGGCGCCACCCCACCGGCAACCCCGTTGCCACAGTCAACCACCACTTTCAGATTGCGTTCAAGAATCACATCCGACACGATTCGATCCAGATAATCCGGCACAATGTCGCGCTCGCGTATCGATCCCTCACCGCTGATCAGATCATTTTTAAGCAACCGCGTCCGTAGCCCTGTGATGGTGTCGCCCCAAATCGTTTCACCGGCCAGCACGATTTTCATGCCGTTATAGTCGGGCGGATTGTGCGATCCGGTAACCATCACACCGGTAGGCGCTTCGAGATGATGGGTCGCAAAATACAGCACCGGGGTCGGAACCTGCCCGAGGTCGATCACATGGCGGCCGGCCGCGACCAGACCACGGCCCAGCGCCGCACTCAGTTCCGGTCCAGAAAGTCGACCGTCACGCGCAATGATAACGCTCTCTTGATCACGTGCAGCCGCCTCGCTACCGATGGAACGGCCCAACTCGTAGGCTATCTCAGTCGACAGTGTGTCGCCCACCACGCCGCGTATGTCGTAGGCTCTAAAAATACTCTCCGGAAGATCGATGCCGGGTTCAGGTTCGGATTGCATAGCCGCTCCAGCTGTCGACACCATCTCATCGGCGACGAGGATGGGCTCCTGCGCCGACTGGTCATCGCCGCGCCCTTCGACGCTGGCCTGCTGGACCCTCGATTCGATTTCCTTGACACTCATGGTCTTGCGTCGTTCCACCACGGGTTTGTTTGAACTGGCGCGCTTGAGTACCAGTGCAATCACAACAGCCAACACCGCAACGACAACCAGCAACAGCCACAACCACTCGATCGCGAATACCCCAGGTGTGTCATACCAATAGGCCAACTGCCAGGCCGTGCCTGTAATACCCAATATGGCTACCGGTTGACCTGTAGCCAACACCGGCGAACCCACCCGCGAGGTCACCAGAGGTGAGACATCGTCAACCACTTGCTGCATTTCAATGTAACCGGCAAGCTCCGCGGCAACGACATTAATATCGACAATCTGATCTGCGGCAACTGCGGCATAGATAACACCCACCGTGGTATCCGCGGCATCCTTGACCCCGATCGCCAACGCCAAATGCGGATCTTTTGCCGCGACACCCAGCAACCAAACCTTGGTCACGCCAACACCCGACTCGGCCTCTCGCAATAATTCCAGTCCGGCGTAACTCAACGCGGGCGATTGCAGCGTATCAATCTTCGTGTGGCCCGGCAGCAGGAATCGAATCGCGCGGGCGCCGGGGATACTAAAGGAATAGTTCTTTGCCATGCGTCGCAAACGCATCGCATCGGTGGTCTCAAACGTGTCCAATACGGTCTCGTCGCTGGCCAGCCGAGTTAAAGAGTTGCGCAATTCCCGCGCGTCCCTGATCAATTGCTCTACATAATCGTTCGAGACCGCAGCCAACTGCTGTTGCGAGTCCGTATACCGCTGTTGTTCGAAAAATGCGTATCCACCCAGCGCCAATGACATGGCGGCCACAACGAGAAGCAACAGACGGGGTAAATTGCGCTTGGACATCAACGATTCAGGTTATCGGTTATAAGGGATCGGCGGCAGATCTATCAAGTGCGTGCGGCGTGGCCAAAGATCTTATGCCGCACTTCTTGCATGATAGTGTCCCGCAATTAATCCAATCAATTCCCGTGCCAAGCAGGTTTTCGATGCCAGCGGCAAGCTCTTGTGGCCACCCTCCCAAAACACTTCCAGCGCATTGTCGTCCACCAAAAAACCACCCTGATCGGCCCCCACTAGATTGGCTGCAATCATATCGAGAGACTTGGCACGTCGCTTGTCCTGCGCATGAGTCGCCAGATTCTCGGTCTCCGCCGCGAAACCAACGGTAAAAGGTGCCGGCGTGGACCCCGCGACAGCGGCGACGATATCGACATTACGCACCATCTTCAGCTCGACATGACTGGCGCCCTTCTTTTGTTTTTGGGTGGCGACTGAACCCGGCCGATAATCGGCCACCGCCGCAGCCGCAACAAAAATATCGCTATCGCTCGCATGCGCCATCACCAACTCGTGCATATCGCTGGCGCTGACCACATCCAGTCGCCTCACACCCGGCGGCACCGCCAGATGGGTGGGGCCACTGATCAAGGTCACGTCGGCACCCGCGTCGGCCGCGGCCAACGCCACTGCATAACCCATCTTTCCCGAACTGTGATTGGTCAGGTAACGCACGGGATCCAGTGCTTCGCGCGTGGGACCCGCGGTAATCAATACCGACAAACCCGCCAGCCGCTCACTCAAAAACAAGCTCGATAACGTTGCCACCAGCTGTTCCGGTTCGAGCATGCGTCCAGGGCCAAACTCGCCACAGGCCTGCTCTCCGACCCCGGGTCCGGCGATCAGCACCTCCCGCGCCTCCAGCCTCGCGATATTCTCCTGCGTCACCCGGTTCTCCCACATCACCTGATTCATCGCCGGGGCAACCATAAACGGTGCTCGGCTAGCCAAACACACCGTGCTCAACAAATCGTCGCACAGACCATTCGCCAAGCGTGCAAGGGTATTCGCGGTCGCCGGTGCAATCAGAATCGCATCGGCCCAACGCGCCAGTTCGATGTGCCCCATCGCCTGCTCCGCCTCGGCATCGAGCAAATCCGTGTGTACCCGATGTGTTGACAGCGTCTGCAAGGTCAGCGGGGTAATGAATGACTGCGCGGCCGCGGTCATCACAACCCGCACCTCGGCTCCTGCCGCACGCAGCAGACGCACCAACTCGGCCGATTTATAGGCCGCTATACCACCACAAACACCGACGACGATATGCCGGTTTGTCAGGGAAAGAGTCGTTTTCATGTGCGCAAGATACCGCTGGAATCAATAAGGTACAAGACGGCCGCTGAACCCTGACCTTTACCTCGACTCCGCGCGCGTTTATGCTCCAGCCTCAGTGCATGCATCGACAAGGAGGTCGACAATGACAATCAAGGACTGGCCCGCCGCCGAGCGGCCACGAGAAAAACTGCTCAGCGCGGGCGTGAGCGTACTCTCCGATGCCGAGTTGCTCGCCATCTTCCTCGGCAGCGGTACCCGCGACAAAAATGCGGTTGAAATGGCTCGCACCCTGCTCGCAAGCACCACCGGATTGCGCCCGTTCATGGCTCAAAATAGCGCGGAAATGCTAGGTTGCCGCGGTATTGGCCCAGCTACCTGTGCGACCTTGACCGCGGCGCTGGAAATTGGTCGGCGCTGCCTGGAACAGACCCTGACCCGGGGCGACGCGTTATCCGATCCGGACACCGCGGCCCGTTTTGTTCGAGCCAGCCTCGCCAACCAACGCCATGAGGTCTTTGCCGCTGGCTTCATGGATTCCCGTAACCGCCTGATTAAATTTGAAATTTTGTTCCACGGGACGATTGATCGAGCGACGGTACACCCACGCCGTTTGGTCGAAAAGGCCCTGCAGCACAATGCCGCGGCGGTGCTTGTAGCCCACAACCACCCCTCCGGGGTCGCCGAACCGAGCCAATCGGACCGCGATCTTACCCAACGTCTGCAACGCGCACTGGAGCTGATTGATGTGCGACTGCTCGATCACTTCGTCGTCGGTGACGGCGAAACGGTTTCATTTGCGCAGAGGGGGTGGATTTAGATAGACTGTCACGCTTTGCTGGCTGGGCGGGGGGTTATCTGCCATAATGGTCAGTTCACGATTTGAGAAATCTGGAGCAAGGCATGTCTAGAGTCTGCCAGGTCACTGGGAAGCGCCCGATGTCAGGGAATAATGTTTCTCATGCCCACAACAAAACACGTCGTCGTTTTCTGCCGAATCTGCACAACAAGCGATTTTGGGTTGCAAGCGAAAACCGCTGGATCAGAATCCGCGTGTCCTCGAAGGGGCTACGGATTATCGACAAACTCGGAATCGATCAGGTTCTTGGTGATATGCGTGCCAGCGGCCAGAAGGTCTAGGAGTATTAGCGATGCGTGATAAAATCAGACTGGTATCAAGTGCGGGCACTGGACATTTCTATACCACAACGAAAAACAAACGAACCATGCCGGAAAAAATGGAGATCAAGAAATTTGATCCCGTGGTACGCAAGCATGTGATGTACAAAGAAGCCAAAATCAAATAACACGTTTGATTTTGCGCAGAAACAAGGGCCATCTAGGCCCTT
>DTRM01000019.1 GCA_012965975.1 Chromatiaceae bacterium | reverse complement strand
CTGCGCGTGTTTGGCATCATCAATATCGCGCAACAACGAGTCGAGATAAGACTCCAACGCCAACTCAGGCAAGGCAAGGTAGGCGAGTGTGTCTCGTGGCTATCGGCATCACTCATACTCGTCAAGCCGACTGCGCCACCTTTCTGATTGGCAACCGCCCAGACCTTCATTGGTTATCGCCATCCGACAGCGGACCCGTTGCTGAATTCAATATCTCTTCTGGCGCTTGCGCGGGAACAAAATGTCGTGCCAGATTATTCGCCAGAATCAATAATACAACGCGACGATTCTCGTTTCGTCCTTCCCATGTATCGTTATCCGCGATGGGGTGATACTCGCCGTAGCCAATGGCCGCCATTCGTTCCGGAGTAAGTCCCTGTTGCGCGAACAGATGGACCACACTCGCAGAGCGAGCCGCAGACAATTCCCAGTTCGATGGAAACTCAATGGTATCGATGGGAACATTATCGGTGAATCCTTCGACATGTACCGGATTCGGTAATCGAAGTAACGTAGCCGCCAGCTTGCTTAAAACCGGGATCGCCTCATCGGAGAGCTCGGCACTACCACTCTCAAACAACAGGCTGCTCTTCATCTCCACTTCAACCCAATCATCGTTGCGACTGACCTCGATCAAGTCATCACGAATGAAAGGTGCAACCGTGCGGCGTATCTCACCCGCCAGCTTGCGTAGACGTTCCTTCTCAGCCTGATGGTTCTCGTTCTGATCGGGATCATCATCGTCGGCCAACGCCTGAAACTTGGGGAATACACGAATACTGCGCAAATCAATCATCTTCGAACCGGATTCAGGAAACCCGCCGGACAGCAGTCCACTACCCGATGTAACCGGCATGATACCTGCGCCCTGCCCAGCACCGAATGCGGTCTCCAGAGAATGGGAAAGCACGCGGTACTTGCCTTCATTCACATTCGAGATTGCATACATCACAACAAAAAATGCAAATAACAGCGTGATGAAGTCTGCGTAGGAGACCAACCAGCGTTCGTGGTTGGTTTGAGTTTCGATCCGCCTGCGTCGCGCCATAATTTTATCCAGCCTTGTGCAAGTTAATCAGGACAGATACCCGCGAAGCTTGCTTTCGATAGCGCGAGGATTCTCACCTTCCGCAATCGAGATCAGGCCTTCAATGACCATCTCTCGCATCTGCGACTGGCTAAGAGCCTGACTCTTAAGTTTCGATGCAACCGGAAGGAAAAACAGATTTGCCAGACCCACACCATAGATCGTGGCGACAAAGGCGGTCGCAATACCTGCGCCCAACATGCTCGGGTCCGCCAGATTCTGCATCACATGAATCAGGCCCATGACCGCACCGATAATGCCAATGGTTGGACTATAGCCGCCCATGCCTTCGAATACATTGGCCGCCTGTAGATCGCGGGTTTCTCGCGCATCAAGTTCGACTTCAAGTGATGATCGAATCGACTCGGGCTCACTTCCGTCTACCAACAGTTGCAGACCCTTGCGTGCAAACTGATCTGTCTCGGTTTCTGCGATTGCCTCGAGACCCAGCAGACCATCGCGTCGGGCGATGTTACTCCAGTCAATCATCTTTGCGACGATACCCGAACCCACAACACCGGGAGGAAAAAACACACCGCGCGTTGCCTTCAGGGCCGCGACAAAGGTCTTGACGGGTGTCTGCAGCATGATCGCGCCGATGGTGCCACCCACAACGATCACAAACGCTGGCATATTAAACAGCGAATCCAGATGCCCACCTTCCAACGCGTTCCCCCCCAGGATCGCCATAAACCCGAGAATCACGCCAACAATGCTTAGTATATCCATACCTGGTCACTCGACCTTTTATGTCACGAAACTGCCGCTAATCCAGCGCCAATTTCTTCTAATGGCATCACTTTGTCAGCCAATCCGGCTTTTGATACCGCCATAGGCATTCCGTACACAACACTGCTGGCCTCATCCTGTGCCCACACTACAGAACCACCCTGCTTCAAATGGCGAGCGCCCTCACACCCGTCGCTTCCCATTCCTGTTAACACGATTCCAAGCACCGCCCCCGGATAGGTTGCGTTGGCTGAATCGAACGTATAATCAATACATGGTTTAAAGGTCATATCGTGATCACTCACCACGACTCGCAACCGCCGTTGCCCTCCGCTCGCTACGACTTTGGTTTGCATACCACCTGGCGCCAGTAATGCCACGCCAGGCTCCAACAAATCATCGTCTCTGGCCTCACGTACTTCAATCTTGCTCGCCTGATTAAGGCGATGCGAAAATGCACCGGTGAAGTGCGCTGGCATGTGCTGCACCAATACGATTGGCAACGGAAAATCGGCTGGCAATCGAGTAAGAATGTGTTCCAACGCAACCGGCCCGCCAGTCGATGTACCGATCACGACCACTTCGACCTTGGTCGCTAGGTCCACCGCCACACCGGCTTGATCAGGGTGGGTCAAAACGTGTGAACTCAACGCTACGGTGGATGCGGATTGAATCGATCTCTCGGCGCCACCCGATCCGAGTGTGCGAATCCGCGAGCGCAAAATCTGTTCCGCCTCTGCTCGGTCGCCAGCAATATCGGTTAGTTGCTTGGGCAGAAAGTCAACGGCTCCGGCTGCCAACGCATCAAACGTTGCCTTGGCACCGCTGTACGTTAATGCAGAAAACATGAGTATCGGCACCGGGCAGTCGCGCATGATTTTCGATACCGCCGTGATGCCGTCCATTTCAGGCATGTCGATATCCATGGTAATCACATCTGGATGACAGGTGCGCGCCATATCTACCCCTTGCAAGCCATTTTCAGCCAGATACACCTCGATATCTCCATCATGCTCGAGAATCGCTTTAATCCGAGCACGAAAAAACGATGAGTCTTCTACCACCAGTACTCGAATTATTCGCATCACCCATCACTCCTTGTCCGACCTATCATTACGCGTAACGCGACATCAAACCGGGAATATCCAGAATCAATGAGATCCGTCCATCGCCTGTGATAGTCGCCCCGGCCAAACCAGCCAAGCCTTGCAGCATCGAACCCAGAGGTTTAATCACAACCTCTTCCTGCCCAATCAGTTGATCGACCACGAAGGCAACCTTTTCATTACCTGCCCGAACGATCACTATATGCCCTTGCGTCTCTTCTTCAGCAGGAGGGCCACCTTGTGTTAGCCAGTCGCGCAAAAAGAAAAGCGGCAATGCCTTGTCACGAACCACGATCACATTTTTACCGTCAACAACGTTGGTATTGGTTAAATCGAGGTTACAAATTTCGACCACATTGGCGAGTGGCAATGCGAAAATCTGCGACTGCAACGTGACCATCAATGTCGGCAGAATGGCGAGCGTTAATGGCACCTTAATCAGGATCTCACTACCCTTGCCGAATTCGGAGTCGATCTCCACGGTACCGTTCATCTTCACGATACTGGTTTTCACTACATCCATACCGACGCCACGCCCAGAGACGTCAGATATCTGCGTCTTGGTCGAGAATCCAGCCGCAAAAATCAGGTTGTAACACTCCTTGTCATCGAGGCGGGCGGCCGCATCGGCATCCATCAAACCCTTGTTAACCGCAACCCCCCGCAGTGTGTCTGCATTCATGCCTTTGCCGTCGTCCTTGATTGACAACACGATATGATCACCAGCTTGCTCAGCCGATAAAATGACATGGCCCTGGCGTGACTTGCCGGCCTTCTCGCGGTCATCCGGCAATTCAATACCGTGATCAACCGCGTTGCGCACCAGATGAACCAACGGGTCAGCCAGCGCCTCCACAAGATTTTTGTCCAAGTCAGTTTCTTCGCCAATCAGTTCGAGCTCAATCTCCTTGCTCAGACTGCGGGCAAGATCACGAACCACGCGTGGAAACCGGCCGAATACCTTTTTGATCGGTTGCATTCGAGTCTTCATGACCGTCAATTGCAGATCGGATGTCACAACATCGAGATTGGCCACCGCCTTGGTAACATCGTCGTCGCCCGTCGCCGAGCGCAAGGTCTGCAGCCGGTTACGCACCAATACCAATTCGCCGACCATATTCATAATCCGATCGAGTCTGGCAGTACCCACCCGCACGGTTGTTTCTGTTACTTTCTTGGGTTTCTTTGCCACCTCGGCCGTCGCCACTGCCGGCTTCGTTTCAACTCTCTTTTCGACCACGGATTCAGGTGTAACCGCTGCAGTTGCTGCGGGCGTCTGTGCTACCCCAACACTCTCGTTCTCTCCAGTATCAGCGCGTGACCCAGTTGGTGATCGGCCTTTGCCATGAATCTCATCGAGCATGGCCTCAAATTCGTCATCGGAGATCTCATCGCCACCGACGCTGACATCGACCGGAGATTCTTCCCCTGCTGGTGCTTCGGGCATAGGCGCGGCGCTTGCGCCACCAGCGTCCGCACTGGAAAACCCCTCAAGCAAGGTCAATAATGCAGCGTCCGCAGGCTCGGGATCCTCACCATTCCGGACCGAGTCAAACATCGTGTTGACCACGTCGGTAACCGTCAGTATGGTGTCCATCAACTCGGCATCGGCTACTCGTTCGCCTTGACGCAACACGTTAAACACGTCTTCGGCGCGATGGCATACGTCCACCAACGGGTTGATGGCGAGAAAACCCGCGCCGCCCTTGATGGTATGGAAGCTTCTAAATACCGCGTTGAGAAGATCGCTGTCTTCCGGGTTTTGCTCGAGAGCCACTAGCTGCTCGCTGAGCAGCTCTAGCAGCTCACCCGCCTCTACCAGAAAGTCCTGCAGTATTTCGTCGTCTGTATCTATACTCATTGATTCCCGCCGGTTTCAGCGGCCCGTCACGCTATTATTAGAAACCCAAACTTAAAAGCAGGTCGTCGACATCATCCTGCCGATTAACCCAGTCTGAATCCGAACCTACCCCCGGCACAGCCGGCCCACCACCTTTTAAGCCATGATCGTCCACTTTTGAGCTGTGGCGGTTTGACCTATCCGCCCCTGATAGCCGCACCAGATCAACCAAGCTGGTTTCGACCTCGCCCACCCTCGTGATCACCCGGCGGTTAATCTGTCCGGTAAGATTCTGACATTCCTGTGCCAGTAATCTATCGGTTAGCTTGGTTTGCACCAGACCAGACTTATGTTCTGCCTGATCGAGAAAGTCTTTGACTTGGGTCGTCAGCGGGG
>DTRM01000018.1 GCA_012965975.1 Chromatiaceae bacterium | reverse complement strand
AGCTGAACTACAGCAGTGCCGACACGCTACTGGAATCGATCAACCTGTTGATTGAGCTTGACTGAGCACTGGTTCGGCTACTGATCCGATCGTCAATGTTGGTTGCATCGCCAGTAGCTGTACCATGCCGTTCGCGGATGGCTCGGTGTGTATGTCGTCGAACCATTTCGGACACATCGCGGCCTGATTTAAGAGACACATTAGCTCATCTGGTTAGTTGTCTGGACTTCCTTCACTTCAGCGGACACTCAGCCTAATCTCGCCATCTGTTCTTCAAATGCCTCGGGGCTGACATTCCCTAGGTGTTCCCGGCCCCAGTCCCCAGTCCTTAACCGGTTAGGTTAGGTTAGGTTAGGTTAGGTTAGGTTAGGTTAGGTTAGGTTAGGTTGAGCTTATTTTATTAGCAGAGTAGTGTGACTTCTAGAGTCTGGGCTTCCTCCTAAGCTCGAATTATATGCTGGAGGTGGCTACCATAGCGTGGGAAGTCCAGTCTATGCGGTAGTTTAGCCCGTTAGAACTTAAGCGGTATATGGAATTTAAGGCTCGACACTAAACTATCAGTTGAGTTAACAACACGAGGAGAACGATATGATTAGTTCGTTTCAGCAATTATTTCGCAGATTAGTACTCTCACCTCTCAGCATAGTGTTTATCGGGATCTTATCCGGTTGCGGTGGCGGCGGTGGTGGTGGTGGAGTAAGTATCTCGTCGCTTGATGGCACGTGGTCCGGAACAATCGAAGATCCGCACGGTAACATGTTTCCTTATCAGGTCACTATCGTATCTGGTTCGATCATTGAAAGTGTGGTCAATGGGATGATAACGGGTACAACGGGCACGATCATCAAGGAGTTCAGTTCGGATGTGGTATTTTCAGTAGTGCTCGCTGGTGGTGTTGAGGCAGGTTTTATTGTTGATAGTGCGGCTAGATACGCGGTTTTCGTTGATGAAAATTTTAACTTCGGCGTTGTTCAAAAAGGGGCGGGGAGTCTACCTGGGTTTCTCATAACGGATATCGACGGAAATCTGAACGGACTTATAGTAGAAACGAGTGATTTAAGCGCTAATGGTTTCGTTGAGCAAAGTTCCTCTGGATCATGCACAGGATTGATTTGCACTGGCACTAGTAGTAACGGGGTTACTTCGACTGTTAATTTCGATGGAGTCTTTGATTCTATGTTTGGTCGATGGGAGGGTGATTACACTAATTCTGCTGGAGGAAGTGGGGATGTCACGCTATTGATGAGTACGGATAAGAAGTTCGTTGGTGCTTACGCCTGTGATTATACTTCTACATTTCCTGTTGGTTGTGATTTTTCTGCTTGGGTTAAATGATAAGAGGGTATGTTGGATTTACCCCGAAATGACGGACACTGCTCTTAACTGAGTGTCCGGATAATCGGGGTAAATCCAGTAGAGAGACATACTATTCAGACACAGCTCAAAGTTGTAACTATAAACAACGACCCTATCTGCGCGGCGAGACACACAAAATAATGGATTACCAACAGAATGCACGGCCGTCTACATTATGTCTACACACAAAAAACTCGCCGAAGCGAGTTATCTGTAAGTCTATGATATATATGGAGCTGGCGGACGGAATCGAACCCCCGACCTGCTCATTACAAGTGAGCTGCTCTACCGACTGAGCTACGCCAGCAATATTCTTCAACGCATATTCTAGGTGATTGCCTATTCGGCTTCAATCTCCGTACACGCCTTGATCCCTGTATCGACCGCCAGACCGGATTCTGACACGATTGCCTCAAGTTCGGCCTCCGTTAGGTTGCTCCGCACCTCGATGTGCTGAATCGTGCGATCCTTGACTCGATCCGCCACCACGGCCTCGACACCCTGTTGCGCGAGCTCAGCTACTCGTCGGGTCGCATTGTCGGCACCCTTGTACAAACCCAGCGATATCCCGCGGCGATACTGGCCCTTATGGAACAGGTAGTAGTCACTGATGCCCAGCTCTTCAAGGGATGCCACGGTGGCCTTTGCCGCCTGCATGGTCGCCGCAGGCGATATCAATACGAAATACCCCACAATTTCCGATGCTACTGTCTGCTGTGACTGGGCTGTAAACCCGTTTTCGGTCAGACGCGCGATGAGCCCGCTGCCATCTGATTCGCTGGCGAGCGGGCCAACCGATAGACACGACTCCACAACGAGCTCGGGCTCTGCAATCTCAACGGCGGGGATCAGCAAAGGCTCACTGGCAACCATCTCTGGCTCTTCGGCAGCTTCCATCTCCGGCTCAACAGCAACCTCGGTCAACCCCGGTGGACTGGGCTCGGCAAGCGCTTCCGATGCAACGGTCGCGTGCTCGACGGGCGGCGTTGGTGTCGGATCATCCACATTCATTTCTGATAACAACTGCAACCCAGGATACGATGGCAACGCGGCATCGGAGGATGGGGCAGGATCGTGTGCGGGCTTGCCCAACTGCCAGGCAAAAAATCCTAGATTTAGCACAACCAATAATAGAAACAGCGCTCTCATTCGGCACCCTCAGTGATCTTGGCCAAGCCCTTGAGCACAAGGTCTGGCACCTGTTCAAAATCCGTGATGAGCAACGGTTGAATCTCGTTGGCATCACCACCGGTCAACAAACATCTAACATCGGGACCCAATCGAGAAGACATGGATAATACGATTCGATCAAGCAGAGACGCGGCCGCATAGCGGGTGCCCGAACACACCGCGCTGTTCGTATCGCGGCCGAGCAACTCGGTTTCGTGCTCTACGACATCCCCCAACGCGAAGGTGTTTTCCACCAATCCGGCGCGCATGGACTCGATTCCGGGCATGATAACACCGCCCAGATGTTGCCCCTCACTCGTTATCACATCAACCGTTACCGCCGTTCCGCAGTCGGCTACGACGAGGTTGCCACCATAACATAAATGCGCGCCGATCAACGCCATCCATCGGTCGACACCAAGCGTCCCCGCAACCGCATAAGCGCTACTCACGCCCAGTTGCTGGGCCTGCGCCTGTGCCCAACAGGGTTGTTTCCCCCAGTGTTTCTGCGCCCACTGATCAACCTCCTTGCTGACCGCATCTCCCAACACACTGGAGATCACAACGGCATCGGGCTGGGGTAAGCACGACCATAGATCGGTCAATAGCGGCGCCGACAACTGGCCTTTATGGCGTGCCGCGGCGTGGTCAGTGGAACTCCCATCGCGCAGCAGGCACCACTTGATACGGGTGTTGCCGATATCAACCAATAACTTCATGCGCCACTCACCTCGATGCCCTCGGCATTAGTCAAGCTGACTTCACCCCCGTTAAACGTGCGCCGCTCCCCGTCGCAGTCCAGTACCAGCGCACCGGTGTCGTTGATTCCAACCACCCTCCCTTGGGTCTCGCCATTGCCGCTATACAAGGTCACGCGCTGATCCTGCAATATATTATAACGAGACCAACGATCAACATAGGACTTCAGACTATCGCGTTCGAACGAGTCCAGCATTGGAATCAAATGATTCAACAATGTCGCGGCCACTTGGTTGCGCGATACCGGCTGCCCCCCCGTTGCTGTGGTTAGATCCGTCACCGGACGACCAATCTCTGCTTGGGCCTGATCCGCCAGCGTGATATTCAACCCAAGGCCGAGGACAATATAACAAGGCCCCGCCGCATCACCGGCCACTTCCACCAGCAGCCCTGCCAATTTCTGCTGTTTCCACAGCACATCATTGGGCCATTTTAGCCCCGCATCCACCACACCAAGCTCACTCAACGCATCCACGATCACCACGCCTGCTGCGAGACTCAAGCCTGAAAGTTGCGTTGCCCCATCGTGATAGCGCCACAGTACCGACAGACAAATACTCGACCCCAACGGTGCCACCCAGTTGCGGCCATGTCTGCCTCGCCCTGCGGTCTGATACTCCGCAGCCACCACATGACCACTTGAGGCGCCTTGCGTCGCCAAACCCATCAAGTGGGTATTGGTTGAATCAATTTGTACGTGGACATCCAACGCCGATACCGAATCGCGGGTTTGCGCATCGAGCGCGGCTAAAATTTGTTCTGTATCCAGCAGTTCCAGCGGCGATGCCAGACGATAACCCTTGCCACGGGTACTCTCGACTTCCACACCCAGTTCGTCCAGCTGTTGAATCTGTTTCCAAACGGCTGCACGACTAATCCCCAACTCGGCGCCCAACTCCGTACCCGAGCGCGACTCGGCGGATGACAACAGCTGCAACAGGCGCGCCGTGGTATCCATCGCTCTAGATGGATCGCAGCCAATCATCGCGATGCGCAATGACATCATCAGTGACATCGTCTCGCACAACCAGGCCACAGGTCGTCTGCGGTGCGGCATTCAGGGTCACCGAAAACTGCATCAACTCATCGCGTCGAAACACGTGCATGTCGACATGCTGGCCAACCTCCAGCGTCCGAATGCGTGCGTCCACTGAAGCGGGTATCACTTTGATCCCATCCATCGCCAATACAATATCACCGGCTGAAATACCCGCATGCTGGGCGGGACCTGAGTCAAACACATTGGCGACCTTGCACTGACCTGCGGCATTGATCAACCGTGCACCCAACCAGGGGATCACACGTCCATCATCGGATTGGGGTTTGGCTCGCCCGCCTAAATCCGTATCCGACTGTGCGCTGCGCAGGCGCATATCTATGCCAAACCCGGCGAGCAACCCAGACCAGTCCGGATCTTCGTAACCACGAATGGCCATTTCGAAAAACCCGGATAGATCCACTCCTGCGATATCGCTGCAAATTGCCTCAACCTCACCGTCGGCCAGTGGTTTGTCGATCTGGCCATACTCCGCCCACAAGCGGCGCATCACATCGTCCAGACTGGTCTTGCCCTCGCTCACCTTGCGCAGGGTTAAATCCAGCGCCAACGCGACCAATGACCCCTTGGTGTAGTAGCTGACAATCGCATTCGGCGCATTTTCATCCTGATGATAAAACTTGGTCCAGGCATCAAAACTTGAATCGGCCAGCGATTGCTTGTGACGGCCCTCACCTCGTAACACTCGGGTAAACACACGGGCCAGTAGCTCCAGATAACTTTCGGTATCAATCAGCCCGCAACGCAACAGGGATAAATCATCAAAGTAGGAGGTAATGCCCTCAAATATCCATAGCTGTCGGGTATAGGCCTCAGATGACAAATCGGCCTCCGCCAACGCAAGCGGACGAATGCGTTTGACGTTCCAGGTATGAAAATACTCGTGGCTACACAGTCCTAAAAATCCGCGATATTTTTCACTGACTTCGGACTCGGCCTGACGCGGCAGATCATCCCGGCA
>DTRM01000017.1:11658-42860 GCA_012965975.1 Chromatiaceae bacterium | reverse complement strand
GATCAGGATGTCCGGAAAACAGAATACCGAACAGATCAAATGCCTCTCGCTCCGCCCAGTTTGCCGACGGATAGATATCCGCGACGCTTTGCACCATCGGCACATCGCTATCGAGATAGGCTCTTATCCGAAGCCTGCGATTGGTCGACATCGATATCAATTGATACGCCACAGCGAACCGGGACGGATGGCCGCCCGGTTGGTCCGACGTAGCAGCCACGGCCACACCGCGACCAAAACCGGACTGACTGCCATTGGTGTCCCATTCGGACTGTCCATAGGTCAGATAATCCAGCCCACTGATATCGGTTAGCTGTGTAAACCCAAAGTTGTCTTCTGCAATCAGCACCTCACACACGGCATGCACGTTCTCAGGCGCGACCGTGATCGTAACTTCGCCAAACGCAACCTGACAGGCCTGCAAGCGATCGCCAAAATGCGATCGCAAATCCACAGCAAGCCGCTCGGCGCGCGTCGGGGACTCGGTCTGAGTTACTTCATCGGTCATCTGATCACTACTTAAACTCTAATCGTTCGTACGCCCTGCAACGATTCGTCGCAGACCCTATTTTTTGTTATCCGGTTTATCGTGCAATGGTGTTGGTTCGCTTGATCTTGTTCTGCAACTGAATAATGCCGTACAACAATGCTTCTGCAGTCGGCGGACAACCCGGCACATAGACATCAACCGGAACCACACGATCACAACCGCGGACTACAGCATAGGAATAATGGTAGTACCCACCGCCATTGGCACAGGATCCCATCGAGATCACCCAACGGGGTTCTGGCATCTGGTCATACACTTTTCTCAGCGCAGGTGCCATTTTGTTGCACAGCGTACCAGCGACTATCATCACATCAGACTGACGTGGACTGGGGCGAAAAATAATACCGAAGCGATCCATGTCGTAACGCGCGGCCGCCGCGTGCATCATTTCTACTGCGCAACAGGCCAAACCAAAGGTCATCGGCCACATAGAGCCAGTGCGCGCCCAGTTGATGAGCTTGTCGGCGTTAGTGGTGATAAAGCCCTCTTCGAGAATGCCTTCTATTCCCATTCCAGAGCCCCCTTCATCCACTCATATATAAAGCCGATAACCAAGATCCCCAGAAATACCGCCATCGCGATAAAGCCGACCATGCCGATCTCATCCAGAACAATTGCCCACGGGAACAGGAACGCTATTTCGAGATCAAAAATGATAAACAGGATGGCAACGAGATAGTACCGAACGTCGAACTTCATGCGGGCATCCTCGAATGCCTCAAACCCGCACTCAAACGGGGAAAGCTTTTCGCTATACGGGTTGCGAGGAGCAAGCAGAAAGCCCATTGCTATCGGGAGTACCCCAATGGCCATGCCAACTCCGAGAAATACTAGAACGGGTAAATAATTCTCTAGCATGCAGGCACCTTTCGCAACATCGTACAGTTCGTGGAACTAATCATGACAGTTGCGAATCTAGCAAAGAATATCATTAATTAAGACCTCTTAATTATGGCCGGAAAGTCTAGTGGAGCCCTACCCTGAGGTCAAGCTGAGAACCGGGGAAAACGCTCGGTTTACCCGGTTTTTCTCAGCCAAAAATGGTGCCGATGGCCGGACTTGAACCGGCACGGCTCGCGCCACCGCCCCCTCAAGACGGCGTGTCTACCAATTCCACCACATCGGCAATAATAATTAATCAGGTACTATTCGAGCAGATCGGTATCGATCGCCGGTATCCCGGCAGGAATGTCCGCAGGCAGTTCGGGGGCAATGAGTTCATCCGGTATGCCAGAAGTCTCCTCAGCTGCGGCCGGCATCTGATCCATTACGCTGTCTTGCTCGGGTTTTTGACCGCTGAGGAAGGCCAGAGTCAGGCTGGTGGCGAAAAACAATGCCGCAATAACGGCCGTCGCTCGCGTCAGAAACGATCCGGAACCGGATGAGCCAAATACCGTTGCAGAGGCGCCGCTGCCAAAGGCCGCGCCCATATCAGCGCCCTTACCGTGCTGAATCAGTACCAGACCGATCAGGGACAGCGCCAATAACACATGCACAATCAGAATAATTTGATCCATAACTCTTATATCCGAAATAGTATCCGAAAGTTTATATCTACTAGCTTCCGGCGCTGCAGATCTTCAAGAATTCTGCCGCATCCAGCGAAGCCCCACCAATCAGGCCACCATCGATATCTTCCATCGCAAACAGCTCGGCCGCGTTGGCGCCCTTGACGCTGCCACCATATAAGATCCGTACACCCTTGGCCACATCCGCACTTTGTTCCGCCACTTTGGAACGTATAAAGGCATGAACTTCCTGCGCCTGGTCCCCAGTCGCCGTCTTGCCCGTGCCAATTGCCCAGACAGGCTCGTAGGCAATCACCGCTTCATTAAGTGATTCGACGCCTTCAAGGCTCAAAACCGCATCAAGCTGGCGCGCTACCACCTCAGTGGTAATGCCGCCTTCACGCTCCTCGAGTGTCTCACCGACACACAGAATGGGCTGAATACCGGCGCGATGCGCGGCGGCGTATTTCTCTGCCACCAACTGATCGGTTTCGCCGTATAAGGCGCGACGCTCGGAGTGACCGACAATCGCGTAGGTACAACCAAAGTCGTTGAGCATACTGCCGGAGGTTTCACCCGTGTAGGCGCCCGACTCGGGAACCGCAATATTCTGCGAACCCCAAGCGGCTCCGGTGCCGTCGAGCATTTCCGCGACACTACTGAGATAGATAAACGGAGGACACACCGCGACCTCGGTATCACCAATATCGCCCAAGCCAGCTTTCAGCCCAGTAATCAGGTCTACATTGGCGGCCTTGGAGCCATTCATTTTCCAGTTGCCGGCTACTAAAACGCGACGCATCAAACTCTCCAACATGTACAAAATCAGCGCGCTAGTGTAGCGGCCAAGCGTAACCGAATCAATTGAAAACCCGATTAAAGACGCTGCAACCGGGGAAAAGGAGCCTTCTCGTCAGGAAAAGTGCTTAGCCGTCACCTCGGTGAGGCCCATCGTCGCCCCGGATAAATCGAGTCAGGGAGAAAATTACTCGGTAACCCGACCTGTGCGGGGGTTTATTGGCGCGGTGACTTGGAGGCAGGTTGCTGCTCCTTGGGGGGACGCGGATTTATCCAGGACCACACCTCACGCGCAATGCGCCTCAACGGCTTCGCGCACAGCATTTGCCAAAAATTGAGCCTCGGCCTGGACCTGAGCCTCATCACGCCCCTCAACCATAACGCGGATCAGTGGCTCAGTCCCGGAGGGACGCAGCAGCACGCGTCCGCTATCGCCTAAACGGGCCTCAGCTGCAATCACCGCCGCACTGACTGAATCGAACGCGTTGATGTCCACACGTTGTTGAATCCGCACGTTAATCAGCGTCTGTGGATACTTGACCATGCCGGATTTCAGCTCATTCAACGACTTACCTGACAGGACGATCTCGGCGATCACCTGCAGCCCCGACACGATGCCGTCTCCGGTTGTGGTGCGATCCAGGCAGATCAAGTGCCCTGAATTCTCCCCACCCAGCGTCCAGCCCTTGTCCACCAATCGCTCCATCACATAGCGGTCACCGACATTGACCCGATCCAGAGTAATACCCAGAGCCTTCAGTCCGTGCTCGAAGCCAAGGTTACTCATTAGCGTACCCACCACATTACCCTTCAGCTTGCCATTATCCTGACGAGATCGAGCAATCACATAGAGCAACTCATCACCGTCAACGATATTGCCAAGGTGATCGACCATCACCACACGGTCGCCGTCACCATCAAAGCCAATACCCAAATCGGCCTTATGCGCCATCACGGTATCGCGAAGCTGGGCCGGCGCGGTCGAGCCGCAATCGGCATTGATATTCAACCCGTTCGGCTGAACACCCACCACCACCACGTTCGCGCCCAACTCTTCGAACACACTGGGTGCCACGTGATAGGTTGCACCGTGAGCACAATCTACAACGATGGTCAGCCCACTAAGATCCATCATTGACGGTACGGTACTTTTACAGAATTCGATATATCGACCAGCGGCATCCACCACGCGATCAGCCTTACCCAGATCCGCCGAAGAAACCGTCTCCATCGGTTTGGCTATCTCGGCCTCAATTGCCAGCTCAATGTCATCGTGCAGCTTGGTGCCATCGGCATTAAAAAACTTGATGCCGTTGTCTTCGTGAGGATTATGCGAGGCGCTAATAACAATGCCGGCACTGGCATGCAACGCGCGCGTGAGATAGGCAACCGCTGGCGTTGGCATCGGACCCAACAAGCGGATGTTAGCGCCGGCCGCCGACAGACCTGCCTCAAGGGCTGACTCGAACATATATCCGGAAATGCGGGTGTCCTTACCGATAACGACCTTGCCAGAACCATGACGCCCCAGCACGCGTCCAACCGCCCACCCCAACTTGAGCATAAACTCGGCGGTTATCGGTGTCTCACCCACACGACCACGAATACCATCGGTGCCAAAATACTGCTTCTTCATTTTCGGGCTTCCTTTCTGCTCATTTCCACTAATGAACTAGGCGGCTTCTACCGCAGTAACTATCTTCAGCGCATCAACCGTTGGCCCCACGTCATGGGTACGCACTAACCGCGCGCCGCGCGAAACGGCCAATGCCGCCAGCACCAAGCCACCGGCCAACCGATCTTTCGGCTCCACATCAAGCAACGCCCCAATCATGGATTTGCGTGAGACCCCGATCAACACGGGCACCTGCAATGAGTTCATAGTATCCAAATGCCGCATTAACGCCAAATTATGACCCAATGATTTACCGAAACCGAAGCCGGGATCCACCACCAACTGCGCGCATTCAAACCCTGCTCGCACACACGTCTGGATTCGCCCTGCCAGAAACTCGACCACCTCCGCAACCACATCTGTGTAGCGGGGGCTTTCCTGCATTGAATCTGGCGCGCCCTGCATATGCATCAGACACACCGGCACGCCAGTCGATTGTGCCGCTTGCAACGCGCCATCGGCACGCAGTGCATTGACATCGTTAATAAACCCCGCGCCCGCACTCACCGCAGCGGTCATTACCTCGGGCTTGGATGTGTCGATGGAGAGGGGAATGGTCAAACGCCGTCGCAACGCGTCGATGACCGGTAATACTCGATCCAATTCGTCCGCGACCGATACCGGCTGCGCGCCTGGTCGCGTCGACTCACCGCCAATATCAATAATCGCCGCACCCTGCTCCGCCATCACGATGGCATGCTCAACCGCACGTTCGACACGGGTGAACTCACCGCCGTCGGAAAATGAATCGGGGGTGACATTGAGCACGCCCATGACTTGCGGGCTGCTTAGATCAAGTGGTTTACCCGCACAGTCAAGAACAGACATGGGTTAATACATCATTAACATTCAGCAGAACGGGACAATAACAGCCAGACTAATGCTGACCTGCGGGACCGCCAATCGAACTCTCGGACTCGGACTCAGACTCATCTTTGGCACTGCCCTCGGTGGACCCGCCGGGTGTTTCTGAATCACTATCGTTCCAGTCTTTCGGTTCACGCGGCTCACGGCCTGCCATGATGTCCTCAATCTGATCAGCGTCGATGGTTTCGTATTTGAGCAGCGCATCCGCCATCGCATCCAGCCTTGCGCGGTTCGCTTTCAGTATCTCATTTGCCCGCTCATAGTTACGATCGATAATGCTGCGAATTTCTTCATCGATTACGTGCGCGGTTTCATCGGAAACCGACTTGTGTTGCGTCACCGAGCGGCCAAGGAATACTTCACCTTCCTCTTCGGCATAGGTCAAAGGTCCGAGCTTCTGCGATAAACCCCATTTCGTCACCATATTCCGGGCGATGGCGGTGGCGCGCTCTATGTCATTGGACGCACCGGTGGTAACACTGTTATCACCAAACACCATTTCTTCCGCGATACGTCCACCAAACAAACTCGAGATCTGGCTCTCAAGGCGTTCACGACTGTGGCTATAACGATCTTCTTCGGGCAAAAACATGGTTACGCCCAAGGCACGCCCGCGTGGCACGATACTGACTTTGTAGACTGGGTCATGTGATGGGACCACCAAACCGACAATCGCATGTCCGGCTTCATGAAAGGCCGTGAGTTTCTTCTCGTCATCGCTCATCACCATGGAACGGCGCTCAGCACCCATCATGATTTTGTCTTTCGCCTTCTCCAACTCTCCCATACTCACGAGTCGTTTGTCAGCACGCGCGGCAAACAACGCCGCCTCGTTGACCAGATTAGCCAGATCCGCACCGGAGAACCCAGGCGTTCCGCGCGCCAGTAATGAGACCTTGATATCGTCAGCCATCGGAATCTTGCGCATGTGAACCTTGAGAATCTGCTCGCGACCACGCACGTCGGGCAATGGCACGACTACTTGACGATCAAATCGACCCGGGCGCAACAGCGCGGGATCCAACACGTCCGGACGGTTGGTTGCCGCAATCACGATGACGCCGTCGTTACCTTCAAAACCATCCATCTCGACCAGCAACTGGTTGAGTGTCTGCTCGCGTTCGTCGTGACCGCCACCGAGACCGGCGCCGCGATGACGACCGACCGCATCGATCTCATCGATAAAAATAATGCATGGCGCATGCTTCTTGGCCTGCTCAAACATGTCACGCACACGCGATGCGCCGACACCGACAAACATTTCAACAAAGTCAGAACCGGAAATCGTAAAGAACGGCACCTTCGCTTCCCCGGCGATCGCCCTGGCCAGCAGCGTCTTACCGGTACCCGGCGCACCCACCATCAGCACGCCACGAGGAATCTTGCCGCCGAGTTTCTGAAACTTGCCGGGATCCCTGAGGAACTCGACCATCTCGCCGACTTCATCCTTGGCCTCTTCCACACCAGCCACATCCGCAAACGTGACCTTGACCTGATCTTCGCCCAATAATCGAGCCTTGCTCTTACCGAACGACATGGCACCACGACCACCGCCACCGCCTTGCATCTGACGCATGAAAAAGATCCACACACCAATCAGCAACAACATCGGGAACCACGAGATGAATATCTGCATGAACAGGCCTTGCTGTTCGGGTGGTTGGGCATCTATTTCGACACCGTGATCGAGCAAGTCTCCGATCAGGCCAGGATCGCCCGGGCTATAACTGGTGAACTTCTCACCGGACATGGCGACACCTTTGATGGTGCGCCCATCAATTGACACCTGCTGAACGTGTCCAAGCTTCACTTCACCGATGAATTGCGAATAGGGCAGATGCCGTGATTGCGTGGTCTGGGAACCAAAATTGTTAAACACCGACATCAGGACGATTGCGATAATCACCCAAAGAACTACATTTTTTGCCATGTCATTCACAATATTCGCCCATTCCTGATCGTTGTTCTGTTGCCACTATTAACGACTGATTCGCACACTTTATTAGTGTATTCAGTATATAACATAGTTCCCTTACCCATCGCCTATTCTCGCTATCGCCATTATTCGTCGGCGCTATCTGGCTGAAAACCCCGGCACAGCAGATAAACCTCGCGACTGCGGGGTCTGGATGCCTTCGGTTTCCTAGTAATAACCTTTTTATATTGCTTTTTCAACTGATTGAAATAACTATTAAATCCTTCCCCCTGAAAGACCTTTACCAGAAAGTCCCCATCTTTCCTCAAGGTCAGGCGGGCAAATTCCATCGCTAGCTCAACCAGATACATCGTACGCGGCTGATCAATCGAGGCCTCTCCGGTTACATTGGGGGCTAAATCTGACAGAACAAGATCAACCCGCTGATCACCGAGCAATTGATGTAACTGCTCCTCAACCGCTGCCTCGGCGAAATCGCCACACAGAACCTCTACACCGGATAGTGGCTCCATCGCCAGAATATCCAGCGCAATCACCCGCCCCGACTGTTGTCCCAAGGCTTGCCTCGCGTACTGCGACCATGCGCCAGGGGCCGCGCCCAAATCCACGACGACCGTACCGGGTTTGAGGATTTTGTCCTTTTTCTGGATTTCCTCGAGTTTGTAGACCGCGCGTGAGCGATAACCCTGCTTGCGCGCCCGCTGCACAAAAATGTCGTCTTCGTGCTCCTTTATCCAGCGGTTACTGCTTTTACTGCGCGCCATAGGGTCTTCTCGGGTACAATCGTTGCATGGATAAAAACATCGCCAAGGCCCTTAAGCAAAAGGCTCATCACCTCAAACCGGTTATCATCGTGGGCCAGAAAAGCCTGTCCGATTCGGTCATGAATGAAATCAATGTTGCACTGGATCACCATGAATTAATCAAGATTCGCGTCAACGCCGACGATCGAGGCCAACGCAATCAGATGATTCAGGAGATTTGTCGAAAAACCGGTTCTGAGTTAATCCAGCGCGTCGGCCACATTGCCGCAGTTTATCGGGAGTCGGTTAAATAGGTAAGACCTCTTTAATCAATCCCTCTCCCTGAGGGAGAGGGATTATTCCGGATGTTGACTAAACGTAGTGGACTTCCAGTATTTCGAATGCAATCAGGCCATTCGGAGTCTCGATTGACGCGACATCACCCTCTTCCTTGCCAATCAAACCACGTGCGATCGGCGAGGTAATCGAAATCCGTCCCTCTTTAATATTGGCTTCATCTTCACCCACCAGTTTATAGGTGACTTCGTCTCCGTTATCGGCATTAGCGAGATCAATGGTCGAACCAAACACCACGCGTCCATTCGCCGGCAACTTGGTCACGTCGATAATCTGGGCGTTCGACAGCTTGCTTTCAATATCCTTAATCCGCGCTTCGATGAATCCCTGCTGTTCACGCGCCGCGTGATATTCCGCATTTTCTTTCAGATCACCATGCGCACGGGCTTCCGCTATCGCTTCAATCACCTTGGGACGAGCAACTGATTTTAATCCGACCAACTCTTCACGCAATGTCGCCGCGCCGCCGACGGTCAATGGAACCTTACTCATTTCAAACTACCTCGCTATCTGCGCATGCAGATCCTGCAAACGATTAACATCGATTGAACCCAACCGCTCTATGGCCGTACACGTTGCACGAGCACCCGCCATCGTTGTGGTGTAGGTCACCTTGTGCTGCAACGCGGCTCTCCGAATAGTATAGGAGTCTGCCAAGGCCTGCTTACCCTCAGTGGTATTCACAATCAGACTGATTTCATCATTGGTGATGATATCGACGATATGTGGCCGTCCCTCGCGAACCTTGTTCACGGCGTCACAAGCAATCCCCGCAGCGGTAATGACCCCTGCCGTACCGTGTGTAGCAACCAGCCCAAAACCGAGCGCGCTCAGACTCTTGGCAATCTCGACAACGCGTGTGCGATCGCTCTTACGGACACTGAGGAAGGCAGTGCCCGTACTGGGGATAATCGCGCCCGCCCCTCGCTGCGCCTTGCCAAAGGCCTCACCAAAACTGCGGCCAACACCCATGACCTCACCGGTCGACTTCATCTCGGGACCTAACACGGGGTCAACACCCAAAAATTTAATGAACGGAAACACCGCTTCCTTGACCGAGAAATACTCGGGCACGATCTCTTTGTCGATGCCCTGCTCCTTTAACGACGTACCGGCCATACAACGTGCGGCAATTTTCGCCAGCGGTCGCCCGGTTGCCTTGGATACAAATGGAACCGTACGTGAGCCACGTGGGTTCACTTCAATGATATAGATCTTGTCGCCCTGAACCGCGAACTGGGCATTCATCAGGCCAACCACATTCAGTTTGAGCGCCATCAGTCGTACCTGTTCGCGCAACTGCGCCTGAATGTCGGCAGACAAACTGTAAGGCGGCAATGAACAGGCCGAGTCACCCGAATGCACGCCGGCTTGTTCAATGTGCTCCATGATACCGCCGATCAACACGTCGGTACCGTCACAGATTGCATCGGCATCCACCTCAATGGCGTCATCGAGAAATCGATCCAGCAATACGGGTGAATCATTCGATACGCTGACCGCCTCGTGCATATAACGTTGCAGATCATCTTGATCGTGCACGATTTCCATCGCCCGTCCGCCCAGCACATAGGAGGGTCGCACCACGAGCGGAAAACCGATCTGGTCAGCCAGGTCAGTCGCTTCTTCGGCGCTGCGTGCGGTGCGATTGGGGGGCTGTAACAGACCTAGCTCTTCGACCATCTGCTGGAAACGTTCACGGTCTTCAGCGAGATCAATGGAATCCGGTGTGGTGCCAATAATCGGTGCGCCCGCCGCTTCCAGTCCCTCGGCCAACTTCAGCGGCGTCTGCCCACCGTACTGAACGATCACCCCCTTGGGTTGTTCCTTGTGAATAATCTCCAGCACGTCTTCGAGCGTCAGTGGCTCGAAATACAAGCGGTCAGAGGTATCGTAATCGGTGGAAACCGTTTCCGGATTGCAATTCACCATGATGGTTTCATAGCCGTCATCACGCATCGCAAACGCCGCATGCACACAGCAATAATCAAATTCGATGCCCTGACCGATGCGGTTCGGGCCACCACCCAGAATCATGATCTTGTCGCGATCAGTTGGCTCGGCTTCACACTCTTCTTCATACGTGGAATACAAATAGGCCGTAGTGGCGGAAAATTCCGCAGCACAGGAGTCGACCCGCTTGTAAACCGGGTGAATATTCAAGGCATGACGATGGGCCCGTAGCGCGGTTTCATCAACGCCAACCAACTTGGCCAGACGGATATCAGAAAAACCTTTGCGCTTGGCATTGCGCAGATTGGACTCGGTGAGGCCATCCATACCGCCTTTGCTGATCTCGGCCTCGCTCAACATCAGGTCTTCAATCTGCGACAGAAACCAAGGGTCGATCTTGGTCATTTCATAGACTTCGTCGAAACTGATGCCGTTACGCAGCGCATCCGCCACATACCAGATACGCTCTGGCCCGGTGCGACGTAACTCCTCGCGAATCTGATCCTGCACATCGGCCGTAACCGACGATACCATCTCATCAAAGCCGCTGGCGCCGGTTTCCAACCCTCGGAGCGCCTTTTGCAATGACTCTTGCAGGGTACGACCAATGGCCATCACCTCACCGACTGACTTCATTTGCGTGGTCAGCGTGGGTTCTGCTGTGGGAAACTTCTCGAACGTAAAACGAGGCACCTTGGTGACCACATAATCAATGGTGGGCTCGAATGAGGCCGGCGTCGCGCCACCGGTAATCTCGTTACTGAGTTCATCCAGTGTGTAGCCAACCGCCAACTTGGCCGCAACCTTGGCAATCGGAAAGCCGGTGGCCTTGGATGCCAACGCCGACGAGCGTGACACGCGTGGGTTCATCTCGACGATGATCATGCGTCCGTCAACCGGGTTGATGCCGAACTGAACATTGGAGCCACCGGTATCGACGCCGATTTCGCGTAGCACCGCAACCGAGGCGTCACGCATGACCTGATATTCCTTGTCGGTTAGCGTTTGTGCGGGAGCGACGGTTATCGAGTCGCCGGTATGCACACCCATCGGGTCGATGTTCTCAATCGAACAAATGATGATGCAGTTGTCCTTGTGATCACGCACCACCTCCATCTCGTATTCTTTCCAGCCGAGAATGGACTCTTCAACCAACAGTTCGCTGACCGGGGAAAGATCCAGGCCATGCTCACAGATGGCGAGGAACTCGTCGCGGTTGTAGGCGATGCCACCACCGCTACCGCCCATCGTAAACGAGGGGCGAATAATAGTGGGATAACCCACCCGCGTCTGAATTTCGAGCGCTTCTTCAATATTATGCGCGATACTGGAGTCGGGCATATCGAGCCCGATTTTGATCATTGCCTCGCGGAAACGCTCGCGATCTTCGGCCTTGTCGATGGCATCCACCGATGCGCCGATGAGCTCCACCGAGTGTTTTTTCAGCACACCTTCTCGATTCAGATCAAGCGCACAGTTCAATGCCGTTTGCCCGCCCATGGTCGGCAGCAATGCGTCGGGCTTCTCTATTTCGATAATGCGTTCAACCGTCTGCCAATCAACCGGCTCAATGTAAATGGCATCCGCCATTTCGGGATCGGTCATGATCGTTGCGGGATTGGAGTTAACCAGAATAACTCGGTAACCCTCTTCGTTTAACGCCTTACAAGCCTGCGCACCCGAGTAATCAAATTCACAGGCCTGACCGATCACTATCGGACCCGCACCGATAATCAGGATGCTGTTTATGTCACTACGTTTTGGCATGGCGTGTCATCAAGTCAATAAAGTGATCAAACATTCCGGCGACATCGTGCGGGCCTGGGCTCGCCTCCGGGTGTCCCTGAAAACCAAAGGCAGGCTGGTCGGTGCGATGGATGCCCTGCAACGATCCGTCAAACAAGGAGCGATGCGTAGCCTGCAACGTTGCCGGCAGTGAATCTCCATCCACTGCGAAGCCGTGGTTCTGACTCGAAATCATCACCTCCGACGTGGTGAGATCCTGCACCGGATGGTTGGCACCATGATGACCGAACTTCATCTTCACGGTGTTGGCGCCGCTGGCCAAGGCCAGTAGCTGGTGGCCCAGACAAATACCAAACGTAGGCAACCCGGAATCTACCAAGGTGGCAATCGCACTGATCGCGTAGTCACAGGGCTCGGGGTCGCCGGGGCCATTGGATAGAAACACGCCATCAGGATTCATTGCCATCACGGCATCCGCCGGTGTCTGCGCCGGGACCACGGTTAACTCGCAACCTCGATCCACCAGCATCCGCAAAATATTACGTTTGGTGCCGAAATCATAGGCCACTACGCGAAAGGTCCGATCCGATTTGCGGCCGACCACGGTTGTGCCCGCAACCCGCTCGATCCAGTCGACCGAGCCATCGACCCAGCTATAGGTCTCGGACGTCGTCACCTCTTTGGCCAAATCCATGCCCTTGAGACCGGCAAAGGCCTTGGCCCGCACGATCGCGGCGTCGGCATCAATCACATCACCCGCGACGATGCAGCCACTCTGGGCCCCGTGCTGTCGCAACAGGCGGGTCAGGCGTCGGGTATCAATACCGGCAATCGCGACAACCCCATTGCGCACCAAATACGCATCCAGTGACTCTTCTGCTCGCCAGTTGCTGTGCAACAGTGGCAAATCCCGCACCACCAAGCCACTGCAATAGACCTCGCCCGACTCCTGATCGGCGGTATTACAGCCAGTGTTGCCAATGTGGGGGTAGGTCAGGGTGACGATCTGGCGACAATACGAGGGATCCGTAAGAATCTCCTGATAGCCCGTCATTGCGGTGTTAAACACCACTTCGCCAACGGTTACGCCATCAACCCCAATAGATTCGCCGCGGAAGATACTTCCGTCTGCCAATACTAATAGCGCCGGTGCTCTCACTCTGATCTCCGAACATATGAAAGCGGCAGAATCCGAACAGATTGTGCCGCTGATTTGATTGCGGAGATTCTACCGGATATTGGGGTTTTGTTGCTAGGCTTTGGTAGGTTTTTTGACGACAGGCCACGGGGACAGGCCCCTAACGCAGCCCTAGCACATCTTGCATATCGAACAATCCAAAATCGTGCTGCATCAACCAACCCGCGGCGCGCGCGGCTCCGGAAGCGAAGGTACGGCGACTAGAGGCCTTATGCGTGATCTCGACGCGCTCACCCGGGGTCGCGAACAGCACCGTGTGATCACCAACAATATCGCCAGCGCGGATGGTTGAGAAGCCGATGGTTTGGCTGTCGCGCTCGCCGGTATTACCCTCTCGCCCATAGATCGCACAATCGTCGAGAGTTCGGCCCAGAGCATCGGCGACCACCTCACCCATGCGCAACGCGGTACCGGAGGGTGCATCGACCTTGTGTCGGTGATGGGCCTCGATGACTTCAATGTCACTGCCCTCACCCATCACTCGGGCTGCCAGATCCAGCAACTTGAAACACAGGTTGACGCCGATGCTCATGTTCGGTGCAAACACCACCCCGGTTGATTCTGCACACGAGGCAATACGAGCCTTGCCCGCATCATCAAAGCCAGTGGTTCCAATCACTACACGTCGACCCGCCGCCTGACAAACATCGAGATAACCGAGTGTCGCATCGGGACGGGTAAAATCGATCAGCACGTCAAAATCTTCGACAACCAGCGCAAGATCATCGACCACGCTAACACCCAGTGAATCGATCCCGGCAAGATCACCCGCATCACGCCCAACCGAGTCGCTGCCGACGCGATCCACCGCCGCCGTCACCTCAAGGCCATCTGTCTCCTGACAGGTCGCGATCAGAACTTTTCCCATGCGCCCACCTGCGCCGGTTATTGCTATTCGTGTCATTTTGTTACGCCTCTGCGCCTTGCTTATGGTGAGACCATACAAGATCAGTGCATTGTCAGCAAAGTCTATTACACTGTCGGGTATGACTTCACTATCACAGCTAAATACCCGGTTCGGTATTTCCGGTCGGCTGGAGTTTGTCGATGGCCCCGGGGAACTCATCCACGCCCGCATCACCAACGATCACGCCACTGCCCTGATCGCACTGCAAGGCGCTCATCTCACTGAATACCGACCCGCTGA
This sequence comes from Chromatiaceae bacterium, assembly GCA_012965975.1. Taxonomy (GTDB): domain Bacteria; phylum Pseudomonadota; class Gammaproteobacteria; order DTRM01; family DTRM01; genus DTRM01. The sequence continues at coordinate 28,382 of DTRM01000017.1, read as the reverse complement.
GGTGAGACACGGGATTATATGGATGAGTCAGAAGGCCCAGTTCGTTAACGGGCGCGCTATTCGTGGTGGCGTACCGGTGTGCTGGCCGTGGTTTGGCAATCACCCGACCAATGGCGACCTGCCCGCGCATGGCTTTCTGAGAACCCGTAACTGGGATGTCCACCTGACACTCGATGACGGCCAACACACGGCGCTGGTATTAACCACGCAAGACGACGAATCAACCCGCCAACTATGGCCACACGCCTTTCAGGCTGAATTGCGGATTGATGTTGGTACGACGCTCGAGATCGCACTGACCGTCACTAACACGGGTACCGAGGCGTTTACCTGTGGTGCTGCTCTGCACAGCTATTTCGCGGTCAGTGATGCCACCCAAATCTCGATCGATGGACTCGATGGTTGCCGTTATATTGATACCGCCCGAGACAACGAGGAGAAAACCCAGACCGGTGCGGTCACCATTGACGCGGAAGTGGACAATGTTTATATCGATACCAGCGCCGACTGCGTGATCAATGACCCCCACTGGGACCGAGTGATCCGAATCACCAAATCCGGCAGCCACTCAACCGTGGTATGGAATCCGTGGCGCACCAAGTCGCATAGCCTGTCGGACTTTGGTGATTTTGAGTATCCGAAAATGATCTGCATTGAGAGTGCGAACGCGCTGGATGATCAGATCACTGTTGCGACCGGTGCAAGCCATACGCTGACAACGACTATATCCACCACGGAGTTAGACCCCGGTTAAATTGGTTTATTTCGTGCGCCACCCAGTCCCGAGCGCAGACCCTACGCCAGTGAAACAGCCATCATAGCGGCTCAGTTTGCTCGGGATGAAAACTTTCCGGTGCTGGTGATTACGCGAACTCGTTCGCCGATGTCGATGTATTCAGGCACTTGTATGACCAGACCAGTCGACAGCGTCGCGGGTTTGGTACGCGATGTAGCCGAAGCACCTTTAATACCTGGCGCAGTGTCGACCACATCCAAATCAACCGTCGTCGGGAAATCAATCGCCAGAACATTGCCGTCAACAAGAATCGCGATGAGTCCTTTTAGATCCTCGGTCAGGTAACCGACCTGATCCTCCAAATCTTCTTCAGCTAGCATGTATTGGGTGTAGTCTTCGCTGTCCATAAACACCAGCGTGTCAGCATCGCGGTAGGAGTACTGCACACTGCGCCGAACAAATTCACCATCCTTGATGAAATCACTGGCCTTGAAACTTTCATCGCGTTTTTGCTTGGTCTTAAGATTAACGAAGCGCACTTTGTAATAGGTTTGAGCGCCGCGCGAGGAGGGGCTTTTCGACTCGTAATCTTTGACGACATAGAGTTCATCGTCCAACTCAACCACGCTGCCGCGTTTGAGGTCACTTGCCTTGGGCATAAATCAGTCCTATTTGTCGGTGGAGACGCAGCGAATCGATGAGGACTGGCCGGGAAAAATATGCAGCGCACTCGAATCCTTGAGAATTTTATTCGAGAAAATCAATGCCGCAGCAGACCATACCTGATTAAAGTTCGCACAGCGACCGATGCGACCGTCGTAGTACTCCGGCCTACGGTCTTTCAATCATCGCTGATCGGCAACATCAGGCTAAACGCCGCCTGAATCGCAGGGTCGACGGGCAAAGGTGAGGGTGTCGCCATAATGATCAACTAACCACGTTAGTTGATCGGATTTCGCTCTATATCCTGTATCAACACATTGCCGTTCCTCGCGAAACGGCTGATCGCGCCCATGCTTACGTCGTCACGCCCGCGATTCAACTGCTATGCTTCAGGTCATTCCCTGACCCTGAGAAACTGAATTTGAACATCCTGGCTGGCGATATTGGCGGCACCAAGACCACGATGGCGGTGTTTGAACAGACCACGGAGGGGCTTTTAGAAGTCGAGGCGTCGACTTATCCCAGTGGGCAATACCCCTCGCTCGAGGCTATCGTAAAGGAATTTTGCGGCCAATCCGAGCGCCGCTGCGATTTCGCCGGGTTCGGCATTGCCGGCCCAGTGCGTGATGGCCGCTGTAAAACTACCAATCTGCCGTGGCAAATCGACGCGCTTGAACTGGCCGCCTCCTGTGATCTACAGCAAGCCTGGCTGGCCAACGATCTTGAGGCGAATGCCTGGGGTATCTCAACACTGACCGCGAGCGACTTCGCCGTTCTGAACGCCGGTATTGCATCCGCCAGTGGCCATGCCGGTGTGGTATCCGCTGGCACCGGGTTGGGTCTTGCCGGACTGTATTGGGATGGCCACCGTCACCTGCCTTTTGCATCCGAGGGTGGACACGCTGATTTCGCCCCGGCAAACGACCTCGATGTCGCCCTCTTCACCTATCTGCAAGAACACCACGGCCATGTCAGCTGGGAACGGGTGGTGTCGGGTATGGGACTGGTTACCCTGTATAACTTCATGTGTCACCACCTGCAGCGGGAGTCATCTGACGAACGACAGCAAGCCATGCGTGACGGCGATAAAGGCGCGGTGATTTCGTCGGCGGCACAAGCGGGTGAATGTGATATCTGCGTGCAAACGATGGCGTTGTTCGTGCGTCAGTATGGGGCGATTGCGGGCAACCATGCACTGAATGTGATGGCGACTGGCGGGATTTATATCGGCGGTGGTATTGCACCAAAGATTCTTGCGGCGTTGCAACAACCGGCGTTTATGAATGCGTTTCAGGACAAGGGTCGAATGCGGCCTCTGCTACAGGACATTCCAGTGAAGGTGATTTTGAATGAGCGTACCGCGTTAAGAGGTGCGGCGGAGTTTGCGTTGTCGCGGGTAGAATAAAGTCGCAACCCTCACCCTAGCCCGCCCCCTGAGGGAGAGGTTTTTTTTGGGGGGCGCTTTAAAACTTTATTCCGTCGAAAAAGTTTTTGACACCAGCCATCCATGAACTGGCTTGTGGGTTGTGCTTTTTGCCGCCTTTTTTCATCAGGCTATCGAGTTGTTTTAACAGATCCTTTTGCGCGCCGGTCAGATGCACCGGGGTCTCGACCGTCACCTTGCAGATCAGATCACCTACCGCGTGCCCACGCACTGGTTTGACGCCCTTGCCGCGCATGCGAAACATCTTGCCGCTTTGGGTCTCGCCGGGAATCTTTAACACCACGCGACCATCCAGTGTTGGGACCTCGAGTTCCCCACCCAATGCCGCCGCGGTGAAACTGATCGGTACCTCACAATAAAGATTGGCGTCATCGCGCTCAAAAATAGCATGCTCCTTGACTGCTATCTGCACATACAAATCGCCAGGGCCACCACCGTGTTCTGCGGCTTCGCCCTCGCCAGCCAGACGAATGCGATCGCCGTTATCGACGCCCACGGGCACCTTGACCGACAGGGTTTTCTGATCCCGAACACGGCCTTCGCCGCGACATTTAGTGCAGGGATCGTCGATCTGCGAACCACTACCATGGCAACGTGGGCAGGTTTGCTGCACGGAAAAGAAACCCTGCTGCATACGCACCTGACCGTGACCACCACAGGTTGAACAGGTCGATGACTTGGTTCCCCTCTTAGCACCAGTGCCATCACATTGATCGCATCCGACCAAGGTCGGCACGCGAATCTTGGCCGTGGTGCCGGAAACCGCTTCTTCAAGTGTCAACTCAAGGTTATAACGCAGGTCCGATCCTCGACGAGCGCGCTGCCCACCACCGCGACGACTACCGCCACCAAAAATATCACCGAAGACATCACCGAAGGTATCGCTGAAGTTACCAGGGCCTCCGCCGCCAAACCCACCCGGGCCGCCGCCCATACTCGGATCAACACCGGCATGACCAAATTGGTCGTAGGCAGAACGTTTCTGGGGGTCAGCCAACATTTCGTAGGCCTCTTTCGACTCCTTAAACTTGTCTTCTGCCGAGCCATCATCAACATTACGGTCTGGGTGATATTTCATCGCCAGACGCTTGTAGGCCTTCTTGATCTCGGCATCGCTCGCATTGCGAGAAACACCCAACAGTTCGTAATAGTCTTTCTTTGCCATCGTTACAGTCGAAACCAGAAACTCAAATATCTAAACACGCAAAACCGGACGCCAAAGGTCCGGTTCTACGACCACTCTTTTACCAGGACCCAAGTCTATTTCTTGTCTTCCTTAACTTCCTCAAACTCCGCATCAACCACATCATCGCCTGCGGGGGTAGCCTCTGGCTCATCGCCCGGACCATCTGGCGCTGCGCCATCTGCGCCACCCTGATCGGCATACAAACGTTCTGCCATCTTGCCTGAAAGGTCCGTTAGCGCCTTGACCTTGGCTTCGATCACGTCTTTGTCATCGCTGTCCATCGCCGCCTTGAGCTCTTCAATCGCAGCGGTAATGCTTTCCTTCTCTCCGTCCTCGAGTTTGTCGTCACCCAGCTCTTCCATCGACTTCTCGGTCGCATGGATCATGCCATCTGCCTGATTGCGAACACCGACCAACTCGTGGAACTTGCGATCCTCATCGGCGTGCGCTTCCGCATCCTTCACCATCTGCTCGACTTCTTCATCCGACAAACCACTGGATGCCTTAATCACAATCGACTGTTCCTTATTGGTTGCCTTGTCTTTCGCCGACACATTGAGGATACCGTTGGCATCAATGTCGAATGACACTTCAATCTGTGGGGTACCACGCTGCGCGGGCGGAATGTCGGTCAGATCAAATCGGCCCAGCGACTTGTTGCCCGTCGCAATCTCACGCTCGCCCTGAAGGACATGCACGGTCACGGCCGTCTGATTGTTCTCAGCGGTAGAGAACACCTGCTGTGCCTTGGTTGGGATCGTGGTGTTCTTTTCAATCAGTTTGGTCATCACCCCACCCAGGGTTTCGATGCCGAGTGACAATGGCGTCACATCCAGCAACAGCACGTCCTTGACCTCACCACCGAGCACACCACCCTGAATCGCCGCGCCAATCGCCACCGCCTCATCCGGGTTCACGTCTTTCTTGGGATCCTTGCCAAAAAAGTCAGTCACGACTTCCTGAACCTTGGGCATACGGGTCTGACCGCCAACCAAAATGACATCGTCAATTTCAGAGGCGGACATGCCGGCATCCTTCAACGCGGTCTTGCATGGGTCCATGGTACGTGCGATCAGATCTTCGACCAGAGACTCGAGCTTGGCGCGGGTCAGTTTGATATTCAGATGCTTTGGACCACTCGCATCGGCGGTCACATACGGTAGATTAATATCGGTCTGCATACTCGATGACAACTCGATCTTGGCTTTCTCCGCCGCTTCCTTCAGTCGCTGCAACGCCAACGGGTCGTTGTGCAGATCAATGCCCTGCTCTTTCTTAAATTCATCGGAAAGATAATCAATGATGCGTAGATCAAAATCCTCACCACCGAGGAAGGTATCACCGTTGGTAGATAACACCTCGAACTGATGCTCACCATCAATCTCGGCAATTTCGATAATCGAGATATCGAAGGTACCGCCACCGAGATCAAACACAGCGATCTTGACGTCACCACGCGCCTTGTCCATACCATAAGCCAGCGCCGCTGCGGTTGGCTCATTAATGATGCGTTTCACTTCGAGACCAGCAATACGACCCGCATCCTTGGTTGCCTGTCGCTGTGAATCATTAAAATAGGCCGGCACGGTGACCACGGCTTCAGTGACTTCTTCGCCGAGGAAGTCTTCCGCGGTCTTTTTCATCTTCTGCAAAATTCGTGCAGCAACCTCGGGGGGCGCCATCTTCTTGCCATGCGCCTCAACCCAGGCATCCCCATTGTCGGCTGCCACAATCTTGTATGGCACCATTTTGATGTCACGCTGCACAACCTCATCCTTGAACATGCGTCCGATCAGACGCTTGACCGCGAACAAGGTGTTTTCAGGGTTAGTAACCGCCTGACGCTTGGCCGACTGGCCGACAATGACTTCATCATCGCTGGTAAACGCGACGATCGATGGCGTGGTGCGATCACCTTCGCTATTTTCGATCACCCGCTGGGTGCCACCGTCCATTACCGCTACGCAGGAATTGGTGGTGCCGAGGTCGATTCCAATAATTTTGCCCATGTTGTTTATCTCCAAAAATTGAGTTCATGCCGGGGCCAATTACCCCAAATACTGTGTTATCTCTGTCTACGATGGGGTCATGTCCGCCGTCTTCAAGACTGTTCGTCAACGGTTGACGATTCACCGGCCTTGGATACGATAACCATCGCCGGACGCACCAAGCGGCCATTCAAGCTCACCCCCTGCTGCACCACGTTAATTACCTGATTAGCAGCCACTCCCTCGACCACCTGCATCGACATCGCCTGATGCAACTCCGGATCAAACGCCTCACCTTCGGGATTGACCCGCTTTACCGCGTGTTTTTCCATCGCGGTCTGCATCAGCTTCAGGGTTAATTCACTGCCTTCGCGCAAATGGGCAATATCGGCGTCATCGCCCTCGGCCGCAGCAAGCGCCATCTCAAGGCTGTCCCATATCGGCAACAAATCCTGTACGAAGCGTTCCAGCGCGAATTTATGGGCGTTTTCCAGATCCCGTTCATTACGTCGACGCAGATTGTCCATGTCCGCCTGAGTCCGCAATAACTGGTCCCAGTGGTCGTCGGCCTTGGCGCGTGCGTCCTCGAGCAACAAATGCAGGTCGGCCGGATCGCCGCTAGAGGCGTCCCCATTATCGCTAACCAGCTCCACGATCTGTTCGTCCTCGACCGGGGTTTCGTCGTTTACGTCGGTTTCCTTAGTCATATTTTATGCTTCTTAATCAAATGTTTAGATCGATCTCCCCAAGGAGATATCCCTGCACCATCCCAAAGGATTGGGGCGATTATCTGGGTTTCAAGGCCGCGCCCAATAATTTTGCAGTGACATCCACCAGCGGTATCACATGCTCATACTGCATCCGTGTCGGCCCGATCACCCCTAGCACCCCGACCACATCGTCGTTCACGGTGTAGGGCGACGCCACCACACTGCAACCGTTGAGGCCGTCGTAGCCTGATTCTTCACCAATAAAAATCTGCACCCCTTCGGCCTGCAAACTCTGTTCCAACAGATTCAGGATATCGCCCTTTTCCTGAAAGGCATCAAACAAACCCTTGAGCCGGTTCACGTCGGACAGCTCATCAAAATCCATTAGTTGATTCTGCCCGGCCAACAGGAAATCCTCTTGCGACTCCTGGTTTAAAATCTTCTGTCCCATATCCACCGCGGCCAACATCATGCCGTTCATGTCGTGCTGGGCATCTTTCATCTCGCGCACCAACTTGCGTTTGACCTCGTTGACATCCTGACCCGCAAACGCGGCGTTCAGATAGTTCGAGGCCTGCGTCAACTCTGATGGACTGAAATCGCGTGACGGATACAGAATCCGGTTGTGAACCTCCTGTTCGTTAGTCACCAAAATGGCCAATACCCGGCCTTGCGACAAGGATAAAAATTCAATGTGCCGAAACGCAATATGTTCGCGCTTGGGCAACGTCACCAATCCGGCCATGTGCGACAAACCAGATAACATACTGCTGGCCTGTTGCAGCGCCGCCTGCGGATTCTCCGACGCCTCAAACTGTCCCTCCAGCTGTTCAACCGATGCGCTGGTCATTGGCTTGACGGTTAACAGCGAGTCGATAAAAAATCGATAACCGGTCGCCGTCGGCACGCGCCCGGCAGATGTGTGGGGCGCAGACACCAAACCCAGCTCCTCAAGATCCGACATCACATTGCGAATCGTCGCCGGGCTGAGATCCAGACCGCCCTCTTTGGCCAGCGAGCGCGAGCCCACCGGTTTGCCATCCTGGATGAATTTTTCCACCAGAATTTTGAACAGGTGCTGGGCACGATCAGTAAGAACGGGGGTTGTCGTCACGAAATTGGCAATTTCCTGAAATGAAGCGGTTAGCCCAGAATACTCATGAAATATTCCGAGCTAGCACTCCACCTCATAGAGTGCTAACAAAAATTAGCAATTCACCTGCGATGTGTCAAGAAAAGCCTGCGATTTAGTCGGAAAGGCCGGAATTTGGCGAGGCCCCGCGGACATGATAACTTGCTCCTGTGACCACCGAATTTGAGACCATTGGTCTAATTGGCAAAAACGACGACACCCGAGTTGCAGAGACTCTGGCGTCGCTGTGCGCGCACCTTCAAGGCCGCCACAACCTGCTCGTCGAGACCACCACCGCCGCCATGCTGGGCGATCAAGTCATTACCACCGTCGCGATGGAGGCACTTCGACAGCGCTGTGATCTGGCGATCGTCGTCGGTGGCGATGGCACCCTACTCCACGCCGGCCATTGTTTTGCCGACGCGGGACCACCGTTGCTGGGCATCAATCTGGGGCGGCTTGGGTTTCTGGTCGATATTTCACCGAACGATATGCTGCAGCGGGTCGATGAGGTTCTGGCCGGGCAATACATTCGTGAAGAACGACTGGTGCTGAAGGCTGGCGTCTCACAGCGTAGACTGGACGGTGAACCCTACACCGCGCTCAACGATGTGTTACTGCATAAACATAATACTGCGCGGATGATTGAATTCGAGACCTCGATCAATGGCCAATTCCTGAATCGACAACGATCAGACGGACTGATCATTTCAACACCGACCGGCTCAACCGCCTATGCCCTATCGGGTGGTGGCCCCATTGTACACCCGTCGCTGAATGCGATTGTGCTGGTACCGATCTGTCCTCATACCTTAAGCAATCGCCCGATCGTACTCAGCGGCGACAGCGTGGTTGAAATCACTATCGCCGAAGGTCAGGAAGACAACACCCAGATCACTTGTGACGGGCAGTCCACCTTCAGCCTCTCCGCCGGAGATCGCTTACGTATCGAGAAAAGTCCCCGTGGTGTGCAATTGCTGCACCCGCAGAGCTACGACTATTACGAGTCACTGCGCGCACGCCTGCGCTGGGCCGGACATCATTAAGGCATGATCACCCAGATACAGGTGCGCAATCTTGCAATCGTTGAACGTCTTGATCTGGATCTCCAGTCGGGCCTGACCGTCGTCACCGGAGAAACGGGTGCGGGCAAATCCATCGTGGTTGATGCCCTCGCCTTTGCCCTCGGCGAGCGCAGCGATACCAGCGTCATTCGCAGCGGCTGTGACCGCGCCGAAGTCAGTGTGTGTTTTGAGCCAGACGATCGCAGCATCGTGCCTGCATGGCTGACGGCACAGGAGTTGGATCTGGATGGCGAGTGTGTGCTGCGGCGCACCCTCAGCAAAGAAGGCCGGTCACGTGCCAGCATCAACGGACGTACCGTCACCCTGCAAACCCTGCGCGAACTCGGCAACCTGCTCGCTGATATCCATGGGCAACACGCGCATCAGTCGCTGCTGCATCGGGATCAACAACGCGACCTGCTGGATCAGTTCGGTGATTATCACAAACAATGCACTCAGGTTCGTGACAGTTATCGACAATGGCACGCCTGCGCACAACAACTTACCGCGCTGCGCGAACAGGTTCACGACCGCAATGCACGACTGGAGTTACTGCGTTATCAAGTACCCGAGCTTGATGCGCTGGAGCTGCAAAACGGTGAGGTTCCACAGCTTGAAGCAGACCATCGCCGCCTGTCCCATGCCAATGAACTGCTCGATACCGCGCAGCGATCACTGACGCAGTTATATGAAGATGACGAGCATGCCGCCAATAGCCAGATCGGACGGGTATTGGTACAGCTACGGGAACTCACCACGCTGGATCCCAGCCTTGAGACCACCTGTCAGTTGCTGGATACCGCTTTGATTCAGATCGACGAAGCGACCAGTAGCCTGCGCGATAGTATCGACAACATGAACCCGGACCCTCAGCGGCTGCTAGAACTTGAACGGCGTCTGGACGCGATACAATCCATCGCTCGAAAACACCATACCGAACCGGAACAACTCTATGCCGTGTGGCAGCAACTGTCAGATGATTTGCAAACGTTGCTGGTCAACGATGAGCAAACCGTTGCGCTGGAAACACAAACCAGACAGCTGTCCAAAACCTATCAAAGGCACGCCCAAGCCCTGAGTAAAAAGCGCCAACTAGCGGGCAAACGATTGGCTACCGACATCGAGAAAACCATTCGTACCTTGGGAATGCCCAAGGCCACCTTTGAAATCGTTATCGATAGCGATGTAGAACACCGCAGCGTCCATGGCATTGATGCTGTCGACTATCTTGTCTGCGCCAACCCCGGACAAACACCGGGCGCGTTATCCAAGGTCGCATCCGGCGGTGAGTTATCGCGTATCGCACTGGCCATCCACTTTATTACCGCACGGCAAGGGCAAGTGCCAACCCTGGTGTTCGATGAGGCCGATGTCGGTGTGGGTGGTGGGGTTGCCGAGACGGTGGGCAAGTTGCTGCGCGCGTTAGGTGACGCGCGACAGGTTCTGTGTGTCACCCATCTCCCGCAGGTGGCGGCTCAGGGACATTCGCACCTGCATGTATCGAAGAAACAAACCAGCAAGGCGACACATACGGATGTGGATCTTTTAGCCGAGGGTCAGCGGGTTGATGAACTTGCACGAATGCTGGGCGGCATCAAGATTACCGACAAGACATTGGCTCACGCCAGAGAGATGCTACAAGAAGTGTAAATCATTCCATCGGTTTGGACGAAATCTTGGATCAACGTCCCTTCTTGCAGAGGGAGAGGGGATTGATTCTGGATGGTAGGAACTTCCGGGGATCAGCCGAGCGTCATCCGGCCTCTTGCGCTAAACACGCCGGGCACACCCCGTATATATAGAGACAGTGATCGGTGATCTGATAACCCGACTGCAACGCGATCTGGCGTTGCCGCTCTTCGATTGCTTCATCCACAAACTCATCCACCTTGCCACAACGAACACAGACAATGTGGTCGTGATGATGGCCCTGATTTAGTTCAAATACCGAGTGGCCACCTTCAAAGTGATGGCGCGTGACCAGACCCGCCGTTTCAAACTGGGTCAGCACTCGATAGACGGTCGCCAACCCCACATCCTCACCACTCTTGAGCAGGGCCTTGTACATGTCTTCCGCACTCAGATGACGCGCCTCACTGGTCTCCAGTATCTCCAAGACTTTCATCCTTGGCAGCGTCACCTTTAACCCGACTTTTCTAAGATCCTGTGCTTCCATAATAAATGACCGCTATATTTGAGTTCCCGCCAACTGCCGGTTGCGATATGATCGCCGTAGCATGAATCGACAAAACATTAGTTCCCGTCTCGCCCTTGGCTTGGTGCTGTTTGGCAGCGCACTAAGCAGTGCGTGCACCAATGATCTGGTCGCTCACCGAATACCGGGAGTATACCGAATCGACATTGAACAGGGGAATCAAATCACCGCGAAAATGGTCGATCGGCTGCAAATCGGCATGACAGAGCGGCAAGTACGCTACGCGCTCGGTAGCCCTTTGATGATTGATACCTTTCACCCCGAGCGCTGGGACTATCTGTATCAGATGAAACGCGGCAACGGCGACTTTGAACAGCGCCACATCACGGTGTATTTTAGCGAGGGTAAACTGGCACAAATTGAAGGGGAAATCCCATCAGATCCTGCCGATGCCGAAGCTGACCACGCAGAAACCGTGGTCGATGTCCCGGTTCACGGACTCATAAAGAAACCGTTCTTCGAACGCGTTTGGGACTGGATTACGCTTTAGCCTGCCCAGCGGCGCCCTTCTTCATCGCCTTGCCCTCAGCAGCTCGCTGGCGACGAATCTCTTTCGGGTCGGCAATCAACGGGCGATAAATCTCGACACGATCACCTTCGCGTAACTCCGTCTGCAGGGTTTTGATTTTGCCAAAGATGCCAACCTTTATCGAATCAAGATCGATCTCTGGCCAACGCTGCATCACACCGGATTGCTCGATCGCCTGGTCAACTGTACAGCCCACGGAGACCTCAAGTGCGATCAACGCCTGCTCTTCGGGCATCGCAAACACAACTTCGATGGACATGACTTCAGGATCGGGCATAAACGACCTTTGCACGTTTACAAAATGAATCAATCAGAAGATTAACAACCTGCGAAAAAATCGCGCCAAACGCAAGCTCAACCAAACGATTGGAAAATTCGAACTCCATCTCCAACTCGATCTTGCAGGCATTATCATCGAGGCGATGGAACACCCACACACCATGCAATTGTCGAAAGGGGCCTTCCACTAGGTCCAGTTGCACGCGTTTACCGTCGATCACGGTGTTGCGTGTCGTAAACCACTTGCTCACGCCCGAGCGCGCAATCTCGACCGACGCGGTCACCCCATCATCGTGGGTCTCATCGACCCGCGAATCACGGCACCACGGCAAAAATTCCCGGTAGGCCTCGATATCGCACACCAGGTCATACATCATCTTGGCCGAAAACGGCACCAACGCGCTCTTCTGCACTAACATCGTTTTATCCCATCAAAAGTCGGGCAGAATCCCGAGCGCGTCGAGGAACACAATCAAGACGGCGATGGGCGTGATGTAGCGCACCAGAAAACGCCAGAGTGGGTAAGCCAAGCCATCACCCATTTTCAACTCATCAAACGACGTGGAACGCGATAGCCTCCATGCGGCAAATACCGCAATCAGAAGCCCGCCCAGAGGCAACATCACGTTCGAAGTAATAAAATCCAGCACATCGAAAAAATTCTTGTCCGCGAATACCGGGAACATGCCCAGCGGTCGAAACTCACTCCACAGATTAAATGAAAATACGCTTCCGAGACCCACCAGCCAGACCACCACGCCGCACCATATAGTTGACTGAACGCGAGTCATATTGCGATTTTCAACCAACCATGCAACCGCCGGTTCGATCAAAGAAATCGCGGATGTCCACGCCGCAAAGGACAACAACAGAAAGAACAAAACGCCAAACAACGTACCAAAAGACATGTGCCCAAACGCAATGGGCAACGTCTCGAATATCAAGCCGGGACCCGAACCCGGCTCAAGGCCGTTGGCAAAAACGATCGGGAAAATCGCCATACCCGCCAACAACGCAACCAGAGTATCAAGGACCGCAATGATAATGGAGGTACGCGCAATCGACACATTAGCGGGTAGATAGGAGCCGTAAACCATGATCGCCCCCATACCCAGACTCAAGGTAAAAAAGGCATGGCCCATCGCGATCAGAACGCTCTCCGCACTGAGCTTGGAAAAATCCGGCTTGAACAGAAATTCCAACGCCTCACCAAAATGGCCCGTGGTATAGGCGTAACCCACCAATAGAAAGAGTAAAACGAACAACAACGGAATCAGATATCGCACCGCAAGTTCAAGACCGCTGCGTACACCTCGGGCGACCACAATCAGTGTCATCACCATAAAGAGGGTATGCCAAGCCAACAAGCGTTCTGGATCGGAGATCAACGCGCTGAAGATACTGCTGACCCCTTCCGCGGTTACACCAACAAACGCACCGGACCCTGCGCGAAAAATATACGACATCGCCCAGCCCGCAATCACGCTGTAATACGACAGGATCAACACACCCGCGAGCACGCCAGACCAACCTAGCAACGCCCACACCTTCGACAATTTTTCTTCTTTCGCCAACGTCATCATGGTGTTGATCGGCGATTGGCGCCCACGGCGACCGATCAACACTTCCGCCATCATGATCGGGATGCCAATCAGGCCGATACACACCAGATACACCAACACAAAGGCGCCGCCGCCGTTCTCGCCGGTGATGTACGGAAATTTCCAGATGTTACCCAGACCGACCGCGGACCCGGTCGCGGCAAGGATAAAGGCCAGACGAGAAGACCACTGTCCATGGACGGAAGTACGCGTTGTCGACATTATTTTCGGTTCCGGGACAAGAATTTCGCCAATTGTGGGCGAATTGTGGCGTTTCGACAAGCCAAAAGCACAGTTCCTGTATAGAATCTCTGCATGGGAAAGACCAAGAAAAAGAAAAAGTCCGCTGGCGGCAGCACCATCGCGCTAAACAAGAAGGCTCGCCACGACTATCTTATCGAGGACAGCCTCGAAGCAGGGATCGTACTATGCGGATGGGAAGTCAAGAGCATGCGCGCTGGACGTGTGCAGCTCAAAGAAGCCTATGTCGTTCTGCAGAAGGGTGAGGCGTATCTACAGGGCTGTCACTTGTCAGCACTGGCCTCAGCATCGACCCACGTTGTGCCTGAGCCCACCCGTCTCCGCAAACTGCTGTTGCATCGACGCGAACTCGATCGCCTGATTGGCGCCGTCGATCGCAAGGGTTATACCTTGGTGCCGCTAGCGCTGTATTGGAAACACGGCCGCGCCAAACTGGAGATCGCACTAGCCAAAGGCAAGAAGGCACATGATAAACGTGCTGCGGGCAAAGATGCTGACTGGCAGCGAGAGAAAGGCCGGATAATGAAGCACAGCTAGGCTGACCTTAGGTGATGTCGACATACATAATGGAGACTCACAATACGACACGATAGTTAGTGGCTGTAATTTTCACGCTGGTCGAAGATGGCAATAGGGTGCTGTCGTGCAGCAGTTGGCCGCCACTCACCCGTTACATCAGTGGACACCCGCATGAAAACAACACCTATCATAACCGCCGGACAGTTTGCGATTATCGACGAGCGCCCCGATCTTAAACTCTTCTGGGGAGCGTTTCCCGCTCATACCTGTACTCCTCTGAGTACATTATTGTAACGCTCTCAACTGCGTACGATACTAGCGGCTTGCCAGACCGCTGGTGATCTGGCGCCACCCGGCAACCCCAACATCCTGCTGTGGCAACGTGCCGTTGATGACCTGATTACCCTGCCACCGTTGATTGTTATGCCATAGGAAACCGGGGTCAGATCCCGGTTTTCGTTAATATTAGAAACAATTGGGATCTGAGCCCAGTTTTACAACTTGAACAAAACGTAACCCCAGCCCATACTATGTGTACGTGGGGGCGACTTGGCTTCGACGTGGATTACGAAACCCAAGGTGCATGTCGAGGGACAGATTACCTCGTAAATCCAGCTGTAAAACTGATAGTTGCAAACGACGACAACTACGCACTAGCTGCTTAATAACCAGCCTAGTGCCCTCTGACCGGGCAGTGCTTATGCTCTCGTAATCAGGGGTCGATTCTCATAAGATCGCGCTGAAGTACGTCTGGGACTGATGCGTTAAAACCCTACAGAATCGCTATCTGTGTTCCCTGCCCGTCGGGTTGCAGGTAGTTAAACTTAATAGGCGTGGATAAGCATGTAGAGCCGAAGGCAGAGGATTTGCGGACGGGGGTTCAATTCCCCCCGCCTCCACCATAAGCAGGTTCCAGAAGAACCTAAAACAGCCCAGATAACCCATATTTTAGCCGGTTTCTGGGCTTTTTTATGCCTAATTGATACTAAGACCTCCTAGACAATCCTGATATTTTAGTAGTACTGTTAGTAGTACCAGCCCAATACCACTCAAAGCGGTACTACTAAAATGGCCAGAACCACCAAACCACTGACCAATACGGAAGTAAAACAATCCAAGCCGAAAGAGAAGGTTTATACGCTCTCCGACGGCGGAGGACTCCAACTTAGAGTGAAGCCCAATGGATCAAAGCTATGGCTGCTCGATTACTGCCGGCCCTACACAAAAAAACGTACCAGCCTTAGCTTCGGTGCGTATCCCGACGTGAGCCTTGCTGGCGCACGCAAGAAGCGAACTGACGCGAAAGAACTGCTAGCCCAAGATATTGATCCACAAGAACACCGAGAAGACGATCGTCGCGCCAAGAAGACTGCTCACAACAATACACTAAAACATATCGCATCCTTATGGCTTGATGTTAAGAAATCCAGCGTGTCTGCGAACCACGCGACTGATTCGTGGCGATCGCTTGAATTACACATCTTTCCATCACTGGGCGAAATCCCTATCCACAAAATCACGGCAATTAAAGCCATCGACACCATCAAGCCAATTGCGGCGAAAGGTAGCCTTGAAACCGTCAAACGCCTTTGCCAGCGCATGAATGAAATCATGATTCACGCAGTAAACACCGGTATTATTGATGCGAACCCACTCGCGGGGATCAGCAAGGCATTCAAACATCCAACCAAACAACACCTGCCAACCTTGAAGCCTGACCAGTTAAAGGTTTTGCTTCATACGCTCTCTACGGCCAGCATAAAGTACACAACCCGCTCACTAATTGAGTGGCAACTGCATACGATGGTGAGACCCAGTGAGGCAGCTGGTACACGGTGGGACGAGATCGATCTGGAGGCCGGTCTATGGAGCATCCCTGCCGAACGTATGAAGCAGAACAAAGACCACGTTATACCCCTGTCAGCCCAATGCTTGGCGATACTTGAATTGATGAAACCAATCAGTGGATGCAGCAAGTTCGTTTTTCCGTCTGACAGAGACCCAAGAAAACATGCTAACTCACAAACTGCGAACACCGCCCTGAAGCGCATGGGCTTTGATAAACAACTCGTCGCCCACGGAATGCGGTCGCTCGCCAGCACTACTTTGAATGAAGAAGGTTTTGATGCTGATGCAATTGAAGCAGCTCTCGCCCACACCGGGGGAAATGAAGTTCGTAATGCGTATAACCGCGCTAATTACCTCGAACGACGGAGACCTTTGATGATCTGGTGGAGCGAACGAATAGAAAAGGCTGCCACCGGAAATATGAGCCTTGCGGGAAATAAGGGACTTAAAGTGGTTGGCAAATAACCAATCCCTCTGGAATTCACAAGCAGCTTACCCCCAACCGATTTCGAGTCGACTCTCAACAGTAGGAATCTTTTAATTATCAAT
>DTRM01000017.1:0-11636 GCA_012965975.1 Chromatiaceae bacterium | reverse complement strand
ACCGGATTTCAACGCGGCTACGATCTGGCTACAGTAGAGGCTGTAGATTTACTGCCTAAGCCTCTGTGCTCAGGTCATTGCTACATGGCGCTGCCCAGGCGTTTTCTCATCCGGTTCCGCTGCAACTTGTCCACCGCCCTTCCCTCGTTTGGCTGGCGTCACCAATGCCCTGTGCTTGCTGTTTGGGGCAAACACACCGTGGAATCGTGTCAGGTTGACTCTGGGTTTGGGCACTAGAGCCGCTAGCTTGGCGATAAAGTCGACCGGTTCAAAAATCACATGGGTTGTGCCATCCCGATACGGGGTTTTCAGCTCATACCGAACCTTGCCGTGATCCGTCAAAGACAAACGTTTCTCTGAAATCGCTGGGCGGGTGATATACCGGCACAATCGTTCGAGCTTGTCTCGCTGATTTGCTTTGGTTGCCACGCCAGCATGCAAGGAAAATCCCGACACGTTCCCGACCGAGTCATTTTCATATCCATCACGCTCGTCCGGTAACGTTTGTAAGGTGAATACCTTGCGGCCTTGCTGAGGTCCCACGGCGATACGGTAGGTAATTGAGTGCCCGCGCAACTGGTCCATTGGTCCCTCTTCCTCACCATCCAACGCCAGATAGCTGTTTTCAGCATCTCTCTCCAATAACCCCTGGCGTTCCAGATACCGGCCCAGACGGTGTGCGATCGTATGAGTCAGTTGTGTAAGTTCAACGCTGGTCGGTGCTTTGACCCAGCGAAATTGCTCTCCTTCACCCACGTAAACACCGTCCAGAAACAACATGTGAAAGCTTGAACGATGCGTTGATATAAAACAGGATGACACCAAGCGGTATTCGAGCCGGTTAATACGATTAATTTAGCCCGCTCTAAATCTTCATAGCTACAAGGAACCGTATCAGAGCCAAAGGCACGTTTATAACCCGCGACCGCTGACGACATACAAAGGCGTGAGTTTGTATCTATATTGGCAGTACCAATGAAGCCTTTCATTAATTTATTGGCAACATAGTAATCTTCGGTCATCAATTGGCCGGAGACATAAAAGGCGACTGAGTCTGCTCCATGCTCGTCGATAATCATGTTAAGCATTTGCGCACTATAATCGAGTGCATGTTGCCAACTATATTCTTCGCCATTAACGACTGGATATAAAACACGACCATCCATGCCTATGGTATCGGCTAATGCAGCACCTTTAGAACAAAGTCGTGAGTAATTCGAGGGATGAGCAGGGTCGCCCTTTACTGAAACAGATCCAACGTCGTCAATCGAAGCTATAACGCCACAACCGACACCACAGTAAGGACATGTTGTTTGAACTTCTAAAGACATTCGTTAAATTCCATCGAACAGAATGATTAAAAGTGGGATGTATTGGGCTAATGACCTAGCCCAATACATTTAAGGTTGAAACTTATAAATCTAGAATGATTTTTAAAGGTTTACGCATACCTGCAATCTTACATGCTTGTTGACCGTAGCCATAAGGAAATAATTTATAGACAAATTTTCGATTAACTAAATCTTTACCTAGGCGCTCCGCTAAATATTTAAGGGCATGACGCAATTCAGGTATAGCATGCCGAAACTCAAAAGTTTCTCTTACATAGTTAACGAGTTCCCAATGATGATCGGTCATTACAATTTCAATCGAATCGGCTAAGGCATTAGCCACATCTAAATCCCAGTCTTCAGGATTTAATAAATAACCTTCGTTATCGACACCAATGGTTCGTCCATTCACTTCAATAGTGGAAGTTTCAATTGCCATAAAATTACCTACTTATATTTAAATTAGTGACTATGCGGTAAGACACCGGTTTGAGGCATATCTGCCAAACCAGTTTCGCGTGCGTGTTCTTCAAAGCCTTTATTACGCCAAAAGAAGGCACCCGGCATCGTAGTTGGTATTACCAGTACATAAAATAAAGCACGTCCGAATATGGCACTGGTTAAAATAGATAAGCTTAATAACACACCTAATGCGATTCCAATAACACCGCTTAATCCATACGCTGCGACAAATCCAACAGCAACGATATTTGCTAGTAATAAAATATTACGCATCAGATACGATTTACCAAAGGTTGTTGTTTGTTCGTAATGCGATACCGCACCTTCACTGCGACTGACTTTCATATCACGGGCATGAACTAACAAGCCAACCGCTTCTAATACTAAGCCAACAAGGATAACGCTAGACGTGAAGCTTATGGTCGCTGCCGTTAACTCTAGACCGTAGGTAATGCTCGTAACTAACGCAATTAATAAACCACCAATCGCTAATGCACTACCAATAAACGCACTACCTGTTTGCCAATGATTCCAATAAGGTCGTGCTGGAATACGATACAGTTTATACATATAGTAAAAACCAGCAACACCACCAATAACGGCCGCGATGGCAGATAACGAGGCTAATGTTTGAGTAATACTATGATCAAAATAGGCAAACAGTGCATAACCTGCGATACCACCAAAGAATAATGAAACGCCTGCAATTTCTCTACTAACAGGCGATAAACGCCAGTTATAAAAACCACGATAAAATCGGTGTGGTCGGCCTAGATGGAAGTTAAGTTTAGCCATACCGAAGCTCAATAAAACTAACATTGATAGCATTTGTGGAACATAGCTACTCACCATGTTGGCAGTAAAATCAGCAAAACCATTATCGTTACCAAAATATTGTGCGAACAAGTAAATAAAGAATGCGCCGATAACGGTTTGCGTACTCAAGGTAAAGGCAATATGCGCATTTTCATGTGAGGTTAATAATTTACGCAGGTTCCAGAATTTTTCTGATGATTTACGTTGTTCATCAACCATCGGTTCGTATTCACCGGTTTCATCATTACGATGATATTTCAATGCAGTTGAATCGGTACGCGACATATCAGCCGGTAAGGTTTTAGTTTGTTGAAAGCGAATATTCGGATTGGTTATATCTGCTGTTGGGAAACCAGGAATCGACGTTTTTAATTGGTCTCGGTTATCAGGTGTCGTTTCAATAACACCAAAATCTAAGGCTCCTGCTAAGCAAGCAGAGGAACAAGCCGGTTTTAAACCAACTTCTAATCGGTCTACACACATATTACATTTATGTACATGACCTTTTTCTTCGTCCATTTGCGGCGCGTTATAAGGACACACCCAAGTACAATAACCACAACCAAAACAAATATCAGGATCTTGTAACACCGCACCATATTCTGCAAACTTGGTATAAGCACGCGTTGGGCAACCCTTAAGGCAAACAGGATCATCACAATGGTTACAGGCCATCGAAATATTTAAACGGGTATAACTTGGATAGGTTCCGCCTTCAACATAGCCGACCGCACGGTAAGCTAAGTAAGGGGGTAGATCATTTTTTTCACTACAAGCTGATTCACAGGCATGACAGGCAATACAATTGTCTGCGTTAAAGTAAAAACCGTGTTGTTTATAGCGGTCAGGATTATCACTAACACTGCTATCACCATTGATGTTTAAGCTCTTACCCGTTAGATCATTATAATCAACAGATAGATCGATTTTTTTACCGTACTGATTTTCTTGCGGCGCTTTTGCATCGTGCAAAAAAGCGTAGTCGGGTTCATCTTTACGTACTTTAAACATCTTCGTTAATCCTAAATCAAAACAACTGGTATTAAATTCTCTATTCGTCATTCCCGTGCAGGCGGGAATGATGTTGAATTATTTATCTATTCTTTTAAAAAATAATTTAATAAGCGCGCGCTTCTTTATTTCTTATAGCCGCAGCTTGTTGATCTTCTACCGCTTCTATCTTAACCGCACATTGTTTAAAGGCTGGTTGGCGTGAATGTGGGTCAAGTAAACCTAATGACAAACGATTCGCGCATTCATGAAAGTGGAACGGAATAAAAACCATGTTAGGTGGCACACGTTGTGTCAATTGCACCATCACGACACCATCACCACGACGCGATGTTAAACGCGCATAACCACCATGTTTAATGCCTAATTCTTTTGCCGAATCTGGATTCATTTCCATGTAAGGCGTTGGACTAAATTTATTAATATTGCCGACTTTACCGGTACGTGTACGGGTATGGAAATGCTCAACCACACGCCCTGAATTCATCCAAAAAGGATATTCATCGTCTGGTACTTCATTGTTATCAACAAAAGGTAGTGCTAATAATTTTGCTTTACCATCGGGATGTTGAAACTTGCCATCAGTATACAATCTAGCATTACCAGTTTCTTCACCTTCGGTACAAGGCCATTGAATTCCTTTTTGCTCTTCAAGTTTTTCATAACTCATGCCAGAGTAATCAAGCATGCGACCTTTTGATAACTGGCGGAGTTCTTCGAAAACTTCTTCGGACGTTTCTGGAAATTTCATTTTTTCGCTTTGGGAAAAGCGTTTCGCCATTTGATTGAAAATCCAAAGATCGGGCTTAGAATCTCCATGCGGTTTAATCACGTTTCGAATTAAGTTAACTCGTCGTTCAGTATTAGTGAAGCAACCTTCTTTCTCAGCCCAAACACCGGCCGGTAAATACACATTGGCGTACTGGTTTGATTCACAATCTTGATAAGCATCTTGAACCACAAGAAAATCTAATTTTTCTAAAATCTTACGAATACGGGCCGTGTTGGTCATCGAGGTCATTGGATTGGTTGCAATAATCCACATGCCTTTGATTTGCCCCGTTTCAATCGCAGGAAAAATATCCGTTTGAAATAAGCCACGTTTCTTCGGTAAAAATTCTTTATCAATATTCCAAAACTTTGCAATATCTTCGCGATCTTGTTCTTTTTCTAATGCGCGGTAACCCGGTAAGCCAGAACATGCTGACCACTCTCGTGTACCCATGGCATTACATTGACCGGTAATGGATAAACTGGTTGAACCTGGCTTACCAATGTTACCCGTCACTAAATTTAAATTGTTAATGGCACATACACCATCGGAACCATGGGTGCTTTGATTAATACCCATTGTCCAAATCGACATACCTGCACCCGCATTAGCGTATGTTCGAGCAACGCTACGAATCGTATCTTCATCGATACCGCAAATTTTTGAGGCGCTAACAGGGTCGTAATGTTCAACGGTTTTAATAAACTCATCATAGCCAGTAGTACTTGCATCAATATAAGCGCGATCTTCTAAGCCTTCATCTAAAATAACATGAGCAAGAGAATTTAATAATACTAAATCGGTTCCCGGCGTTACGGGTAAATGTATATCCGCCATTTGTGCAAACATCGTCACACGAGGGTCAACAACAATAACAGGGAATTTTCTTTTTTCGAGCGCTTGCTTTAAACGCCAGTAAATAATGGGATGTTGTTCAGGTAAGTTAGAACCAAATGCGAGTAGGCAATCAGTATGATCAAAATCGTCATAACAACCCGGTGGGCCATCCGAACCAAAGGAACGTTTATAACCTGATACTGCCGATGACATACAAAGCGTGGTATTCCCATCGTAATTATTAGTACCAATAACACCACGGGCAAGTTTGCCTAAGGTGTAAAATTCTTCCGTCATGATCTGACCGGTCGAGACGATTGCGAATGAATCACGACCGTATGTTTCTTGAATGCGTTTTATTTCACTGGATACTTTGTCGAGTGCGGTATCCCAATTTGTTTGTTCAAATGCGTCGTAAAAATTATCGCGCATTAAAGGCTTGTCGCCACGACCGGGAATATTAAATAACTCGTGCTCAAAAATACCTTTTAAGCAAAGCTTACCCTGGTTTACATCAGCACCGGCCACACCACGCGTGGCAACGGCATCACCTTTTTTATCGAGGCCAACTTCGATTGAGCAGCCGGTAGAACAATAACCACAGGTGGTGTACTTCCAATCAACGACGCCTTTGTCAGCGATCTTGATAGGGTTCTTTTTGTGACGACCAAATAGCATCGCGTTGACTCCGATTAAAAAAATACTTAACGACTAAATCTATAGCGACAAAACACCGCGAATTCATAATTATTTTTATTTGCGATGCTCTAGCTAACAAACAAACTACGCGGGGCAACCCTCACTAGGTTGAACCGATAACATTATTTTATCACCATCCATTTTTATAGGATAAGTAGCCGCACAACCTTCATCCGGAGCAACGGCTTCGCCTGAATCAAGATTAATATTCCAATTATGCAATGGGCAAGCTACTTTGTTACCAAAAACAATACCTTGCGACAATTGACCTTGTTTGTGTGGGCATTCATCTTTTACTGCAAAAATTTCATCTTTAGCCGTGCGAAAAACCGCGATATTTCCGTTATCGGTGCAAACCACTCGCGCACCTAATTTAGGTATATCGCTAACACTACCTACTTCAATCCAATCACTCATATTGTTACCCTAACCTTTGTTCTAT
The DNA here is from genome assembly GCA_012965975.1 of Chromatiaceae bacterium. Lineage (GTDB taxonomy): Bacteria > Pseudomonadota > Gammaproteobacteria > DTRM01 > DTRM01 > DTRM01. Next base: position 5,266 of record DTRM01000017.1, on the reverse strand, counting down.
TTCGGTTTATTTAACCGGATCTTAAGTCCAATTAACCGTTAATTTCTTTTAATGGAGTGAATTCATGTTTCTCACCACCGTCGGCACGCTCTTTCCAAGGATCTTCTTGAGACACGGACTGCGCAATAGCGAAACGTTCGGCATAGGCTTTACGCTTATCGGCATCTTCAACCACTTCATCTTTAACGCGTTGTAAGCCAATGCGTTCAATCCAAGGAGCAGTACGTTCTAGGTAATGTGCATCTTCACGGTAGAATTGCATGTAAGCGGCACAGTATTCAAGAACTTCGGCTTCGGTGGTAACCGAGCAAAGCAAATCGGTTGCGCGAACTTTAATACCGCCATTACCACCAACGTGTAATTCATAACCTGAGTCAACACAAACCACACCAAAATCTTTAATTGTGGCTTCGGCACAGTTACGCGGGCAACCTGACGCAGCCATTTTAAATTTATGTGGTGTCCAAGAACCCCAGCTCAATTGCTCTAACTTAATACCCATGTCGGTGGAATCTTGTGTGCCGAAACGACACCACTCTTTACCAACACATGTTTTAACGGTACGTAATGCTTTACCATAAGCATGACCAGAAACCATTCCAGCGTTAGAGAAAGCTTCCCATACTGCAGGCAATTCATCTTTCTTCAAGCCGTATAAACCAATTCGTTGACCACCGGTAACATGTACCGTTTGCACATCAAATTTTTCAGCAACATCAGCAACCGCGCGTAATTCTTGTGGCGTTGTCATGCCACCCCACATACGAGGAATAACCGAGTAAGTCCCATCGTGTTGGATATTCGCATGCGCACGTTCATTGATGAAACGAGACTGACTATCATCTTCATATTCAGTTGGCCATTGGCAAAGTAAATAGTAGTTCAATGCCATACGACATTTAGGACAGCCATCCGGTGTTTCCCAACCCATTGCTTCACGAAGCGCCGGCATGGTTTTTAATTCTTGCTCACGCATTGCAGCACGAACTTCATCATGGGTATGTTCAGTACAACCACACATGGGTTTTAAATGCGGAGCAACGGAATAGTCTCCACCAACTTTATGCGCAATTAGTGCTTCAACTAAACCAGTACATGAACCACATGAGCTTGATGCTTTAGTGTGAGCGCGAACTTCATCAAGAGTAAATAATTGTTTATCGACAATCGCGCAAACGATGTCGCCTTTAGTAACACCATTACAACCACAGATTTCAGACGTATCGGACATAGCCACTACACGGTTATCATCGCCATGGCCGGAATCGCCTAAATGCGCTTGGCCAAATAAAATTGTTGAACGGAAATCGCTGATATCCGTTTTGTCGCGCATTAAATCAAAGTACCAAGTACCATCAATGGTATCGCCATACATAACGGCACCTTGAACGATGTTGTCTTTGATCACGAGTTTGCGATAAACACCGCGAGACTCATCTTTAAAAATTAAATCTTCGGTTGCTTCGTTGCCGGTAAAATCACCCGCAGAGAACAAATCAATGCCGGTCACTTTTAATTTAGTTGAGGTCATGGTGCCTTCATATAAACCAATACCATGTTTAGCTAAATGATTGGCACATACTTTTGCCATTTCAAATAAAGGAGCAACTAACCCGTAAGTATCGCCACGATGCTGAACACATTCACCGACCGAGTAGATAACGGGGTCGAAAGTTTGCATGGTGTCATTAACCACAATACCGCGTTCACAATGAATACCGACTTTTTCAGCCAGCTCAAAGTTAGGACGAATACCAACTGCCATGATAACGATATCGGCTTCTACTTCAGAGCCATCTTTAAAGCATATTTTTTCTACTTTGCCATCACCTTGAATCGACTCAGTTTGAGCTTCCATTAAAAATTCAAGACCGCGTTCTTCTAAATTCGCTTGCAGCATTTTTGCCGCAGGTTCGTCTAATTGACGTTCCATTAAGGTATCCATGATGTGAACCACTTTCACATTCATACCTTGTTCCATTAAGCCATTCGCCGCTTCTAAACCAAGCAAACCACCACCGATTACCACTGCATTTTTCTTTGTTTTAGCGGTTTCAAGCATTGAGTCCACATCGGCAATATCACGAAAAGCAATGACGCCAGGAAGGTCATGACCAGGCAGAGGAATAACAAAGGCCGTTGAACCGGTTGCGACTAATAAGCGATCATAGGCTACCGTTTTACCATCATCACCCGTAACGGTGCGTTTTTTACGATCAATGTCGACTGCTTTCACACCTTTAAAGAGTGTAATATTATTGTCGTCATACCATTGCAGATCATTGAGCATGATTTCATCAATGGTTTTTTCACCCGCAAGCACAGGCGAAAGCATAATTCGATTGTAGTTACCGTATGGTTCTTCACCAAAAACAGAGATTTCATAGGTATCGGGGGCAATTTTTAATAGCTCCTCAACAGTACGCATTCCAGCCATACCGTTGCCAATTACAACCAACTTTTCTTTCATGGTAAAACTCCGTTATTAGTGTTCCCGCACATACATAGCTCAGTGCAAAATATTTATTAAAGACGACTCAATATTATCCATTGAATAGCAAATGTTATGCCATACATTAGAGAGTACTTAAATACATTATAACTACATGATTCAAATAGAGAAATATCTCAAACTGGAGAGAGATATTGGTGCGTAAACGCGGTTGAGCGCACTAAAATAGTGCGAATAAATCATAATAGTGCATCACTGGATGCGAATGCGTGATTATAAATTATTCTAGACGATATAACTAAAAAAATAGGTAAATTATTCGTATATTTGAGTCGATTTACTGAGCAATAAAAGTCCGATTTAACTTAAAGTGGATTCACTTCCATAAGAATCAATGCCTTAGCTTTAGCTCCATTTGTTTATTCATCACTAGCCTTACAGTGTCGAAAAAAGCCGCACAATTAGATAAAACAACAACAAACAAAGTGAAGATCATCAGTGTATTACTTTTGAGCTAGTCACATGAGGCGACTGTAATCAGCTTGTCATTTGGTCGTAATAATGGGCACGGATCAATTTGAAACATCCTCCTAAGCTTTAATTATCTATGAATGCTAGATTTTGATAAATGTTGAATTTTCAACACAAAATACGTTAACCTCAAAGCTAATATTTTTTTTGCAATCCACCTTAAATAACAATAATTAATTTAATATGAAGCAAACTCTCTCTATTGAATCTGCGCAACAATGCTTAGCCGCTGGCAAAGACGATAATCAAGATGCCTGTGGAGTAAAGGTTGCGGAAGGCCAACAATTACAAACAAAAGGCATTGCCATAGCGATTGCTGATGGAATGAGCGGCAGTGATGCTGGCCGTGAAGCAAGCCAAGCATGTGTACAAGGTTTTTTAGGTGACTATTTTAGTACCCCTGAAACATGGACAGTTCAAACATCAGCGCAAAAGATTATTTCTGCATTAAACAACTGGCTGCATGGTAATGGCCAACGTAAATACCAGTCGCACAAAGGCATGGTAACCACGTTAAGCGCCATGGTTTTAAAATCTAATACTGGTTTCATTTTTCATGTCGGCGACACTCGAATCTATCGGTTACAAGGTAAAGAATTTAAGCAACTCACCCATGATCATCGAGTGCAAATTAATGAACACAAATCATTTCTCTCTCGCGCAATTGGTATAGATGTTCGGCTTGATATTGATTACAGAAGCATACCATTAGAGGTTGGTGATATATTTGTAATGATTTCCGATGGAGTCCATGAATTTGTTAATGATAATAAAATGGTAGAATTAATAAACTCATCGGATAGCGATTTAAAACTTGCCGCAAAATTAATAGCCGACGAAGCCATTAAAAATAAAACCAATGACAATGTCACTTGCCAACTGATTAAAATTGTTTCTTTACCCGGTGAAAACGAAGAAGAGTTTTACCAAAAGCTTACCAAGCTCCCATTCCCCCCTATCTTAGAACCAGGAATGATCTTAGATGGTTATAAGATTTTACGTCATTTGTTTTCAAACAAGCGCACCGAAGTTTACTTGGCACTAGACACTGAGTTAGATATAAATGTTGTCTTAAAAGCACCCTCAGTAAATTACGATGACGATGCTGAATACATTAGCCTATTTTTACATGAAGAATGGGCTGGACGAAGAATCAATAGTGCACAGGTTATGAAAGTGCTGGAAATTAGTCGTAAGCGTACGGCTATGTATTATATTGCCGAGCATATTGAAGGGCGAACTTTGCGACAGTGGATTGAAGATGAACCTCGAGCGAATTTAAATACTGTTCGAGATTTTGTAGAACAAATTTCACGCGGTTTACGCGCTTTCCATCGACTAGAAATGATTCACCAAGATTTAAAGCCTGAGAACATTATTATTGATAATAATGGTTCACTGAAAATTATAGACTTTGGATCTACAAAAATCGCTGGCATCGATGAAATTAGCACACCAATACAGTTTAATAATATTCTTGGTACTATAAATTACACAGCGCCCGAGTATCATGTCGGGAATACAGGCAGCAACCGCTCAGATATTTTTTCACTCGGCGTAATAGCTTATGAATTACTTAGCGGTCATCTACCCTACGGCAAAGAACTCTCCGCAAAAAACATGTCAAAGGTAAACTACATTTCTATAAAACGTTACAACCCTGAGATACCCGTTTGGGTTGATAAGGCATTAGAGAAAGCAGTTAACATTAATCCTGAACAGCGCTTTACAAGGTTATCTGAATTTGTTGTTGCCTTAAAAAATCCTAATTCGCGTCTTGTTAATAATGATTATGTTCCCTTAATCAAGCGCAACCCTATTCGGGTCTGGCAGTTAATTAGTGCGTGTTTATTAGCTTCTAACATCCTGATTATATATATCGTTAGTTAATATCTAATAAACATCAAAAAGAACCATCTGCTTCAGTATAATATTTCAAACTATGTATTGAACATCTCATAGTTTGAATAAAAGCCTCAAAATCACTCAAGAGAATTTAAATCGGTATTCAGTACTTTTAACTTCAAAAAGCTGACGCAAATAACACCCTATCTTTTTTTAAACAGTTTTAGATGACTCTGCCCACCAAAAATTCTTTCTACAACTTGATATATTACAATATCGGGCTGATGCTTTTGAATAAATTTCGACATCATTTCTGATCCACTATGCTTATAATGCCACTTCCATAATGTATTAAATGTCGCATTGTAAAATTGTGAATTAGCCGTTGCAAAAGAATCACACATTAAAAGCACTTTATAAATCAATATTATAAAATAT
>DTRM01000016.1:1932-5433 GCA_012965975.1 Chromatiaceae bacterium | reverse complement strand
TCCGGTTGGAGACCGACAGATATTGCCCATGCAAACGAACAACACATTAATCACTTGATACTCCAGTTTCCTGTGCCGATAGCACCGCGATCACTCGATCGAGATCGAGTGGTGTGTCCACACCCGCGGGAGGCGCCTGATCGATGGTGGATGCATGAATACGTTCGCCGTTATGTAACACGCGTAACTGTTCCAGACTCTCAGCCAACTCCATCGCGGAGGCCGACCACGTGACATAGCGATGCAAGAAACCCACGCGGTAGGCATAGAGACCCAGATGACGATAACAGCGGGCACCAGACGCTAGGGAAGGCGCATCGCCGGCGAAGTCATCGCGCTGCCACGGTATCGGGGCGCGACTGAAATACAAGGCGAACCCCTTCGCATCCAACACGACTTTCACCGCATTGGGATCGAACAACTCGATAACATCCACTATCGGTATACACAGGGTTGATACACTGGCGTCCTCGTAGTGCGCAAGATCGGCCGCCACACGTTGCACCAACTCGCCCGGCAGCAACGGTTCATCACCCTGAAGATTGACGACGATGTCGGAATCGGCCCAACCGCACTGGCGAGCCACTTCGGCGATTCGATCGGTGCCACTGGGGTGATCGGTTGATGTCATGCAGACGGTCGCCCCAAATGCTTCGGCCGTTTTCTGAATCCGCGCATCATCGGTCGCGATCACCACCTCGGCTGCCCCACTCTCTTGCGCGCGCTCGTGGACGTGTTGAATCATGGGCTTGCCGACAATATCGAGCAGCGGCTTGCCCGGCAGACGAGTGGATTCGAAACGTGACGGAATAACGACTCGAAACGGGGTCATGATCGACGCAAACTAGCGTTCTTCGTCGGGCGCAAGAGGTCGCGCATCGTCTTCCAGCATGACCGGAATATCATCACGCACCGGAAAGGCCAAGCGGTCGCCCTTACACACCAACTCGTTCTCCGCCTTACGATAGACCAGTGGTCCCTTACACAATGGGCAAACCAGTATATCGAGTAAATTCTTATCCATAGGCTCTAAACCTTATTCGTACGACGAATTCCATCAATGACCTGTTCGACGATGCTGTCGCTGGCAACTGTGTCCGCGCGAACCATCCAGCTATTGGTTAACCGCAAGGCCGCGACCTTGACCGCGTCCTTCTCGGTCATCAACAATGCCGCCCCATCGGCAAATAAAAAATCCTGCTCAATGTAGTCGTGATGATCGGGAAACGCATGTTCGACCACATCCAGACCCAATTCACGAAGCCGATCAAAAAACCGGGCGGGATTACCGATGCCCGCAATGGCGTGCACCGACTGACCGACAAACTCTGACAAGGATTTTACCTGAGTCGAGCCATCAAGCGACAGTGCTTGGGTGATATCCAGACGCATCCAGTGAGGATGAACGCCCTCGCCACCGTGATGCACAACCACATCAACGTCCTCTAAGCGGCAGCCTGATTCCCGCAGCGGCCCCGCCGGCAACATGAATCCGTTGCCAAACCCACGCGCGTCATCTATCACTGCCACTTCAATATCCCGCGCTAATGCGTAATGCTGGAGACCATCATCGGCGAGGATGACATCGACATCGGTCTCGGCCAACAACTGACCGGCAGCGACCACGCGATCAGGGGCGGCATACACGGGACAATCGCAGCGTCGCGCCATCAGCACCGCCTCGTCGCCAACCTCAACCGGATCGCTATCCGCCGCTACGCGGCGCGGCCACGATCGAGACTTTCCGCGATAACCCCGGGTGACAATACCAGGTTTAAATCCGGCGTCGCGTAAACGCTCGACCAACCAGATCACCAGCGGCGTCTTGCCGGTCCCGCCAACCGTTAGATTACCGATCACCACCACCGGTTTATCGAATCGGGTACTGGACTTAAGACCGGTCCGATAAGCCAGCCGGCGCATCGCAACCACCGCGCGATAAACCAGTGACAGCGGCCACAACAACCAGGCCAACGGCTGTTGGCCATACCAGAGCGACTCAATCGACATCACGTTGCTTGGCAAACTGTACCCGACACAATTCGGCGTAGGCGCCACCCTGATCGAGTAACTGCTGATGCTGCCCCCGCTCAATGATCTTGCCCTGATCCAGCACCACGATCTGATCCGCATTTTCAATCGTCGACAGGCGATGTGCGACCATCAACGTCGTGCGCGTTTCCATCAGACTCTCAAGCGCCTGCTGGATGTGTCGCTCCGATTCAGTATCCAGCGCCGCAGTCGCTTCATCCAGCACCAGAATCGGGGCGTCTTTCAGCACCGCTCGCGCAATCGCCAAGCGCTGGCGCTGTCCACCTGACAGCAATACCCCGTTCTCACCAATCAACGAATCAAACCCGTTCGCCAAGCGCTCAATAAATTCAAGCGCATGCGCGGTGCGCGCGGCCTCAATAACCTGTTCCCGCGAGGCATCGGGGCAGCCATAAGCGATGTTGGCCGCGATGGTATCGTTGAACAACGTGATGTCCTGACTGACCAGCGCAATCTGGCGCCGCAAATCCAGCAGAGGCAACTCTCTAATATCAATGTCATCGATACGAATCACACCCTCGGATGCGTCATAAAAACGGGTCAACAAATGGATAATAGTCGATTTTCCACCACCGGAACGACCGACAAAGGCACAGGACGTGCCCGGCTCCACGCTAAAACTGATGTCGCTCAATATATCGGCGTTAGACGTGGCATAACGGTGACTGACCTGCTCAAACTCAACACGCCCCTCGGCTCGACCCATGGCCTGCTTTCCCGTATCAATCTCTGCAGGCAGATCCAGAAGCTCAAAAATACTCTCGCCCGCAGCAATGCCTTTCTGCAGGTCCGTGTTCACCTGGGTCAATCGCTTCAAAGGAGGCAACAACATGGTCATCGCGATGATGAACGACACGAAACTGCCAACGGAAATCTCTTCCGCAAGCGCGCCGGACGTCGCCAGATAGATAATACCCGCCAATGCCGATGCGGCGATCATCTGTACTGCGGGAGTAATGGTTGCTGACGCAACGATAAACTTCAACTGCTGATGACGATTATTGGTAAGCACCCGGGAAAATCGTCCTTTCTCGCGGCTCTGGCCGGCGAATAGCTTGACAACCTTTTGCCCCTCGATCACTTCCTCTACGTTGTGACTCACTTCGCCCATGCTGTCTTGCACGGTGTGGCTCAACTTGCGCATACGCGTGCTGATCAGGCGGATAATCAAGCCCACCAGAGGCCCGACCATCAGGAAAATAAAGGCTAGCTGGAAACTGATATAAAACATATACGCAAACAGACCGACAAGCGTAAGACTGTCGCGAATTAATGTCGTAATAGAAGTCGTACTCGCCTGCGCGACCTGTTCCACGTTATACATGAAGCGTGACAACAGATTACCGGACGAGGTGTCGTCATAAAATGTAATGGGCAATTTTAGTGCATGCGCAAACATCTCGGAGCGCAGGTCATTGACCACGGTACGACCAATCCAGCCCATACAAC
>DTRM01000016.1:0-1911 GCA_012965975.1 Chromatiaceae bacterium | reverse complement strand
AGCGTCAGCCCGCGCAGGAAAAACATCAGCACCAGCAAGATCGGTATCCACTTGATCGTGACCGGATCTTTGTCGACGAAGCTGCCATCCAGCATCGGCTTCATCAGCGCGGGGAAACCGGCCTCGACTGCCGCGGCCAGTATCATCGCGATAATGGCCGGGACAAACACCTTCCAGTAGGGCCGGACATACTGCAACAGGCGTTTATAGACCTGCGCACCCTGATTCGGCAACGGCTGCCTCGTCACTAAGGCACCCGATGGGTCGCGAACGAAATGCGTTCAATGCCGAGCTGGCCGACCACATCCATCGCGGTAATCACCGCATGATGCGGCGCCATCGCATCGGCACTAATCACCACTGGCAACGAGCGGTCGTTTTTGATCGCGTGGCGGATCGCCGATCGCAACGTTGTGATCCGGTTGTTAATCACCCGGTTGCCATTAACAAAATAATCGCCTTCGGCATTGATCACGATGTCCAGCAACACCGACTCCTCCACAGGATCGGCAGAACTGGCGTCCGGCAACTCCACGCGTAACGTCGCCTCGCGCTCGAACGTGGTCGAGACCATAAAAAAGATCAGCAGCAAAAACACCACATCGATCAGTGGCGTCAGATTAAGTTCAATCTCTCGCGCGCGCTTGGGTCTTAGGTTCATCGGGTTCTGCGATCAACCGGCGTGTGATCGGGACTACGATGCATCACATCGACCACCTTGATTGCCTCATCCTCCATGCGCAAAACCAGCTGCTCGACCTTGCCCTGAAAATAGCGATAGAACATCAGACTCGGTATCGCCACCAGTAATCCGGCGGCGGTGGTAATCAAGGCCTCGGAAATACCACCCGCCAACACAGTCGGATCACCGACGCCTTCGCTGGTGATGGCATTGAATACCTTGATCATGCCAATCACCGTGCCGAGCAAACCCAACAACGGGCTCACCGAGGCGATCGTGCCAAGCGAATTCAAATAGCGCTCCAGCTGATGAATCACCTGACGCCCCGACTCCTCAAGACACTCCTTCATCACATCGCGGTGTTGATTGCGATTGGCCAAACCCACCGCGAGGACTTCGCCCAACGGCGAGCTCTTGCGAATCTCGTCTATTTTTTTTGCATCCAGCTTGTCCGCTCGATACAGCTCCCACACGTGGGCGACCAGCCCGCTGGGCGCCACGCGGGCACAACGCAATGCCCATAAACGTTCGACCGTAACGGCGAGCGCAATCACAGAACAGGCAATGATCGGAATCATCAACCAGCCACCAGCAGTTACAAGTTCCAGCACGTAGAATCGAGCCTCTTAGTCCATGAATCAATAAGTGTCGGTATGATACCCCGCCCCAGATCTCGCACAAACCCCGATTACGAGCGCGGGCGGTGCCAATATCGTCGCGATTGGTCATGGTAGCTGGTAACCGTCAGCCCGTCGATTGGATCAAATTCTATCCTGACACTGCCGTGGCGAGCCGTCTGCAATTTTTGCATCAATCGCACGATAGCGGGCAAGCACGATGTCCGCCGGTTGTCGGTATCGGTTGCGATGACCGGCCGAGATCACCACATGTCGAGGCGCAACCGCCTGTACAAAGCCCGGTGTTGATGAGGTATCGCTGCCATGGTGAGGCGCTATCAGCACATCGGCACGCAACTGCGTACGCTGTTGGGTCAAGAGCTGATATTCCGCCTCTGACTCGATATCACCCGTGAGCAGTACACTGGCGCCTGCCGCACTCACTTTCAACACACAGGACTGATTATTGTCACTGTCTGTGCCACGGGGTTCGGAAGGATGCAATATCTGAAAACCAACCGCATCCCACTGCCATTGCATACCCTGTTGACAGCGCTGCACGCCCAACCCGGCGAATGTCGCTGGCACCGAGGTCAACAGCGATGCCGGATC
>DTRM01000015.1:8682-17839 GCA_012965975.1 Chromatiaceae bacterium | reverse complement strand
ACGTTGCTGTGGCTACTGTTGGCCCTGTCGACATCCGCGTCGGCCGACTTTCAGGCCTACGTCGATCGCAGCACGGTAACACTAGGCGAAACCTTCGAGCTGCTCATCAAGTCCGACACCAAAACCAACAGCTCGCCTGATCTGGAGCCACTGCAAGCCGACTTCGAGGTGCTGTCGCAATCCCAATCCAGCAGTATCAGCGTGGTCAATGGCGAATTCAGCCAAGTATCGCAATGGAGTTTGACGCTAATGGCCAAACGCAGTGGTCGGCTTACCATTCCACCAATCTCGATTGGTCCGTATTCAACACAACCGGTGCCGCTGCGCGTGGTGGAAACCGTCAACACCGCGGATGAACCTAACGACGTGTATATCGAAACCGAGACCACGCCTGACTCGCCCTATGTACAAGCCCAAGTGATCCATACCCTACGCATCTATCGGCGTGTGCAAATGAGTAACGGCAGCCTGAACGAGCTCAACATCAATAAGGGCGATGCCATCGTCGAGCGACTCGGCGAAGATAAAAACTATGAACAAACGGTGAACGGTCATCGCTATCATGTACTGGAACGACGCTGGGCGATCTTTCCGCAGGTTAGCGGTCCCCTGCAGATTGCCCCGCTGTTGTTACAGGCACAGATTCCGGGCAATTCCTCGCGCTCACGGCTACCGGGGTTTTTCTCACGCGATCTGCGTACCATTCGTCGCCACAGCAAGGCCACGACGCTCGACGTGCAACCCATTCCGGACACGTATAAAGAAGCCAACTGGTTACCGGCACGGCAGCTGATCATCAACGAAATCTGGTCAAACGGGAAGGATGCATTTATACAGGGACAGCCGGTCACCCGAACCGTATCCATACTCGCGGAGGGGCTGACCTCTGGCCAACTTCCGGAACTGGATGTCGCTGAAGTCGATGAGTTGAGGGTGTATCCCGAGATACCCAGTCTCAAAAACATGCTGTCGAAAGATGGCATACGTGGACTGCGGCAACAGAAGACCGCAATTATTCCGAACAACAGTGGTGAATATTTGTTACCCGCCATCCACATCAGTTGGTGGGACACCGAGACCAAGCAGAAACAAGTCGCGACCTTGCCCGCGCGTACCATCAGGGTAAAACCCTCCGCGGCTAGTCCTGTACTTGGCCCCGCTGCTGAAACACTCACCCCTCTGTCCGGAATTAGCGAAACAACGCAAGAATTTCCTGCGGCCGCGATCGAGGCACCCTTGGTGACCGGGCCGTGGCGTTGGGTTAGCCTTCTATTAGCGCTCGGATGGGCAGGTAGCCTGGCTTTTGGCGGATACTATCTGAGGCGGAAACCGACCATTTCAGAGATCACTGAACCACCCGTTAATGTTAATGCCCAGCAGGCGCGCGGCGCACTCAAATCCGCTTGTCAGGCCCATCAGCTCAGCGCGGCCAGAGCCGCATTGATTGATTGGGTTAAGGCGAGATGGCCAGAAAAACCACCGACCCTTGCAACACTGATCCAACAGGTGGGGTCCGCATCACTCGCCGAGGCCATTCAAGCGATGGATGCCAGCGGTTATGCTGATGGTGCAGGCGACTGGGATGGAACGACACTGTGGGATGGGTTTAGTGCGGCGACGGCGAAGGCCTCGGAACCGAGTGACCAGCATGATGCTTTTTCGGATTTGTTTCGTCTGCAGTCGGGGGGTTAGGTTTCAATCCCTTCTCCCTCAGGGAGAAGGCACGACAATTCAAGTCACTGCTCGAACGGAACTCCGAATTAATCAGAGATCCCCCAGCAACTCAACAATATCATCCCGTTGATGCATCGCATCCTGATAACCCAATTCAATCAACTCGCGGCAAAAATCCTGCTCAAACAACAGATAACTCATCAACGGACGCCCCTCCCGCGACAATGCGCCCAAGCCCTTGAGTAACCAACGCACCGTGCGCGGCAGTTTATCCTGATGCCGTTCGGCAATCTCACGAATATCGTGGCTCGGTGAAATCACCAAAAATTCGATTTGCCGCAAGGCGGAGTCCTGATACGCCACGCGTTTGTCTTTGGTGTTACCAATCGTATGGTTGATTCGATTGAGCCGTTCAATATCCGAGTCCAGGCTATCCATAAACAGGGTGTCGAGCACATAGCCAATGACCTGTGCCAGTGATGGATACGGTGGTTCGATCTTTTCCGACACCGTATCCGGAACCGGATTACGCGCGCCAATAATAAGCAAGCGATTGGCGCCCATGTGTAAAGCCGGGCTCAGCGGCGTACTTTCACGCATTGAGCCATCCGCGTGGTACTCGTTGTGTAACCGCACCGCGGGGAACACGATGGGTATCGCCGCCGATGCCATCAAGTGATCCACCGTGATCTCCTCGGCAATACCCCGCCGACGGGTCCGCTCCCACGGCTGGATATCAGATGCTCCTTGATAGTAGGTAATCGACGAACCGCTGGTATAGGTTGAAGTGGTGACGGACAGCGCACGCAGCGTGCCGTTGTCAATCAATTGCTGAATCCGTGCAAACCGTACATGGGATTCCAAAAGCTCACGCAGGGGTTGGCTGTCCAGCACCGACTGCGGCCCACCGCCCACCATTCCACCACTCACCAGCGCCTTGGCCCAACGCAAGGCACTGTGAACCGTTGAACTGACATCGGCCTTGAATACCTTGCCGACATGAAAGTTCTCCCATAGCCCCACCAGACGTTCGATACCCGGATGAAACTGCCCCGCCGCACTCGCCACCAGTGCTGCGTTGATTGCCCCGGATGAGGTACCACAAATCACCGGAAACGGATTCTCGGCGTCATCAGGCAGAATCTCGGCGATCGCCTTCAACACGCCCACCTGGTAGGCATTGCGCGCGCCGCCACCGGGCAATATCAAGCCCACGATCGGCGGATCTCGGTGAATTTTGCGTGAAAACCAGTACATTCGGTTACCTGCGCCCTAACGGCTCATCTACACCTGTTGTCGGCCACCCTTCCCTATTATTTTAGGCCAGAAAAACCACACTATCTGCGCCCCAAGCATCAAGACCGGTGGCATTCTGCCGCTATGCTGGACATATCCTCTTTTCACAACCCGACACACAATCAGGCGGAAAAATGAAGTTCGAAGACTCGATTAACAATGCCAGTCGCATCTCCACGGCCGTACTGACACAGATGGCCCGCCATGGGGTGGCCGCCACTCCGTTAGCCTACCACCTGTGGTATCTGTACATCAGCGATGCGAACACTGAATTGCATCAGGCAATGGACAAACTCCTAGCGGCCAAACGAGGGTTGCTGCCAACCAAAATAGAACAACTTTACCAGCAGTTTGTGCCAATCGATTCGGACAATAGCCGTATCACCGACCAAGTGGCGCAGGTCAGCCAAGAGGTGCAACACATCATTGATGATGCAAGCGACGAGATCAGCAACACCTGCTCCGAGGCCAGTCGCTATACCCACGAACTGGATCAGACATCCAATGGCATCGACGAGGACCTGAGTGCCGACGAACTTCGCGACATCATCAATTCGCTGGTAAAAGAAACCCAGCATATGATGGAACACAGCAGCCAAATGGCACTGCGGCTCAACACCATGAGTGGGGAACTTACATCCGTTCGCACCCAGTTTGATCAGGTGAAAAAGGAATCGCTGATCGATTCACTCACCGGCGTAGCGAATCGCAAGGCCTTCGATGTGAACCTGACCGAGAGTATGCGCGATGCGGCGGAAACGGATAAGCCACTGTGCTTGATTATGGCGGATATCGACCACTTCAAAAAGTTTAACGACACCCACGGACATGTGGTTGGCGACAAGGTTCTGCGTTATGTCAGTAAAATGTTACAGCGGGTGCTCAAGGGACGGGATGTTGTTGCCCGCTATGGCGGCGAAGAATTTGCGATTATTCTTTCCGACACGCCGGTTAGCGGCGCCAACTCGGTAGCCGAGGAAATACGCAGAACCGTCGCATCGGCGGAACTGCAACTAAAATCCAGTGCCGCCAGTCTTGGCAGCATCACGATGTCATTCGGCATCGCGGACTATCTGGATGGAGACAGCGAGGAAAACTTCATTCAACGTGCCGATGCGGCACTGTATGACGCCAAGGATAGCGGACGCAATCAGGTAAAGAGCGTTTCTGCCGCCTGATTACCGGCTGATGCGGATATTGTCTCGCGGCACGACGCACAGACTTGGCCACTAATCTGACCCACAAAAACACCGTGCTTGGCGCCGGCCTGGTGCTGACGCTGGTCGTCTATCTCGCACTTTGGGACAGCGAACGTCACTGCCTGCAATCAGTATTCGAGCAGACGACTGAATCGTATGCGCTAACCCTCGCTGGACTCCTATCAAGGAATTAAATCGATTTCCTAGGTTCTGCAAATCTTGCGCGCCGGCCACGATCCGATACACCGAATTTTCTTCAGACATAAAAAAGGGGTGCTGGACTTGAGTCCACCACCCCTTTTTGAATAGAACGTAACGCGTATTAGATCGTGCTGTCGACCGTCACACCACCGGTCGTCGCATCGTAAACAATGGTCATGCCAGACTGGGCATTATAGGTGAACGTGCACTGATCAACGGCATCGGCGTCGGCCTGATAGTCGTTGGTGGCGGCTGTCGTCGACACGCTTGGCGGATGCTGCATCAGAGAATCCCACAAATTGGCACACTGAGTGTCACCCGTACCGTCGGCGGTGATCGATGCCGCCGAGCCAGTATCTGTCGGCCAACCTGCTGCGTTGGTATCAATATCACCGCTACCGAAATTCGAGAGGTTGGTTGACGCGCCAATAGCACCTCCTGCAATCCACGACGCATGCGCCAGTGAAACCGCAGAGGCAAACGCACCACCTGTATCCGCAACATGCGCCTCATGCGCCTGTGTCTGAACGTTCATAAACCGCGGTAATGCAGTCGCCGCGAGAATGCCCAAGATCATAATGACGATGACCAGTTCGACCAGCGTAAAACCTGTTTGTTTCACCTTCATTATTCCAACCCTCAATAGCATGGCCTGCTCAAGCCTGCCCAAACCTGCAGTCCGGCTGGGAAAACCCAAAAATCCGGTATAAATCATGCCATTCCATCGAGAAATAACGCGATCCTTCAGGCTTTTTATCGGGTCGTGGACAAAAACCTTTAACCCTCAAACCCTAAATTTACCCAACCATCTGATACGGTGTCGCCGCGTGAGCCAGAATAACCAGCAAGTCCGTGGCGACCTTGCGCCGCACCATCATGGAACGACCGCCCACCAGCTGCGCGCCAAGATTCAGGTTGCCCGCATCACCCAATCGATACAGAACCTCTTGGCGGCGTCGACCAGACATCACCGCCGTCTCTTCGACACTATGCTCGGCTACACTGCAGACCGCGCGCGCCTTGCTGTTGGACTCAAGATAAGCCACCTCGTTGGCCAAGCGCCGCTGTGGCATATGATCAGTAGGTGACAACATGGAAAGATACTTGCCGTGGCTGTGCATCAAGCCCGTGGCCAACGTCTCATGAGATCGATCGGTATCGGTCTTGACGACCTGAATGCGATCAAAATAGCGTCGTTGATACTGCTCCAGCACCACTTCGGTCAGGCGACGATCGCAGTTATGAATGACTACGATCTCCCAGTTCCAGTGGGTTTGAACCAAAATAGAATCGATGGCTTTCTGGATGTTCGCGCCCCACTCTGAGGTGCTGATGCACACACTTACCATCGGACAAGTTGAATTGTGTTGATCTGGTTTCATGGTCGTATCCCCCTAAATTTCGAGCTGTTGCATGGAGCCCGCTTGTTGTTGTTATCGCTATACTCACAAGCAGAATCCGTGCCATAAAAAACAATCAAATAAAATCAATAACTTACCAATTGTCTGGTATAGTCGTGACGAATTTACGGCAGTTTTTATCCTGTGCTGCGGCACTGATGCCGTAATTCTGTCGTTTACGCTATCGGCCCATTATGAAAATAATTGAAGTGATCGCCGACCACGGGCACCGCGATACCATCATCGGAATCGCGGAGCAGCATGCGGTGACCGACTGGTGGCGCGGTGCGGATAACGATGACGGCCGAGAATCCACTCGGCTACTGGTGGGACCCGCCAATCGGCAGCAGGTACTCGACGGTCTGCAAAAAGCCCTGGGGGTTGCCAACAACGTGCGCATTATGGTGATACCGCTTGAGGCGGTATTGCCTGACGTTCGTAATGATGATGAACCGGGCACGCCGTCACCGACACGCGAGGAGCTCTATACCCAGATCCACCGAGGCAGCCGCCTTGATCTGAGTTTTTTGCTGTTGGTGGCACTGTCCACTGTCGTCGCTGCGATCGGTTTGCTCGAAGACAATGTCGCCGTGATCATTGGCGCCATGGTGATCGCCCCGCTGCTCGGCCCCAACATTGCGCTGGCGCTGGCCACCGCACTGGCGGATCGCGCAATGATTGGGTCGTCGATACGCACGTTGGCTGTGGGTCTGTGTTTGGCCACCGCGATTGCCTATGTCATCGGCAGCGTCTGGCCAAATGAGGCTCAAAGTCATGAACTGTTATCACGCACCCAGGTCGGGCTGTCGGGCGCGATTCTTGCGCTGGCCTCGGGGGCGGCCGCGATACTGTCACTAACAACCGGGGTGTCGAGCATTCTGGTCGGCGTGATGGTCGCGGTGGCACTACTCCCGCCAGCCGCCACTGTCGGCTTGTTGCTGGGACAGGCGAACTACGAACTTGCCGGGGGCGCGGCGCTGTTACTGGCGGTCAACGTTGTGTGCGTCAACCTCGCCGCCAATCTGATATTTCTGCTGCGCCGCATCCGCCCGCGGACCCTGCCGGACAAACAACGCGCAACACGCTATCTATTCACCGCCATCGGCGTGTGGCTGCTGTTGCTCGCTGTATTGATCGTTGCGCTGGATATTCCGACTATCCTTCCAGTCGCTGCCTGATTGCGGCCAGACCCAACGCGGTCAGGGTCTCGATATTGCGCTCGGGGATACGTTCGGGATTGGGATAAGCACGCAGTGCCTGATCCAGCGATGCCTCGCGAAGCACATGGAACATCGGATACGGAGAGCGGTTGGTGTAGTTTACCGGGTCATCTACGGTCGCACCCTTAAAGCAATATACGGGATGAAAACTGGCCAACTGAATGACGCCTTGCAAATGCATACGTTGGATCGCATCTTCCGCGGCGTATAACACGGATAGATAATCATCGAACACGGCAAGGCCATTGGGCACGATAAACAGACCAGTTTCCACAGCCACCGCGTCCAAAGATACAAACTGTTCGAGTTCATCCAACAGCGCCGCAAAAATCTCATCCGAGCTCTGCTGCTGACACACTTGGAAGCGGACGCAGTTCCGCTGTAATGGTTCGTTCGCGAACGGACACAGACCCAAACCCACTACAAAATCCTGTAGCCAGTGATGAGTTCGAGCAACCACCTCTTCTTCAGTCTGTGTCAATATGCCACCCGCCTACCCAACCCCCATACAATGCCACACGATTATATGACACTCCGCCGCCGCAATTATTGCTGAACCGGGGAACCACGGGATGGACTCGCCGCTCGAATTCACTCCAACCGTTAGACTGCTTGAGTAAAAACCTTATTACCTATTGATAGTAATAGACTTTATGTATTCGAGCACGTCGGTCGCTATAGAAGCTACCCATTGCGACTATATTACGCCATACTTATCGGATGCCCACTATATATCAACAGATTTTCTTCGGTAAAGCGCGGCTCTCTCACGTGTTTTCCGTAGTAGTTTTGTCTGTTCTGACGTGTTTGTCGGGCCAAGTTCTCGCGATACAGGCCAGCCCACATCCAATTGACGAAATTCAGCCCGATGGTAGCAAAATTCGGCTGTTCGTACGTGGGGATGAACACTTCAACTGGTACGAGGACGAAAACGGTTTTACGGTACTGCGCGACCGTGCAACCCGGCGCTACGTCTATGCCGAGCTAGGGGCCAGTCAACGCCTACAAAAAACCGATGCCATCGTCGGTCGTGTGCGACCGGAGAGTCTCGGGCTGACGCCGGGAATCCTGCCACCCCGTGCGGTGTTGCGCGAGTTGCGAGCCAACGCCCGCCCTACTCGCATCTTGGGTGAGTCCAGTACGCAGTCCAGCGCCAATATTTCCGCCGCAGTGATCACCGCTGGCACAGTTAAAAATCTGGTGATCCTGGTGCGTTTTTCCAATCACCTTGGCCGCACCTTGCCCAGCAACAGCGATATCAATACGCTGTTCAATGCCGTCGGTGGTGACGCAATCCTCGCACCAACCGGTAGTGTCTATGATGCCTTTCTTGAAAACTCTTACGGTGACCTGACACTCGACTCCACTGTCATCGGCTGGATCGACGTACCCAATACCGAACAATATTATGCCAATGGAGACTCTGGCGATCAGACCCTGTGGGAGGCATTGAGGGACGCCCTCGACGACGCCGACATCACCGTCAACTTTAATGATTACGATCAGGATAACGATGGCTTTATCGATGCCGTCGCGTTTATCCATTCCGGCTATGGTGCGGAATGGGGTGGTACCGACATGGATGGCACCGCACAGGCAGATCGGATTTGGTCGCATAAATGGGCGATACAACCCGCCTGGACATCCAACGAAGGCGTCAAGGTTTTCGATTACCATATCAGTCCCAGCCTGTGGAGCACATCGGGAAGCGACATCGGTCGTATCGGCGTCATCGTCCACGAAACCAGTCACTTTCTCGGTCTGCCCGACCTGTACGATATCGATCAATCAAGTGACGGCATTGGCTCCTACGGACTGATGGCCAACTCGTGGGGCTTTGACCAGTCGCAGCACTACCCACCGCATTTATGTGCCTGGAGCAAGGTACAGCTAGGCTGGGTCACACCCACCGTAATCTCCACCTCTGGCACCTACAATCTGCCTGCGGTAGAAACATCGCGTTCGATTTTTCGTATCGACAGTGGGTTTCCAGTCAATGAATATTTATTGATCGAAAATCGGCAACCGCTGGGTACCGAGTCCATCATGCCGCAAGGCGGTCTGGCCATCTGGCACATCGACGATAGCAAGAACGACAACACTGAGGAGGGCTATCCCGGACAGGTGGGTTGGCCGGGCAACGGCAACCACTATCAAGTTGCGTTGT
>DTRM01000015.1:0-8633 GCA_012965975.1 Chromatiaceae bacterium | reverse complement strand
ACGGCAATAATCGAGGCGATAGCGGTGATGTCTATCATGCGGGTGGCGTGTCGTCGATTGGCCCCCTCACCGTACCCAATACCAATGCCTATCAGTCTGGCAACGTCGTTGTGACCAATCATGTGATACAAAACATCAGCACGTCATCCAACACCATGTCGTTTGATTTTGATGCGGCGCCACCACCTGTGACCTACTATGAACGGGATGAAACGGTGTTGAGTAGCTGGATTGATGCCTCATCGGGAACCAACCACCCATTGACGGATGACAGCTCAGTCACCCTACCGATAGGCTTTAACTTTGACTTCTTTGAGAACACATTCTCCAGCGTTACCATCAGCGCCAATGGTTACCTGACGTTTGGTAGCAACGGCACCGTTGCGACCAACGCCGCCATCCCCAGCGCCAACCAACCCAACAATCTGGTTGCTCTCTATTGGGACGATCTAAACCCGGACTTTGGTGGCAATATCTATTCGCTGGTCGAAGGCTACGCGCCGAATCGACGCCTGACCGTATCGTGGGTTGATGTGCCACACTATAACAATGCATCCTCGGGACAGGGTGCCGGCACCTTCGAGGTCACCTTGTACGAAGCCAGCGGCGATATCATCTATCGCTACCTCGATGTGAATTTCGATAAATTCAGTTTCAATCGAGGTCGTAGTGCGACAGTCGGCGTAGAAAATTCCAATGGCAGTATTGCAACACAACATTCCTATAACACCACCAATTCGGTTCTGGGTGGTGACGTCTATCGTTACTCACTGAAACAGGATGTGCTTCTGATTGACGATGACGATGATGCCCCGGATACGCTCGGCGACTATACGACATCACTAACCAATCTCGGCCGCAGTTACAGCGTTTGGGATGTCGCGATGCAGGGCGCGGGTCCCGACGCCGCGACACTGGCTGGATACAAATCTGCGATCTGGTTTACCGGTGCTGACACCGGTGGCAATGCGGGCCCGAACACCCTGGATGAAACCGAGCTGAGTACCTACCTTGATGCCGGTGGCTGTGTCGTGGTGAGCAGTCAGGACTATCATCTTGATCGTGGCTTGACTCCCTTTATGACCGATTATCTCGGTGTTGCCGCGGTGTTAGAGAGTGGTTTGCAGGCCACGCTGAATGGTGTCGATCAAGTGTTCAGCGCCCTGCCCGGCCCGTATGCACTGACTTATGCCTTTAGCAACGCCAGTGATACGCTGGTCGCCGACGCCAGCGCAAAAACCGCCTTTGTCGGTAACATGGGGGTGGCGGCTGTAATGGATGCCACGCCGGTCTATCGAACCACCTACCTCGGCTTTCCATTTTCTGCACTGGCGACACTGGATCGTGATGCGACGATGACCGAGTTCATGCATCTGTGTAATGCGCAGGAATACGATACTGAGGGCGACGGTCTGGACGACGCGCTGGAAATGGGCCTCGGATCCGACATCAACGCAACCGATAGCGATGGCGACACAATCAGCGATTTTGACGAACTAAATTATGATGGCATCCCGGGAGCCTACGTCCCCGGACAGGATTTGCATCCAGCGCTGGCCGATACTGACGGCGATGACTACCATGACAATGTCGAAATCAATGGCGGCACCGACCCGTTGGATGCAGACTCCAATCTCGCGACTGCGGATGGCGACATCAATAGTGACGGACTGGTGAACACAGTTGATCTGCTGATTGCAGTCCAGATCATCACTGGGCAAATCACCCCCAACCCAAGTCAATTCACTCATCTTGATGTGGCACCGCTGGTCGCGGGCGTGCCCGCCCCCGATGGCAACATCGGGGTCTCCGACTTACTGCAAGTCATGCGTAAAGTCCTGGGGCTAACCAGCTTTTAAACCGCCCCGCCAAAACCCCGATTGTCCGTACAATAGCGGATCACCCTGACCCTCTACTGCCAATGCATGATTGACCCGTTTTCATCCACAACTCATTATACTCAGGCGTTCATCGATGGCCTGATGGCCTTGCTCGACCATCATGAACTCGGTACGTGGATACTGGTATGTGCCAACGCTAGCAGTGATGGGGCCATGTTCAAACAATTTCGCCCCGCCCTGCAACGGCGTTTTGCCGAACTGACCGCTGATAACGACCTATCCGCCAGCCAGGAGGATCTGCAGGTATTCAAACAACTGCAGAAAATTGGTCTGGATTCGATCCACCCCACCAAACATCACGAACTGCATCCATGGACGATTCAGTTCAATCAACTGCGTTCACTGAAACCCCTGCGCATTGGCCAAGCCAGCAACACCGACCTGCACACCGCATTCGATGCCAATGGGTTTAACTTCAATAAGCCGTTCATGGCCAAGGAATGCTTTTGGCGCGGTGAATTGGAGGGCCGGCATGTCGATCTGTTTTACAATAAATATCCATTTGCGAATCTGCACGGCTTGCTGGTACCCGATCGAGGCGACAACAAACCTCAATTCCTGACCGAGGCAGATCACCACTTCGTCGCCGGTTTATCCTGTGCTCTTGATAAATCCATCTCCGGAACCGGGTTTGGTTACAATAGTATCGGTGCCTGCGCTTCGATCAATCATCTGCACTTTCAGATGTTCACTAAGGATGACAGATTCCCTATTAATCACGATCAGTGGCAACATAATGGAGGTAGTATCGCCTACCCGATACCCTGCCATCGGTTTACACAGGCGGATGCCGCTTGGCGCTTTATTGAATCCGTACATAATGATCGACAGCCCTACAATGTTCTGTATCAGGCCGACGTGATTACTGTGTTTACACGCAAGGCTCAAAGCACCACCAGCGGCCCCGACTGGAGCAGTGGATTTACCTGGCATGAGCTTGCAGGTAGCATCGTTTGCTTCGATCAGCACGCCTATCAAACGCTTTCTGCCGCCGATATCAAACAGGAACTAGGCAAACTCGCATGCGACTGACTTTGATTCGCTGTCTGGCGGTAGCGCTGACCCGTTTTGGCGAAGGTAAAGACCGCCTTGGTCTGAAGTTCCAATTGAAGACGTTGCCGAAATTATTGATCACGCCTTTGCCGACCCGAACAAAAATGGGTATCTGATTGCCTCAGAACGTGGCGCCACACTGAGTCTGATGGCTACCACGCGAGACCCGAGGTATCTGCCATTGAACTTGCCGAGGCTCGCAAGATACCCCGGCAGACGTCAGTCTGAGGCCGAGGAAGTGAATTAGGCCTGTAAAGTCATGATAAATCGTTTATAATTCGCCGCTTCAACGCGCCCGTAGCTCAGCTGGATAGAGTACTCGGCTACGAACCGAGCGGTCGGGAGTTCGAATCTCTCCGGGCGCGCCAATACAAACAAAGAGTTACGAGATAAAATAAACTCTTTGGCCAAAACAAACGTCCACGGGGTCACACAGGGGTCACATCAACAGCCCGCTTTCAGCGCCCAACTCTAGCTCTACTAAGGCATAACCAAAGCCGTCTATCAGTCCCATGCCCTCTTGCTCTAACCCGATAATTTCCTACTATTGGCGTCAGTTAAAAAGGGGCTGATTACCGCGGTACCGATACCCGTATACTGTGTTCCTTGTTCTTGGAGTCCTATGTGAAACCGTATTCCGAAGCCTGCGAACAAAACCGTCAGCCAATACTCGAGGTGCTTGAAGACTACCTGATAAAACCCACTCGCTTGCTGGAAATCGGGAGTGGCAGTGGTCAGCACGGCGTCTACTTTGCGAGTGCGTTGCCGAACCTGCGATGGCAACTATCAGACCTACAGAGTAACCTCGGCGGAATAGAACTCTGGTTCGAAGAGGCTGCACTGCCCAATCTGCTTGGACCACTGGAGCTAGACGTCCGTGGCCCTTGGCCTGAGAATCAATACGATGCGATTTTCAGCGCCAACACCGTTCACATCATGTCATGGAAGGCAATCAGCGCCATGTTTTCTGCTATGCCCTCTGTGCTTACACGCGATGGATTGGTATTGATATATGGGCCATTCAACTACAACGGTGAATACACCAGTGAAAGTAATGCACGTTTTGATGACTGGCTAAAACAACGCAGTCCGGACAGCAGGATCCGTCATTTCGAGGACGTAAATGAACTGGCTGGCCAAGCAAAACTTGAACTGATTTGTGACCACGGCATGCCCGCCAATAATCGACTACTGGTGTGGCGGAATACGGGTCCCTAGCAGCGCGGCATCGTCGCTGGAGGCTAAAATCCTGTGGCGTTCTTCCACATTCAGCGCAACACCGGGCAATACCGATCTAAATAGATGGGGTTTGTTCATTGCCAACCACACCAACTCCAGACGAGCAATACGATTGGTTAACTCACCACCGGTGCCATTCGACTTGTAATCGATCATGGTGTGATAGATAACCAGCAGGCCAAGCAAACCGGGCAATAGCAAAAGCCCAAACAAGTAATTTTTCATGGCATGCAGAATAACAGATCCTGCCCGCTAATACGCGGTTTGGGCGCCTACCATCGACGCTGAAAAACGCCCAGACCAATCAAGCCAGAAAGAAAAAGTAACAAGGAAGGTGGCACTGGAACCGTGCTGCTCAGCGCATCCTTGGTGAGCTCAACGTCCAGCGTCCCGGGCGTCTGGATTTCCCGAAGTACTATAAGAAACTGGCGATGCCGAGTGCCTTAAGCTGTATCAGTAACAGATCTGAAACATTGAACAGACCATCTGGACTGGGCACACCCGCCACCAGCGGTGCAACGTCTGCACGCTGCATCTGATCCGGTGTCAGGATATACAGACCGAGTACCGCACGTGTGGCCAGCAATACATCGGCTGCATCCACCGTACTATCACCATTGATATCACCTGCGATGCCCACTGGCGTAACAGTAACGGTGACGTTGGCGGTATTCAATCCACCGCTGCCAGTCGCTGTTAACTGGTATATCGTGGTCACCACCGGCGTTACCACGGTACTGCCATCAAGCGGCAGACCAGATGCAACCCCGTTGATCGATACATCGGTCGCATGGGTCGTGACCCAGTCCAGTGTGACCGAACTGCCCACCGTAGTCGTCACGGGTGTCGCGGTAAAACTGTCTATTACTGGTGGAGGTCCCACTACCGGGACCTCCACCACGGTAACTGTCACCGTGTCGCTGCTCGTGCCGCCGTCATTGTCTGTGACAAGAAGCTGCACCGTGTGTGCACCCACATCGAATGCCGCACTCAGATTCGGTCCGGTACCCAGCAGTGCTGCTGTTTCATACCATTCATAGGAAACGATGCTACCGTCAGGATCCTGTGACGATGAACCATCCAGCGCCACCACTTCAAAACCGTCACCATCCGCGTCATCGATCGACACATCACTGCCCGCTGCCGACACTGGTCGCTGACCGCTGGGTGGAACCGGGGTTCCAGCGGGTACCCGGATCGCTTTAACCGAAATGTCATCGACATAGAACACACCACTGGCAGAGCTCAGCTGAAAACGAATGTCCGCCGTTGTTGCCGTAGCGGGATACCACGAAAGTGTAATCGGGCCGCCGGATACCGAACCCCCATAAAAATGGTAGCCCGTACCACTCTCTGCAATGGTAAAGGTTCGCACCGTGGTGAACGGACCACCATCCTGACTAATCTGAACGTCGACTTGGTCCGTCGATGCAAACAGGTCCAGCTTGGCCCAGAACTGCACACCGAGACCCGTGGTACCCGCAGGCAAGGTAACCGTACGGGTCAATGATGTACTACCAGCTGCCAGTAATGCCTGCGGCGCACCCGGAAAACTATCTACGGATGACAGGGTGACGCTGCCCGTTGTCTGCCAGCTGCCGGGCCAGCCGAACCCCCCGTCGAGGCCACCCGACGAAAAATTATCGTTGGCTGCCGTTGAACTCGGTGCCGGTTCAACCCGGATCGTCACCAGATCACCACGCACCAATCCCTGATCGTCCGTCACGTTTAATGCCAGCCCATAATCGCCCGTTGCGGGCAAGGTCGTGGTCAATACGGGTGATGTTCCCAGCACGGTTTCGCCAAGTCGCCATTCATAGGACACGAGACTACCGTCAGGATCAAACGATGCACGGCCATCAGCCGTGATGCTCGCCATGTTGTTATTGGCCACGTCGATAAACGTCTGATTCGACCCGGCATCGGGAACCGGGGGCTGGTTCAGCACAGCCGGTGCTGTCGCGCCATGAAAGACAAACACGACGCCTTCATCGACTTCTCCCGCATCAAAATACCCTAGGCCAAATAACACATCGTCGAAGCCGTCAGCATTGATATCACCCACACCGCTGACCGCCATACCGAACCGGCTACCCAGTGCAGTCGCACCTGACTGACCGGATGTAAGACGTGTATAGGCATCGGCTAACGATGCAGCGGGACCAGCAGCACCACCACGCAGGATATAGGCGATGCCCTCATCGTTCAGACTGCCCGGAAAAACTCGGGCGCCGATCGCGATGTCATCAAAGCCATCGTTATCGAAATCACCGATACCGGACAATGTGTTACCCAGTACCTCGGCTCCCTGTACCCCGAGATAAGTAACCTCGGGCGTCACGACCAGCCCCATCGCAGAGCCGAGATGGACATAGGCCGATCCCTCAGATAACGTCGTCGAGGCAGGTACGGCATCACGAAACGGTATACTCGCCAGCAGATCAGTAAAACCATCCGCATTGACATCACCAGCACGTGCCACCACATAACCGACGATAGGCAATGCCGGTGTGGCAAAAACCCGGCTATGTGCCTGGGTAAGATCAGTACCCACGATGCCGGTGGTACTGCCGATAAACAATGTCGCCTCGGTCCCCCCCAGGAAGATATCATCAAAACCATCATTGTTGACATCACCGGCACCACAGACGTTACCGATCTGGCCAAAGATGGTCGGGTTGAGCTGACCGGTATCGTCAAACGACAGGATTACCCTGTCCGCATCACTGAAACCGGTACCGGTAACGCCCGCCGGTCCACCGTGAAAGACAAGCGCCGCACCAAAATTACCAGAACGCTGGTTAGCCGGAATAATGGCTGGAAACGGCAAACCATAACCGGGAACACCGACGAGGACATCCGCATAACCATCATTGTTGATATCACCCGCCCCTGAGACATAAACGCCCAGCGCACTGCGCAGCTCGATGGATCGGATAAAGACATCCGCATCTGCGGGCCCTGTACCCGTAATGCCTGCCGCGCTACCGTAGAACATAAAGGCAGCACCATCGACCTGAAGCGCGGTTCCTGGAAGTACATCCTGGTATGTGGGGGCCCCCACGATGATGTCATCAAACCCATCATTATTGACATCCCCTGTCACCGAACAGGGCAAGGTTCCGAGGCCGGCAGCGATCTGGTTACTCTCGATTCGGACATGGGCGTCAACCGGATTACTGCCGACGATACCTGAAGCACCGCCCAAAAACACGAAGACCGCCCCTTCACCTGCCTCACCACCGTCCCAGAGCGGTGCCCCTACTAGAATATCGGCAAAACCGTCTCCGTTAACATCACCGGCGGTGGACACGCTACTGCCGAAAGCGTTGGTACTGAAACCCACCGAAGGATCTTCTATGTTCGATTCAAGTATCTTGTCAGCCACATT
This sequence comes from Chromatiaceae bacterium, assembly GCA_012965975.1. Taxonomy (GTDB): domain Bacteria; phylum Pseudomonadota; class Gammaproteobacteria; order DTRM01; family DTRM01; genus DTRM01. The sequence goes on along the minus strand of DTRM01000015.1, from coordinate 1,049 downwards.
GGTCAGCAACGGATCGATCACCAGCGGGTACTGCCCGTCATGGTCATCGACCACCAACTGCAAGCGCTGCGGTGAAGGCAAGGCAAAGCGGGAGGCCAGCACCCGACCCGAGGCATCCACGACATTGAGCTTGTCGTATTGTAATAACTGTCCCTGTCGGGTCGTCAGCTCGATCACTTGCCCGACCAACCGTGCCCGCGCGAAATCAACTTTTAGTTCGAGGACCAGAGGTCCCATCCCGGGGCTACGCTGCTGTACAACAAAGCCCTGTTCCAGCCCCTGTGCCGAATTCTTATACCACTCCAGCAATCCGGGTCGAACAATCTCAACCACGTCGGCCGAAGCCTTTACCTTGCCCTGTTGTACCGGCACCAGATCATTGCCACGCCCGAAACCCGACAGCGACAGCGCCAGTAACGGTGAATAATTATCCGCCGCCATGCGTCGGTGTACCCGGATACCCTTGCCATCAAAATAGGTACGGACGTCGTGCGCACGATTGGGTGCCTGCAACTGACCCACCGCATCTTTGCTCACCCGGTATTCAAGCTGTTCGAGCTGCTGATTAAATCGTTGTAACCAGTTAGTACCCGCAGAAAGCCGTGGCGATTTAGATGTTGCCGATAAAGTGGCTACGCCGGCTTTTGAATAGCCAGATTGTGACCATGGTAAAAAAGGATAAGGTGCGGAAATATATAGTGCTGGTGATGTCTCGAAGGTAACGCCGGAAACAGGCGACGTCGGCAGCAGTGTGCATGTCATGGTAATTATGAAAAAAACCAGCGTCTTTCGCATCATATTCATGATCACCCACTGTGTTTTTTTAAGATTACATTTCGAAGAACCTATTTAGCCTGCACAGACCACTGCGACTGAATGGTTATAGCATTACGATACTGAACGGCCACATAGGACCCTAGATGGCATCGCACCAAAACAAAAACTGGCGCGAGTCCCTTAAGCCGACTTCCCCGCCTGATTAATAATATAGGTTAATTATAGGTTAATTATAGGTTAATTATAGGTTAATTATAGGTTAATTATAGGTT
>DTRM01000014.1 GCA_012965975.1 Chromatiaceae bacterium | reverse complement strand
GGGGCTGGTCAGTTGCGCATGATCGGCGAACCCGACGCACGCTATCAGGAAGACCCGGTGCGCATGTTGCGCGCGATTCGTTTTGCAACCAAGTTGGGATTTCGAATAGAACAACAAACCGAGTCGCCGATTTTTGAGTTGGCTGGTTTGTTGGAGCAGATTCCGGCGGCACGTCTGTACGAAGAGATGCTGAAGCTGCTGATGTCCGGTGTCGCCGAGCAGACGCTTGAGCAATTGCGTCACTACAATTTATTGGCCCCCTTGTTTCCGCAGACAAGTAAAGCACTCGATGCGGATGAGTCGGGTGTGGCGCAGAGTTTTATTCAACTTGCGATGCGCAATACCGATGCGCGGATACAGGAAGAGAAACCGGTTACCCCGGCATTTTTGTTTGCAGCGTTGCTGTGGGAGCCGGTACGACTTAAGGCCCAAGCATTACGTGATCAGGGCAAATCGTGGATTGAATCGCTGCAGCTGGCGGGTGATCTGGTGGTTCGTGAACAGGTGCAGCGAGTTTCAATTCCGCGTCGATTCAGTATGCCGATGCGCGATATCTGGACCATGCAGGCACGTCTGGATCGGCGTAATGGCAAACGCGCGTTTCGCCTGATGGAACACAAGAAATTTCGTGCGGCCTACGATTTTCTGTTGTTGCGAACTGAGGTGGGTGAATGCGGCCCCGAGTTGGCGGATTGGTGGACGGAGTTTCAGTCGGCGGATGAAAATAAATCGCGAACGATGGCTGCCGATGTGGGTGGAGGCAAACGACGTCGACGTCGTCGTAAACCCAACCCAAACCAAGCGTGACCGAACCGGTGATGGCCTATATTGGCATCGGCTCAAATCTGGACAATCCCCGACATCAGGTTGCCGGTGCGATAGCGGCGCTTGAGCAGTTGGCGGATAGCCAGTTTCTGGCGACGTCCTCTCTGTACCAGAATCCTCCCATGGGTCCTCAGGATCAGCCTGACTACGTTAACGCCGCAGTCAGCGTGCGCACGCGATTGGCTGCGCGTGAACTGCTGGCCGAGTTACAATCCATAGAATCGTTGCAGGGTCGGAGTCGTTCAGGCGAGCATTGGGGGCCGCGTACACTGGATCTGGATTTATTGCTGTACGGTCAATCCTGTTGCACCGACGAGTCACTGGTTTTGCCGCATCCCGGCATATCGCAGCGGGCATTCGTGATCGTTCCATTGTTCGAGATTGAGCCAGACCTAGTGGTGCCGGGTGTTGGCAGTCTCCGAGAGCTGGAGCAGGCGACAGACCGATCCGGGCTGGTTAATATTGGTTTGGCGACAACTGTTTTGGAGATAAGCTAAACGTGGAATTACCGGGTTATGTGGTAATCGAGGGCCCGATTGGGGTCGGCAAGACCAGTCTGACGCGTCGCTTGGCCGAGCGGTTCGAGTGCGAGTCTCTGCTTGAAGGCGTTGATGACAACCCGTTTCTGGAGCGCTTCTATCAGGACCAAAGCAACGTCGCACTGCAAACCCAGTTATTTTTTCTGTTTCAGCGCGTGCAACAGATTCAGGCTCTGCATCAGGGAGATTTGTTTCGGTCGGCGCTGGTGTCTGACTTTGCTTTGGAAAAGGATCAAATCTTTGCTCAGTTGACCTTGCAAAGCGACGAGCTGGATCTGTATGAACAGGTGTATGCCAAGCTTGCGGTTGACCCGCCGATGCCGGATTTGATGATCTATTTACAGGCCTCGGTCGATGTTTTGTATCAGCGTATTGCGAGCCGCGGACGGGAGTGGGAGCAGCGAATCGATCGGGATTATCTGGAACGTCTGGTTGAGCATTATGCGCAGTTCTTTCACGACTACAGTGCCTCCCCGTTGTTGATTGTGAACGCCGAATTGATTGATCCGGTATCCAATGATGAAGACTTTGAATTGTTGGCCCAGCAGATTTGTTCCATTAGCCATGGGCGGCAATATTTCAATCCGGCGGCACTGGGTTTTTGATGGGTTTTGATGAGCACTATGAGTAATCAATCATCGGTCACTGTGGTCACGCTGGCGCAACAAAAACAGGTCGGTGAGAAGATTGTTTGTCTGACTGCCTACGATGCGACCTTTGCCGCGTTAATGGCAGATGCTGGGGTCGAGGTTATTTTGGTAGGAGATTCTCTCGGCAACGTGGTGCAGGGGCATGACTCAACCCTGCCAGTACGGATTTACGATATGGTTTACCATGCAGCCGCGGTGTCACGTGCCAAGCCGCGATCACTGATTGTGGTGGATATGCCGTTTCAGTCTTACGTGACCCCTGAGCAGGCATTGCAACAGGCCGCGCGCCTGATGAGTCGCGGTGGCGCGCAGATGGTCAAACTGGAGGGCGGCAAGACCTTTGCCGTCACCATCGAAACGTTGGTTGCGCAGGGTATTCCGGTCTGTGCGCACCTTGGCTTGTTGCCACAATCCGTGCATCAGCAGGGCGGTTATCATGTGCAGGGCAAGTCCGCCGACGATGCGGCAACCATAGAAGAAGACGCGCGTATCGTGGAGGCATCCGGTGCCTCAATGTTGGTGTTGGAGTGTGTGCCAAGCGAATTGGCGGCGAGTATTTCGCAACAGTTGACGATTCCGGTGATTGGTATTGGTGCGGGTCCTGATTGTGACGGGCAAGTGTTGGTGATGCACGATTTGCTCGGTATTGTGGCAGGTAAACGTCCACGTTTTGTTAAGAATTTTCTCGCCGGAGGGGGTTCGGTTCAGGGCGCGTTCGAGGCCTATGTGCAAGCGGTGAAAGACGGCTCGTTCCCTGCATCGGAACACAGCTTTCCCGGTTCCTGACCCGCGTTTCAGATCGTATGCATATCAGTCATTCCGGTGATGACCTCTCGACGACCCTTGATCAGTGGCGAGAGCGGGGCGACACCATCGCGTTTGTGCCAACCATGGGGAATCTGCACGCCGGGCATATCAAACTGGTGCGAGAGGCGCGTGCCACGGGTGGTCGAGTCGTCGTCAGCATCTTTGTAAACCCGACTCAGTTTGGTGTGGGTGAGGACTACGCCAGCTACCCAAGAACTCGTGAACGGGATCTGGAACAATTGGCGGATGCTGGTGCGGATCTCGTGTTTCTTCCAGAGGTGGCGGAGATTTATCCCGAGAAAGATCGTGAGCTGGCAGACGTCGATCTTGGGGGTCTGGATCGTATTCTGTGTGGGGCGAATCGGCCGGGTCACTTTCAGGGTGTTGCTACGGTGGTATCGATATTATTTGCGTTGGTGCGGCCAGATGTTGCGATATTCGGGCGCAAGGATTTTCAGCAGTACCGAGTCATTCAGCGCTTGGTCGAAACGTTTGGGTTGCCGATACGCCTGATTGCAGTCGAGACCGAGAGAGAGCCCGATGGTTTAGCGATGAGTTCGCGGAATAGCTACCTGGATGCCGAACAACGAGGTCAGGCGGCCTGTCTCTCCCAAGTGTTAGCCAAAATCTGTGACCGCCTTCGCCAAGGCCATAAGGACTATCGGGCGATGGAGAAGTACGCGATTGAACGACTGAATAACGACGGATTCTCCGTCGATTATGTTTCGATCAGGGATTCCGATGACTTATCCGAAGCTGGGGAGAAAACCACCAAACTCGTGGCGCTGGCGGCCGCTAGTCTGGGTACCACCCGTCTGATCGATAATATGGAAGTCGAACTCTAATTTAGCGCGCGCCCCATGAGTATTTCTTTCGCAAGAGTTGTTAGATCTCAGGATAACGGAGAATATGCCGATATAATTCATCATTATGGCGACTTTTGCCTCGAACATGCCGCTATCTACGCAAGTTAGTTATGCGTTCGGTGGCCCGGCTAATAGTCCCGCAGATGAAGGTAAGAATCGGTTGGGTTGGTGATCGGTTTGGGTGTTATTGCCCGTTTCCGATACCGGTGATAATTCAACAATGTTCCCCATTCGCTGCTTTTGATATAATTGCTAATAATTAACGATTAACTGCCGACGCAAGACTCCATCACCATGCAATGCACTCTGCTTAAATCGAAGCTCCACCATGCGCGCGTGACACATTCCGAACTGGATTACGAAGGTTCGTGTGCGATTGATTCCAATTTATTGGAGGCTGCGGGGATTCGCGAGTATGAGCAAATCCAGATTTATAATTTGGCCAACGGCGAACGTTTTACTACCTACGCGATTCAGGCCGAGGCGGGTTCACGGATTATTTCGGTAAACGGTGCGGCGGCACACAAGGCATCACCTGGCGACTCGGTTATTATTTGTGCCTACGGTGTGTTGAATCAGCAGGAAATGGCGGCGTTCAAGCCGAGCATGGTTTATCTCGACGAGCACAACAATATCACACGTCGCAGCAACAGCATTCCGATCCAGGTCGCCTGACCTTTCTCTCTGTTGCTCAGGCCGTGACGGCCTTTCGGTATAGCGCCTCATAGGCGCGTGCGCTGCGATCCCAGCCAAAATCCTGCTGCATCGCCGTTCGCATCATGCTTTTCCAACTCTTTGGTCGTTGTTGAAATAACTCAGCGGCAGCGGTGACGCGCGCGCTGAGTGACGTAACATCCGCATGCGGCATCACAAAACCGGTTGCACGCCCGTCCGCCATTGCATCGTCGCTGGCATCGACCACCGAATCGGCCAGACCACCGGTATGGGTAACAATCGGCAGGGTGCCATAACGCAGGCTATAGAGCTGGTTCAGGCCACACGGTTCAAATCGCGACGGCATTAAAAAGGCATCGGCTCCGGCTTCAATTTGGTGCGCCAGTGGTTCGTTATAGCCAATATGCGTACCGACTTGTCGTGGGTACTGAGCGCTTAATTTCTGTAGGCGCGACTGCAACGCGGCATTGCCTGTTCCGAGTGTCACCAGTTGAATGTCCTGAGCCAGGATGTCATCCGCCGCATCAATAATGAGGTCGACACCTTTTTGTTCGACCAGTCGACCGATATGTCCGAGCAGTAATACGTCGTCTCGTACCGGCAAACCAAACATCTGTTGCAAGGCCGCCTTGTTGGGTGCTTTGTTCTGTGGTGATGTCGCCTCATACTGCGAGTTGATCAGGCTATCGGTGTCTGGACTCCAGACCTGATAATCGACACCATTCAGAATTCCGGTGAGGTCAGTGGAGCGATGCTGCAGTAAGCCATCGAGTCCACAGCTGAACTCGGGGCGAAGAATCTCGCTGGCATAAGTCGGGCTGACCGTCGTCAGGTAGTCGGCGTGAATCAGTCCGCCTTTGATGAACGAAAACTGATCGTAAAACTCCATTGAATCGGCTGACCAGAAACTCTCAGGTAACGCCAGTTCCGAAAATTTGTTCCAGGAGAACAGGCCCTGATAGGCCAGATTGTGGATCGTAAATACGCTCGCAGGCCGCTTCGGATGTTGGCTCAGTAATGCAGGTACCAGCCCCGACTGCCAGTCGTTGCAATGCACCAGGTCGGGTTGCCAGTCCGGGTCCACCGTACCCATGGAAAGGCTGGTGACGGCCCGACCAAACAGCGCAAATCGCAGCGCATTATCGGGCCAATCGTTGCCGTCGGTATCGACATAGGGATTGCCGGGTCGGGCGAAGTATTCCGGGCTGTCCACCAAGTACATTGGCAGCTCGCTGCCGGGAAAATTGCCACGGAGCAACGTTACGGGCGCAGTGGTCACCGGCAGAGACAGGGTAGCCACCGTCTGCAATCCATCCATTTGCTCCAAAATCGAGGCGTATCCAGGCAATATTAGGCGGATATCATGGCCCAGAGCCCGAAGTGCCAGCGGCAAGGACCCGGCGACGTCGGCCAGACCGCCCGTTTTTATCAGGGGATGCGCCTCACTGGCGACAAACAGGATGTTCACGTAGGAATGGTCTCAATCTGTGGGCTGGTATTGCCCTTGGGAATGCTGTCTAGCGCCTATACTCTATTAATAACGTGCCTGATTGCAATACAGGTGTCTCTGGGGTGGTCCTTGAGGGACTTAAGTATTGATGGCAGAGGGTCGTTAAAGTCTCAGCAGCAAAGATATGCTGCCCGAATTTTTATCATATTTTGCGGAGATGTCGCTATGCGTATGGCAATGATTGGCCTTGGAAAGATGGGTGGAAACATGGTTCGCCGTTTGTGCCGAGGCGGAATAGAGGTGGTGGGTTTTGATCGAGATACCGCCGTAGTAGGTCAGATTCAGGGCGAGGTTGGTATGGAACCAGCTGAGTCAATGGCCGATGCGGTGTCGAAACTGTCGTCTCCTAAAATCGTCTGGTTGATGTTGCCCTGTGGCGTACCGACCGAACAGGCTATCGATGAGTTGATCCCGATGCTGGATAAAGGCGACATCGTGATTGATGGCGGTAACTCTAATTATCACGAAACCCAGAAGCACGGCCAGCAATTTGCCGAGTACGGTATCGAGTTCATCGATGCGGGCACATCGGGTGGTATCTGGGGCGTTGATAACGGCTATTGCATGATGGTCGGTGGTAACGATAACGCGGTCTCGCAGTTGCAACCTGCACTGGAAGTGTTGGCACCGGCAGCGGATCGCGGTTGGGCACACGTGGGTCCCATTGGCGCGGGCCACTTTACCAAGATGGTTCACAACGGTATTGAATACGGCATGATGCAAGCCTTCGCCGAAGGCCTCAATCTGATGCGCGGCAAGGCCGAGTTCGATCTCGATTTGGCGCAGATCACAGAACTTTGGCGACACAGTTCCGTGGTGCGTAGTTGGTTGCTTGATTTGACCGCAGATGCGCTCAGCCATGATCAAGATCTTGCCGATCTCGAACCCATTGTCCCGGATTCTGGCGAAGGTCGTTGGACCGCTGTCGAGGCGATTGATCAAGGTGTCTACACACCGGTGATGACGGCGGCACTGCACGCGCGTTTTGCCACCCAAGACAGCGAAGGCTATGGCAACAAGTTGTTGTCGATGATGCGCAATGCCTTCGGTGGTCATGATATGGCAAAAAAGTCTAAGGTCGCTTAACCCCTTTCAGGAGCATCGATATGCTGGATCCATGCACTCTTGTGATTTTCGGTTCAACCGGAAACCTGTCGCGTAACAAGCTACTGCCCGCCCTCTACCATTTGGAAGAGGTGGGGCGGCTGCCTGACGATATGACCATTATTGGTCATGGTCGGCGTGATTGGGACACGGAGTATTGGCGTGGTGAAGTTGAGGAGATACTGAAGCCGCGTTCGCGCGGCGGGCTTGATCCAGCCGTGTTCAAGAAGTTTTGTTCACGCCTGCACTATTTTCGCGGGGATCTGGCCGATGAGGAGTCCTATTACGACCTCAGCAAGTTTATTGATGAGCAGCCTGACTGTTCTTCCAATATTATCTTCTATATGTCGGTACGTCCGGCTGAGTATCGCACGGTTGCACATTCGCTGAAGGCGGTAGGGCTGTCGGATCAGGAGAAGGGTTGGCGCCGTTTGGTTATCGAGAAGCCATTTGGATACGATCTTGAGAGTGCCGAGGTACTGGATAAGGCCCTGCGCCGTGATTTTCAGGAAGACCAAATTTACCGGATTGATCATTATCTGGGCAAGGGAACCATCCAGAATGTGCTGGTATTCCGCTTTGCCAACCTGATGTTGGAACCGTTGTGGAATCGGAACTTTATTGATCATGTTCAGATCACCCATTCCGAGGCCAAAGGTATCGAAGGACGGGGTGCTTACTATGACGGCGCAGGTTCTTTGCGCGACATGATTCAAAGCCATCTGTTGCAAATGATGACGTTGGTAGCGATGGAGCCACCAGCAGACCTCGATGCAGATTCCTTGCGTGATGAGAAGGTAAAGGTTCTGCGTTCGATTCGACCGATTACCAAAAACTCAGTTAACGCACAGGCATTCCGCGCTCAATACTCAGCCGGTGTTGTGGATGGCGAGCCTGTTTCAAGCTACCTCGATGAAGATGGCGTGGCTCCGGACAGTACCACGGAGACGTTTACCGCAATGAAGCTGTACGTCGATAACTGGCGTTGGCGTGGGGTTCCGTTTTATCTGCGTACGGGTAAGGCGATGGAAAAGGCGAATTCCATGATCAGCATTCGTTTCAAGCACCCGCCGCAGCAACTATTTCGCGAGACTCAGATTGACCACATCAAGCCGAACTGGATTCTGATGAATATTCAGCCCAGCGAGTGTTTGCGACTCGAGCTTCAGGTTAAACAGCCAGGCCTAGAGATGCGTGCAGAGACTACCCGGCTTGACGCCGCATCGTGCAGTCTTGCGCAATCCCAGATCGATGCTTACGAGGCTTTACTGCTTGATGTGATCGAGGGTGATGCGTCTTTATTCCTGCGTTTCGATGAGGTGAATCTTGCCTGGCAGGTTGTTGATCCTGTGCTTAAGGCCTGGTCGACAGAAAGAGAATACATTCCAACCTATCCTGCTGGCTCATGGGGTCCCGAGGGTGCCAATCGATTGTTTGATCGAGAAGACCAGTATTGGCGTAATGCCATGGATGAGGATATGGACGACTTGGTTGATGCAGTAACTGCCGCCTCAAAGGAGGCCGCTGCCAAGTAATAATGCAGCTACATCGCTTTGTAGTTAATGAGACTGTCAATGAGGTATCATTATGAGCGCAGTACTATCAATGTCTGAGCAACTTAAGAACGAACAACAAGCCGTGGCCCCACTAACAAAATCGGTAATATGGAAGGCGCTTGAGGCGCATTGTGCCGAAATGGAGTCGGCGCACATGCGCGATCTGTTTGATGCAGATCCAGAGCGCTTTAAGCGCTATTCTGTCGAGGGCGGCGGTATTCTGCTCGATTATTCGAAGAATTGTTTCACCGAAAAGACCCTGAACATGCTGTTTAAACTGGCAAGGTCAACCGAGGTTCCGCGGTGGCGTGACCGTATGTTTAGCGGCGAGAAGATCAACAACACCGAGAACCGGTCGGTTCTGCATGTTGCGTTGCGCAATCGTTCCAATACCCCCATTTATGTTGACGATGAAGATGTGATGCCCGGCATCAATGCGGTGTTGGAGCACATGCGCACCTTTTCCGACTCGGTGCGTAGCGGTGAGTGGCTTGGTTACAGTGGTGAGCGCATTACGGATGTGGTCAACATCGGTATCGGTGGCTCTGACTTGGGGCCATTAATGGTCACGGAGGCACTCAAGCCGTATGCGTCCGACGACATCAGTATGCATTTTGTATCGAATGTCGATGGCTCGCACATGGTCGAGACATTGAAGCCCCTGCGTCCGCAATCAACGCTTTTTATTATCGCGTCCAAGACATTCACTACGCAGGAAACCTTGATTAACGCGGGCACCGCTCGTAATTGGCTTATGCAAGCCGTGGGTGACGAGTCAGTGATTGCCAAACATTTTGTGGCGCTGTCTACGAATCAGGAGGCGGTTGAAGAATTCGGTATCGATCCAGCCAATATGTTCGAGTTTTGGGACTGGGTTGGGGGGCGTTATTCGCTGTGGTCGGCGATCGGGTTGCCGATTGCGATCTGTATCGGCATGGACAACTTTGAGGCCTTCCTGGAAGGCGCACACGAGATGGATCGGCACTTTGTCGAGGCGCCGATGGAAGAAAATCTACCGGTGATTTTGGCCTTGATGGGTATTTGGTACTCAAATTTTGTCGGTGTCGATACGCACACTATTTTGCCTTACGACCAGTATTTACATCGTTTCACCGCCTATTTTCAGCAGGGTGATATGGAGAGCAATGGCAAGCGCGTTAACCGCGAGGGCCAATTCATCGATTATGAGACAGGTCCCATCATTTGGGGTGAACCGGGCACCAATGGTCAGCATGCGTTCTATCAGCTGATCCATCAGGGTACAGAGCTGATTCCATCCGATTTGATCGTTGCGGTAGAGTCACATAATCCGGTGGGTGAGCACCAGCGTATGTTATTGGCCAATTTTTTCGCGCAGGGTGAGGCCTTGATGCGGGGCAAAAATCTGGCTGAGGCGATTGAGGAATTGCAAGCGGAGGGTCGTAGCGATCAGGAAATCGAACACCTCAAGCACCATAAGGTATTTCCGGGTAATCGTCCCAGCAATTCGATCATGTATCAAAAACTGACGCCGAAAACTTTGGGTTCATTGGTGGCGATGTACGAGCACAAGATTTTTGTGCAGGGCATTGTGTGGAATATTAATTCCTTTGATCAGTGGGGCGTAGAGTTGGGTAAACAGTTGGCGAAGAATATCTATGCAGAATTGCAGAGCAGTGATGATGTTTCATCGCATGACAGTTCTACGAATGGTTTGATCAACTATAGTAAGAAGTTTTCTAAGGACTAGTCAATAAGTGGGTGGGTGCGAAGCGGTAGAGAGGGCTTCTCAAAACTCGCCGTAAACCGATCCTACAGCCTTGGTCAGTCTGCTTGGTTTATTTGGAAAACCACCCCGGCCAAGGGTGGTAATGTCACGATGATCGAGAAGGGCTGCCCTTGGCAGGGCGTTGATTCTGCGATCAAGGTTCTGCTATTCAGCATATTCGAGCCGCCGAAGTTCTCATGATCTGAATTTACGATCTCTCGATATTCACCCGCAACACAAACACCTAAACGATAACCCTGTCGGGGTATCGGCGTCATGTTTAGCGCGACGCTGACGACGGCATTGTCCGAACCAAGGCGTTGATAGCTAATGATGGAGTTATGGGTATCTTCGCAATCCAGCCAGTTGAAGCCGTGCGACTCAAAATCATATTCGTGCAGTGCGGTACACGTTCGATAACAGTGGTTCAGTGTGGTGATCAACTGTTGTAGCCCTGAGTGCGGCGCGTACCGGGTCAGTTCCCAGTCCAGCGAGCCGTTATCGCGCCATTCACCCGATTGTCCAAACTCGCTGCCCATGAACAATAATTTCTTGCCGGGGTAGGTGAACATGAAGGTGTACAGCAGGCGAAGATTCGCGAAGCGTTGCCAGTCATCGCCTGGCATTTTGCCAATCATGGAGGCCTTTTCGTGTACCACTTCGTCGTGCGAGAACGGCAGTACGAAATTTTCGCTGAAGGCATAGAGCATACCGAAGGTCAGACGGTCGTGGTGGTGTTGGCGGTGGATGGGGTCTTTGCCAAAGTAATCGAGTACGTCGTGCATCCAGCCCATGTTCCATTTCATCGAAAATCCGAGTCCATCGCTGTCGACCGGCTGCGAAACTTGTGGCCAGGAGGTCGATTCTTCGGCAATCATTAAGGTGCCGGGGTGTTCGCGGTGGGTGGCGATATTGAGTTTGCGCAAGAACTCGATGGCATCCAGATTCCCCCGGCCGCCATGAATATTGGGCGTCCATTCGCCAGCGTCACGTGAGTAGTCCAAATACAGCATGGAGGCCACTGCATCGACTCGAAGCCCGTCGATGTGGAATTCTTGCATCCAGTAGATTGCGTTGCTAATCAGAAAGTTGCGCACCTCGTCTCGCCCGTAGTCGAACACCAGTGTCCCCCAGTCCTGGTGTTCGCCTCTTTGGGGGTCGGCATGCTCATACAGGGGGACGCCATCAAAGCGAGCCAGTGCGTGTTCGTCTTTGGGGAAATGTCCGGGTACCCAGTCGAGGATGACGCCGATGCCATGCTGGTGGCAGAGGTTCACAAAGTAACGAAAATCGTCGCCTGAGCCAAAGCGGCTGGTGGGGGCGAAATAACCGGTTACCTGATAGCCCCACGATTCGTCCAGTGGATGTTCGCATACGGGCAGTAGTTCGACATGAGTGAAGCCGTGGGTGGTAACGTAGTCAACGAGTGAGTCCGCCAGCGCGCGGTAGTTTAGATACCAGTTGTTGGCATCACGTCGCCAAGAACCGAGATGAACCTCATAGATCGACATGGCGGTGTGTTGCCAATCCTTGTTACAACGCTCCTCTATCCAGTTGGCATCACCCCAGTCGTAGGTCGATGGGGCCTGGACAATTGAGGCATTACCGGGGCGTAGTTCAAATCCCTGTCCATAGGGGTCGGCCTTGATCATTAGCGTACCGCTGTGGCGGTGCCGGATTTCATATTTATACAGCTCACCGGCGCTCACACCGGGGATAAACAGCTCCCAGACACCGGAGCTGCCACGCACACGCATGGGGTGACAGCGTCCATCCCACTGGTTGAATCCACCGATGACACTGACGCGTTCCGCGTTGGGTGCCCAGACTGCGAAGCAGATACCGTCAATGTTATCGACATGTTTTTGATGTGCCCCGAGTATCCGGTAGGCGTGCAGGTGCTCGCCGGCTGTAAATAGCTCCAGATCGAATTTGGGGATCTGTGGGGTAAAGCGATAGGGGTCCTGATCGCGGAACGTCACGCCGTTATGATCGGTCCACTCGAACTCGTAGTCTGGTGGGTCGCCGTCGAGAACCACCTCAAATATATCGCTGTCGGGGATCCGCGTGAGTTCGACATTGGACGGATACAGACGGCAATCCGAGGCGTGAGGGAGAATGCAGCGAATCACCCAGCGACCGTCACCGAGTGGGTGCAGGCCGAGCACCTCAAATGGATCATGATGGCGGCCATTCTGCACTCGTATGATGGCAGAGGCGGCGGATTTTAATGCCTTGTTGCCGACATCATGGTTGGATTTAAATTGGTTGCCGGACATAGTCAAATGTGGAATGATCTGGGTAAGTTTTTGGATGTTGGATGGATGTTAGCACAGTCCATATTGCCTATTGTGAGTACAGAAGAAACCCCCCGATTTGTTAGTCGTTTGACCCGCAGCACCTTGGCCCTGATTCTGGCGGGTGGGCGCGGTTCACGTCTGCAAGATTTAACTCGCTGGCGTGCCAAGCCATCGGTTCCGTTTGGTGGCAAGTTCCGGATTATTGATTTCCCGTTATCCAATTGCATCAATTCGGGGATTCGGCGCGTTGGTGTGATGACCCAATACAAGGCGCACTCCCTGATACTTCACATTCAGCGTGGATGGGGGTTTCTGCGAGGTGAGTTTGGTGAATACGTCGAGGTGTTACCGGCACAGCAGCGCATAGAATCAAGCTGGTATCGGGGCACGGCGGATGCGGTATACCAGAATATTGATATTATCCGCGGACATTCGCCAGACTATGTGCTTATTCTGGCCGGGGATCATGTCTACAAGATGGATTATGGGCCGATGATCGCGCAACACGTTGAGGCGGGTGCGGATATGACCATCGCGTGTCAGGCGGTCTCGTTAGCCGAAGCGCAAGGCTTTGGCGTGCTTACCATTGATGAGCGTAATCGGGTGACCGACTTTGTCGAGAAGCCGAAACAGCCACAGCCGATGCCGGGTCAGACCGATGTCGCGCTGGCATCGATGGGCATTTATGTATTCAATACCCAGTTTCTGTACGAGCAACTCATCAAGGATGCCGATACGCACGATTCCAGTCGCGATTTTGGCAAGGACATTATCCCCGGGGTTATCGATCGTTACCGGGTTCTGGCGTATTCCTTTCGGGATGTACACAGTGGCCAGCAGGCTTACTGGCGGGATGTCGGCACGGTGGATGCCTTTTGGGAGGCTAATCTGGAGCTAATCGGCGTCACCCCGGATCTCAATCTGTACGATCGCCACTGGCCGATATGGACCTATCAGGAACAGTCGCCGCCCGCCAAGTTTGTCTTTGATGACGATGACCGTCGCGGCGTTGCGGTGGATTCGATGGTCTCCGGTGGTTGTGTGATATCCGGGGCCGAGGTGCGTCATTCCCTGTTGTTTTCGAATGTGTATATCAATTCTTATGCGAAGGTATCCGACTCTGTGGTGTTACCGAATGTCACGATAGGACGTGGTTGTCGTATCACCAAGGCGGTGATCGACAAGGGTTGTGAAGTGCCGCCCAATACGATTATCGGAGAGGATCTGGCGCATGATCAGAAACGCTTCTTTGTCAGTCCGGCCGGGGTGGTGTTGGTTACGCCCGAAATGTTTGGTCAGGAACTGCACCACGTACGTTAGACGTACTCTGGAACTCAAATGAATAGCCCGCTAAAAGTTGTTCTGTGTTGGCATATGCATCAACCGCAGTATCGTGATCCGGTGAGTGGCAACTATCAGTTGCCCTGGACCTACCTGCATGCGACCAAAGATTACGCGGATATGGCGGCGTGGCTGGAGGCAGACCCGCAGGCCCGGGCCGTGGTCAATTTTGCGCCCATCTTGCTCGAGCAGATCGACGACTACGCGCAGCAAATAAAGCGTTTCTGTGCAGAGTCGCAGCCAATAAGCGATCCTTTGCTGGCGGCGTTGGCGCAGGCGCAGATTCCGCAAGACGCGATTGGCCGCCAAGCCCTGCTGACATCGTGTCTGCGAGCGAATCAGGCGCGCGTAATTGAACGATACTCCGCCTATCAGAGCCTTTGTACTCTGGCCGGTGTCATGCAGACGGACGCCGCCGCGCTGTCGTATATGGGTGATCAGTATTTTGTTGATCTGGTGGTGTGGTATCACTTGGTCTGGCTAGGTGAAAGTGTCCATCAGCGTGATGATCGGGTGCGCTCGTTGGTACACAAGCAGTCGCACTATACCGATCAGGATCGAGCCGTTCTGATCGAGGTGATTGGCGAATTACTATCGACCCTGATCGATCGTTATCGGCGCCTGGCGGATAGCGGTCAGGTGGAGTTGGCGGTATCTCCCTATGCCCACCCGATTCTGCCGCTGTTACTGGATTTTGATTCGGCCCGTGAGGCGATGCCGGATGTGGAATTACCCCAAGCGCCGGAGTATCCCGGAGGTGAGGCGCGCACTAGTTGGCAGTTGGCACGGGCACGGGACGTTTTTCGGCAATATTTTCAGCGCGATCCGATTGGCTGTTGGCCATCCGAGGGTGGTGTGAGTCAGCGCGCTGCGGAATTGATCAAGCAACATGATTATCAGTGGATAGCCAGTGGTCAGAACGTATTGGCGAACAGCCTCGAACGGACCTTGTCGGATAACTCGGATGATGACTGGCCACATCGAGCCTATCAGGTGGAAAATGGCCCACGCATATTTTTTCGTGACGATGGATTATCCGATTTGATTGGATTTTCTTATGCGACTTGGCACGCGGATGATGCGGTTGCGAACCTGATCCATCATTTAGAAACCATATCCCGACGTGAGGGCGCAGAGGGTGATCGAGTCGTGTCGATTATCATGGATGGCGAAAATGCCTGGGAGTTTTACCCGCAGAACGCGCGTCATTTTATTCCGGCCCTGTACAAGGCCATCCATTCGCATACGGATCTGGAGTTGACGACCTTTGCAGATTGTTTGGATCAGTCCGCGCAGCCCCTGCCACAGTTGGTATCCGGTAGCTGGGTGTATGGCACGTTTTCAACCTGGATTGGTGACCCGGACAAGAACATGGGCTGGAATCTTCTGGTCGACGCAAAGCAGGCCTTTGATGGGGCGGTGTCCTGCGGTGCCTTGCAGGGTGACGCCTTGTTACGAGCCGAGACGCAGCTGGCGGTGTGCGAAGGTTCAGATTGGTTCTGGTGGTTTGGAGACTACAACCCCGAAGGTACGGTCAGCGATTTTGAGCAACTTTTTCGTCGCCAGCTAAGCGCCTTGTACCGGTTTATTGGTCAGGATCCACCCGCGTCTCTAGGCCACAGCTTCACGCATGGACAAGGGCAGCCAGGACTGGGTGGTGTGATGCGGCATGGCTCCGAGTATGGGTGACGCATGAAGCTGGAGCATCGTTCAGCGGGTGTGCTGTTGCATATTTCCTCACTCCCGGGCCCATGTGTTCAGGGCGAGATGGGTGCAGAGGCCTTCCATTTTATCGATTTCCTAAGTAGCGCGGGCATGAGTGTCTGGCAGACCTTGCCATTGGTGCCGACCCACAGCGATCGCTCGCCTTACAATGGATTGTCAGTTCACGCCGGTAATCCCGAGCTGATCAGTTTATCGGTCCTGCACGACTGGGGATGGTTGTCGACGATCGACGTCGGAGATCGGCAACAGGCCATGGATGAGGCTCACACCCATTTTCAACAGTCGGGCAGTGATGAAGCGCGCGCCGACTACGCGAAATTTATTGCCGATCAATCACACTGGTTGGACGACTACGCGTTATTTATGGTCCTGCGAGATGTCTTCAACACACCCTGGGTGGAGTGGCCGGCTGCAGAGCGAGATCGTGACCCCGTTGTCATGCAGTCCCGGCGCGACGAGTTGGCGACCGAGGTCGAGTCGGTGCGCTTCACCCAGTTTGTATTTGATCGTCAGTGGTCGATTCTCAAACGTTACGCCAACCAGCATCGTGTAAAAATGTTTGGCGATGTACCGATCTTTGTTGCCTATGACAGCGCCGACGTATGGGCCAATCGTGCTTGTTTTCGATTGGATGAAGAAGGCCACGTGAGCGTGGTGACGGGTGTGCCACCCGATTATTTTTCACAGACGGGACAGCGTTGGGGGAATCCGCATTACGACTGGTCTTATCTGCAACGGCATGGATTCGATTGGTGGGTAGACCGTTTACGCTCTCAATTGTCGAGGTTCGATCTGCTGCGGGTCGATCACTTTCGAGGGTTTGAGTCGAGTTGGGAAATTGATGCCAACGAGCAAACCGCTGAGCAGGGGGTGTGGGCGAAGGTGCCGGGGTTAGAACTTTTTACAACACTGGAAGATCGACTGGGCCCTTTGCCTTTGGTGGCCGAAGATCTCGGCATTATCTCAGTGGAGGTCGAACAGCTGCGCGATGATCTAGGTCTACCCGGGATGAAGGTGCTGCAGTTTGCATTTTCAGGTGATGCAGACAATCCGCATTTGCCTTACAACCATTCGCAACAGGCCGTGGTCTATACCGGTACTCATGATAACGATACCAGCATTGGCTGGTTTGACGGTCTGGATCATGAAACCCGGGCAGTCGTATCGGACTCGTTGGATGGTGATCCGCAGGCGATGCCGTGGCCGTTGATTCGTGAGGCATTGGCCTCCACAGCGGGGTTGGCGATGTTTCCAATGCAGGATCTGCTTGAGTTAGGGTCCGATGGCAGAATGAATACGCCGGGTATTGAAGGGGGTAACTGGGAATGGCGCTTTCAGTGGGATGAGATGGCGGATGATCTTGCGGCGAGAATGCGGGTTTTGTTGGGGCGATACGGGCGGTTGGTGATGTAATCCTTGAGTCGATCTATTCGACCCACGGATTACATCATCTCGGTACCGAGAGGGCATGACGAGCAAATCAAAATTTAACTGGAAGTCTTGGGCTAGCTATTTGGCTCTGATCGGTTGTATGTCGATCGCAGTGAACTGGTGGCAGACCCGTGATGCGGCTATGGGTAGCGTTGCGGGATTTCATGGCCGATTGCTGGATGGGTCCGAATTTTCGATGGCTGACTATCAGGGCAAGCCGGTATTGATTCATTTTTGGGCGACGTGGTGTCCGGTGTGTGATCTGGAGAAGGGGTCGATTCAGTCAATCTCCGAAGACTATACAGTGGTGAGTGTTGCGTCGTGGTCCAAGGGAGTCGAGCCAGTGACGCGGTATATGCGCGATAACGAGCTGACGTTTCCTGTGTTGTTGGATGACAGTGGTGACTGGGCGCAGACCTTTCGTGTGCGGGGGGTGCCTGCCAGCTTTATTGTTGATCAACAGTCGATGATTGTGTCTGCGGTGAGCGGATACACGACGGAGTTGGGGTTGCGGGTAAGGCTTTGGTTTGCGGGTCGAGAGGGTTGACGAAATGGCAGCAAAAAAAAGCCTGTTGATTGTTTGTCCCGATGAGTTGCGTCAGCAGTTGGTCGAGGCGTTGTTGTTCTATACCGACGCGGCCTATCCGCCGGGTGGCGCGGAGTGTGGGCAGGTTGCACGTGTTTCGCTGACCGACACCGCCAATGCGTTGCAAGGTGAGCCTGATGTGGATACCGGCGGGGTCGAGATCAGTCGCCGCATTCGTGCGATGCTAAAGACGGCGATTAATTATTATGTGGATTCGTTTGAGGCGGCGGAGGGTAGTGTTTGCTCGTCGCAGCGTGAGCTATTGTTGTCGGCAGGCAACGGTGATTTGATTGAGCTGGATGTGTTTGATCGAGCGGTTGAGCAAGACGGCGCCAAGTTATCTATGCGGCTACGTTGATGGATGCTTTTCGCCATACCACCGACGTTGTGATCCATCGTTAGCTTCGAACTTAGCCTTGCGGTTAACGTAACAGA
>DTRM01000013.1 GCA_012965975.1 Chromatiaceae bacterium | reverse complement strand
TGACCACCTCATCAACCAGCCCCAAGTCACTAAGCCGATCTGAGGTGATCCCCATCGCCTCGGCCGCGGTACTGGCTTTGTCGGCGCTCTTCCATAAAATCGATGCACATCCTTCTGGTGAAATCACCGAGTAAGTACTGTATTGCAGCATCAACAGACGGTCACACACGCCAATCGCCAGCGCGCCGCCAGAACCGCCCTCGCCGATCACAGTAGAAATAATCGGTGTCCTCAATCCAGACATCACAAACAGGTTACGCGCAATCGCTTCACTCTGACCGCGCTCTTCTGCACCCACGCCCGGATACGCGCCGGGAGTATCAATAAACGTCAGGATAGGCAATCGGAAACGTTCGGCCATGTTCATCAAGCGGAGTGCCTTGCGGTAACCTTCGGGCCGTGGCATGCCAAAGTTTCGCTTAATCTTTTCCTTGGTATCCCGCCCCTTCTGGTGGCCAATAATCATCACCGGTCGACCATTAATTCGTCCAATACCACCGATAAGGGCTGCATCATCGCTATACGCGCGATCGCCATGGAGCTCCTGAAAATCAGTAAAAATCGCGGCAATGTAGTCTTCGGTATAGGGACGCTGTGGGTGGCGCGCCAACTGGGAAATTTGCCAAGGGGTCAAAGAGGAGAAAATGTCCTCAGTTAACTTCTGACTTTTATCCTTGAGTACCTGAATCTCGTCCTGGATATTAATCTCGGTGTCGTCACCGACCAGCCTTAGCTCTTCGATTTTTGCTTCAAGCTCGGCAATGGGCTGTTCAAATTCTAGGAAATTCAGATTCATTGGGGTGAATGGCTAGATAACGTTAATGATTGCGTAAGGTTACCGTAGTTTTCTTGGCAATCACAGGTTATTTATTGGCTCTGGGGCTTGTGGAGACGCCCGAGTATCCGAGGACAAGGCCGGCCAGAACACGCCGTGAACCCACCCTGGGGGCTCGACGACCGCATCCCTTCAGTCTTCCTTTCGTCGACGGCGAGGCCTCGTCGGCCTAAGTCAATATCGAACATCCACAGATTCAGGATCGGTCAACTGGCGCAGTCTTGATAACAGCTCATCCGTGGGATGCACCTTCCATGCATGTCCGAGCATAATCGGTGCCCGTGCACCATCCGCGCTGTAATCGATCCAGACCGGACAATCACCCTCACGAAAGGGTGTCAGACTCTCCTCAAGTCCTGCAAAAAACTCGCCGGAGTTAGCACCCGACCAGCTGACCACCAAACATCGCGCGAACAGCTCGCGAGCTTGATCGATCTCCAACATGCGATCTGCACTCATGCGCTGGCCGCCGGTATAGTCATCCTCGCCCAAGGTACCTTCGACGACGAGTAAACGATCGCGTACCAACAGATCTTTGTAGCGCTCATATGTGTCGCTGAACACGCCGACCTCAACGCGTGCGGTGCTGTCATCCAGAGTGAGAAACGCCATTTTGCCACCGCGGGAGGTTTGCAGGGTGCGAATCGCAATGACCAAACCGGCAAGTACGACAGTGCTGCTGCGGCGAGCGCCGACATTCTCGCATAACTCGGCAATCGTACCGGAGGTAAAGCGTGCCAGTTCCTTGGCATAACGATTGATGGGATGGCCGGTTAGATAGAGACCCAGTGTTTCTTTTTCACCTAGCAGGCGTTGCTCGTCATCCCACTCGTCCAGCGCCTGTTTTGGTTGTGGCGAGGGTGTTGCTTCGCTTTGCGGTGCCTGATCACCGAGACCAAACAAGTCGTCCTGTCCGCTGTTGGTATTGTGACTATGTTGGTCCGCAGTTTTTACCGCAGTCGGCAATTCTGCCATCAGTGTGGCACGATTCCAGTCGAAACTGTCCATCGCGCCAGCGCGTATCAAGGCCTCCAACACCCGTCGATTGACCTTCCTAAGATCGACTCGATGACAGAAATCATGCAAACCCAAAAATGGTCCATGGTCGTGACGTTCCTCGATCATCGCCTCGATGGCACCCTCGCCTACGCCTTTGATCGCTCCGAGACCGTAGATAATTGAATCATCGGTATCTACGGTAAATTTGTAGCGGGAGTAATTAACATTGGGTGGGTTGACCGGCAATTTCATTTGTCGACATTCATCAATCAGCACCACGACCTTATCGGTATTGTCCATGTCGGATGACAATACTGCGGCCATGAATGCCGCCGGGAAATGTGCCTTGAGCCACGCGGTCTGAAACGAGACCAAGGCATAGGCCGCTGAATGTGACTTGTTAAAACCGTATCCGGCAAACTTTTCCATCAGGTCGAAAATATAGGTCGCGGTTTTCGCCTCGACGCCATGCGCTAGGGCGCCGGTTTGAAAAATCTCGCGTTGCCGAGCCATCTCTTCCGGTTTCTTCTTGCCCATCGCACGACGCAACATATCGGCACCGCCAAGTGAGTAACCGGCGAGTACCTGGGCGATTTGCATGACCTGTTCCTGATACAGAATGACGCCATAGGTCGGCTTCAGTATCGGTTCCAGGTCTCGATGCGGATAGGCGACCGCTGCGCGACCGTGTTTGCGATCGATAAAGTCATCCACCATGCCCGACTGTAAGGGACCGGGGCGAAACAAAGCCACCAACGCGACGATGTCTTCGAAGCTGTCGGGCTGCAATCGCTTGATCAGATCTTTCATGCCGCGAGACTCGAGCTGAAATACCGCGGTTGTCGCGCAATCTTTTAATAGTCGAAAGCTGGCTTCATCATCCATCGGGATGGCAGAAATATCGATTTTGTCGACGCCTTCGAGTTCCCGAGTTTCATTCACGGTCGCGAGTGCCCAGTCGATAATGGTTAGAGTACGCAGACCGAGAAAGTCGAATTTGACCAATCCGACGGCTTCGACATCATCCTTATCAAACTGTGCCACGATGCTTTGTCCACCGGGTTCACAATACAGCGGAGAGAAGTCCGTTAATGCGGTCGGGGCGATAACCACCCCACCCGCGTGCTTGCCGGCATTACGCGCTATGCCTTCCAGCGATCTGGAAAGATCAATCAGCGCACTAACGTCTTCGTCCTCGTTGTACAACCGACGCAATTCTTCTTCTTGATCCAACGCCTTATCAAGTGTCATGCCGAGGTCAAACGGGATCAACTTTGCCAGCTTGTCGACAAAACCGTAGGGATGTCCGAGTACCCGACCCACATCGCGCACCACGGCCTTGGCCTTCATGCTGCCGTAGGTGATGATCTGAGAAACATGATCGCGACCATACCGGCGCGCGACATAATCAATAACCTCATCGCGCCGGTCCATACAGAAATCGACATCGAAATCAGGCATCGAGACACGTTCCGGGTTAAGAAAGCGCTCGAACAGTAGCTCATGTTCAATCGGATCAAGATCGGTAATTTTCAGCGCATAAGCAACCAATGAGCCAGCACCAGAACCACGCCCCGGTCCCACCGGAATACTCTGATCCCTGGCCCACTGAATAAAATCGGCGACGATCAGGAAATAACCGGGAAACCCCATATCCACGATCACCTTGAGTTCGAATTCCAGACGGTCATCGTAGATTTTGCGCCAAGCGGCTCTTTCCTCGCTGGACTCAGGGCCAATCCCGTGCAGCCGAAGTTCGACACCTTTGCGTGATTCAGCCGCCAGGTAGGAACTCACGTCCTGCCCTTCTGGGACTGGAAAGTCTGGCAACACGTTCTTGCCAAGGGTCAATTCGACGCTGCACCGTTTGGCAATTTCAACCGTGTTCGAAAGCGCGCTGGGTATGTCGGCAAACAACTCGGTCATTTCGTCGACGCTGCGTAAATACTGTTGCTCGGAATAGTCTCGGGGTCGACGGGGATCGTCGAGAACACGCCCCTGATTGATGCAGATACGTGCCTCATGCGCCTCGAAGTCTTCCCGGTGCAGAAAGCGCACATCATTGGTGGCGACGACGGGTACCTGATGCTTGGCGGCAAGCGCCACAGCCGCATGCACATAGTCTTCCTCACCGGCGCGTCCTGTGCGTTGTAATTCGATAAAGAAGTTGTCACCCAGTAGTTGCTTCCAACGCTGCACGATTTCATCCGCAATGCCCATTCGATCGGACGCAATGGCCTTACCAATTTCCCCTTCACCGGCGCCAGACAACACCACAACGCTGTCGCGAACCGACTCCATCCAGTCCCACTGAATCACCGGAACGCCGCGTTGTTGCCCTTCGAGATAACTGCGGGACACGAGATTGGAAACACGCTGATAACCGGCAAAATCGCGTATCAGCAAGGTCACTCGACTCAACCCTTTATCAACGGCATCGGTTTCCAGCCAGATATCAACCCCGAGGATCGGCTTCACGCCCGTAGCCAGACCGGCACGATAGAATTTGACCATGGAAAAAAAATTGGATTGGTCGGTTACCGCGACCGCAGGCATGCCCATCTCGGCAACCGCGCGAGCTAGCTTGGGAACCTTGAATAACCCATCTACAAGGGAATATTCGGTGTGAACACGCAGATGAACAAAGCCTGACTTCATAGATTGAAATACTATCGTATGCCCCCCGTTGAATCTACGCCATGCGCTTACGCACTGGCTCGAAAGAACATCGATGAATAACAGTAACTCCTTGTTTATCCAGTGCTTCAAGATGGGCTTTGGTCGGATAACCTTTGTGCTGCGCAAAACCATAACCGGGATGTAGCTGATCCATCGCAACCATCTCCGCGTCGCGTGTGACCTTGGCCAGTACCGACGCCGCACTGATCTCGGCAACGCGGGCATCACCGCCAATAATCGCCTCGGAGGAGCAACTGAAAAGCGGACAGCGATTGCCGTCTACCAACACATGGTCGGGCGAAACAGACAAGCCCTGGACCGCCCTTTGCATCGCCAACAGGGTGGCGTGCAGGATGTTGAGGCGATCAATCTCTTCGACCTCCGCGCGACCAATCGCCCACGCCAGCGCTCGCTCCTTGATTAGCGGTGCGAGTAAAAGCCGTTTTTTCTCGGATAATTTTTTCGAGTCGGCAAGACCGGCGATAGGTCGAGATGGATCGAGAATTACCGCTGCGGTCACTACGGGTCCGGCCAAGGGGCCTCGCCCCACCTCATCGACTCCGGCAACGATGCGATTCATGGGCGGTCGGACCTGCGAGCGATGTCAATCACCGTTTTTGCAGCAAGATCTCCGTCCTCACTCATGATTTTTTGATGCAGGTCGCGATAGGTCGCGCGCAAACTTGCAACCCGTGGTTCATCGTCCAGATAGTCAAGCAGCGCACCGCCCAGGATCTCTGGTTTAGCCTGATCCTGTAACAACTCCGGAACCAATTCGTAACCCGCCAGCACGTTGGCAAGAGAAACAAAGGGCACCTTAACCAGGCGTTTTACAATTTGATGCGTGAGCCATGCCATTCGATAGGCCACCACCATGGGGGTTTTTAGGAGCATCGCTTCGAGCGCGGCGGTTCCACTGGCAAGCAGCGTGACATCAGCCGCCAGCATTGCATCATGTGCACCCCCATCCATCAGCATCAGCGGGAGGTGGTCGTCACGCTCAGCGATTTGCTGCTCGAGTACGCTGCGGGTGCGGGCATTGGCCATCGGGATAACAAAGCGTAGATGCGGACGACG
>DTRM01000012.1 GCA_012965975.1 Chromatiaceae bacterium | reverse complement strand
TCTGAGGAAAACAGCACAAATGCCGATAGTTCAAGCAATGCCGGTGGACAGTCTGGAAAAGGGAAAATAACAACCTACGATGTGTACTCAGAATATTTCATATTGCATGCAGATGCCCAAATCGGTGACAGTAATGCACGGCTGGACAGCCTGATCGTACGGCCACGAAGTGAGAAGGCCGAAAAAAATAGCAATGACGCGGCCGTCGAAAATCCACAGGTGGACAAACCATTGAAAATTCAGATTGTCTCTAGAGGATGGGGGCTATAAATGCGTGAACAACTGCTGATACGACTGCGTACGACCGATAGCGGCGATACCAATGCCGAGTGGATGGTATTTGACGAGGCCGGCAATGGCATCGGCAAACCCGCTAACGGTCCGCTCTCAGCGCTAACGAACCACACGGATGATCGCCGTGTGACACTGCTCGCACCAGGATCCAGCTTCCTGCTGACGCATACCGAGATGCCCACAACCGACCGCAAGCAGATCATGCAGGCGTTACCGTTCGCGTTGGAGGAGAGTCTCGCTGACGATCCTGAAGACCTGCATTTTGTTCCCATATATGGAAGCAAAGGCCAAACTCAGGTGGCGGCGGCTGTCGTCAGTCACGATGACATAAACCACTGGCTGGATAGCCTGCGATCGGTCGACATCGAACCCACCTGCTTGATACCGGATGTGTTGGCGCTGCCCTTACACGATGCAGCGTGGACGCTGCATGTACACGAGTCCGAAGTATTGATACGTGCCACCGCCAATTTTGGCTTCGCGACCAATCTCGACTCGCTGATAGAAACGATCGAACTGGCACTCAATGACACCGATTTGGAAATACCCTCCCGATTTGTTGTCACCGTGTTCGGTGAAACGGACTACGACCTGCATGCACTGGAAAAAACCGGTATCGAGGTACGAATTGAAACCGCCTCGGAACCGCAGATCGCCGAATTTGCCCACACGCTAAAAGATCAACCAGCGCTCAATATCCTGGTAGGTAAGTACGGGGTATCACGTGAACTGAGCCAAATGATCAAGCCATGGCGAACGGCTGCCGCGCTGTTCATGGTTTGGCTGGGACTGCAAGCCGGACTAATGATTTGGGAACATAATCAGCTACAGACACAACATGCCCTAATGGACGAGGAAATAACCCATATTTATAAGGACAGCTTCCCCGGGTCATCTCGCATCGTTAATGCCCGGGTTCAGATGGAACGTAAACTGAAAGAATTGCGCCAATCCGGTGGCGCTCAAGACAATGGCTTCCTGGAACTACTGGCGATAGGCGGCCGCACCCTGAACGGCTTTAAGCAAATCGAACTCAACGGCGCCCAGTATCGAAACAATGAACTAACACTGGAGCTTAGCGCCGATAACCTGCAACGTCTGGACCAGTTCAAGCAGGCATTGGACAAGACCGGAAAGCTCTCCGTTGAACTCCAGTCGGCATCATCACGTGATAACGTGGTCATCGGTCGGATTGTGATTCAAGAGGGAGAAGGCTCATGAAGCAATGGTTTCTGAATCTGGAAAAACGCGAGCAACGAATCGTGTCCATTGGCGCTCCGCTGCTTCTCGTCTTCCTGATTTACTCGTTTGGCTGGCAACCGATAAGTGAATCCGTCGAACTACTGAAGACCCAAACCCAGAGCCAAACCCAGACTTTGCAATGGATGCGCAAGGCCGCCGTCGAAGTAAAACAGCTTCGAGGCAATACCACTCAACGCGCCCGCATACCGGCCGGCCAATCGCTCCTCGCCGTTATCGACAAAACCACGCAAACAGCCCAACTTGGCAAGGCAGTGAAACGTATCCAGCCCAAAGGGAAAAACGGTGTCCAAATTCGACTGGAACAGGCCGCGTTCGACAATATGATTGACTGGCTAAACAAACTGAAGACTCAGCAGGGTATCTCTATAACCACCATCAGTATTGAACGCCTCGACACACCTGGACTGGTAAACGCAAGGATTTCTCTGGCATCCTCCGTATGAAATGGCCTAGCGCCGTACTGGCGTTAACGTCGCTGTACGCGTTGTTTCTTGTTATCCGTTTACCCGCCGCGGTGGTCTATGCATGGCTCGAACCCCATCGAGGCGACATCACACTTTCCGATGTCAGCGGAACCATCTGGCAAGGCCAGGCAAAATCCGTACTGCTTCAGGGCCACCGGTTTGAGCAACTGTCTTGGTCGACCCATCCCTTTGGCTTTGCTAGAGGATGCATCGCGCTTTCGGTTAGTGCCTCACTCGATTCCAGCCCACTTCGCTCAGACTTGGACTATTGCCTGTCAGGACAAACCACCCTGAGCAATGCCGCGGTCACACTTCCCGTATCACAGGCACAGAAATTATCCAATCTAAACTACGTGGATGCCGATGGATTGCTGTTTCTGGATATACAGGAACTCGGCATAAGTGATAATAAAGTGAACGCAGTCTCCGCATCTGCCCGTTGGGATAATGCCAGTCTGGCATTCGGTGAAACCGTGAGTCTGGGTGATCTCACTGCAGAGATTAGGTTGAATGACCACAACGCGATCGTCGCGATCATCAAAGACCAACAATCGACGACATTTCGAATTAATCTAACCCTGACTGTGGATGACGATAACACCGTGACCGCAGAAGGATTCATCGCCCCCCAAAACCCCAATGATGCAGAGGCACACAACACGCTGTCGCTACTCGGGAACCCCAACAAGCAGGGGCAATATCAGATCAGCTATAAGGGAACGCTTTAGTTAGCCCCTCCCCCTAACCGTCTCCCTCAGGAAGAGGGTATTTATTCACTAACCGCCGCGGGGATTTTAGACCCAATCAGGTCTCAAAGGTCCGCCAGAAGATTTCTGACTTCATCAGCGCCACGAAACTTGTCATTCAACTCAAGCGCCTTGGACAGACTCGATTTGGCCTCTAGGCCCATGCCTGACTTATGCTGAACCATCCCGATATGATAAAGAAACAATGCGTTGTTTGGTACTTCAGCAACGACACTCTCGAGAGCGGTCAATGCCTCCGGATAGTCTCCACGACGAAAACTAACCCATCCATACGTATCTTTCAGGCTCGGATTTGGATGCTTGGCAAACTGCTGCGACAGATCAAGTGCTCGGTCTAAACTTGCCTGATCTGACCGGTGATCAACCAATAGCGCTGCAAGATTATTCGCAGCCACCTTGTTTTCTGGCTCTATCGTTAATACTTCGTCATAGGTCTCAATCGCCCCGCCGATGTCGTTTGCTCCGTCCTGAACCGCCGCAATCCCCATCAAAATACTCGTGCGATTCGCGACTTTATCCAGACCAGACCGCAACACGATCAGCGCGCCTTCAGAGTCACCCGACGAGTTCTTCACCAACGCCAGCGTGGTGTAAGGCCGGTTCCACTCAGGCACCATTTCAATGGCCGTCATCAAATCATCGGTGCCACCATCGATATCTTTTTCGGAAAATTTGATCGTGCCTCTAACGTAGAAAGCAAAGCCATTTTTGGGATTATCTGCGATCACCTCATCCATTCGCGCTATAGCCTTGCCACCTTGCTTCTGCGCAATATATCCTTTTGCGATACCTGCCAGTGGTTCCAGACCGTTGGGCTCAATCGCCAACGTTTTCTCATACTCGGCGATAGATTCCTCAAACTTTTTCTCGCCCGCCAGCATCTGGGCCAACAAAAAATGTCCCAGAGCCTTATCAGGATGTTCTTCCAACAGTTCATCCAGTACGGCACGCAAAGCCACAATATCCTTGCGTGCGACTTCCAGCCGAGCCTTCTTTTCCAACAGTTCAAAGCTACCCGGGATAAACTTGAGTCCTTGATCAATTGCATCAGCTGTTAGCTCAATCTTCTTTCCCGCCGCCAGCAAATTGATATACGCCAATCGTAGCGGAAGATCCGCCGGAGCGGCACCAACGGCCTTACTCATAAAGTCTCTTGCGAGTTCAATCTCCTTGTTCATCAGGTGCGCGCCCGCGAGCAAATGCAACACTTGGGATGACTCGGGCTGATCTCGCAACACCGACCGTAGATCGGAAATCGCACTCAGCGGATCCTGATCCTTCAAACTGATACGCGCTCGGATCATTAATGCATCGTTATCCTTGGGGTTATCATCCAGCACTTCATTCAACAGAACCAAAGCCCCATCCGCATCGTTCTGCTGTAGCCGGATACGGGCCAATACATTCTTTGCCTTCAACCCATCCGGACCCGAACCGTCCAACTCAACGATCTCGTTGTAGACAGTGGTCGCCGCCTCCTTTTGATCGTCCATCAGGTACAATTCACCCAGAGCCATGCGCAAATCCAGATTTCCTGAATCTGACTCAACAAATGCCTTCAACTCCGCTGCGGCAGAATCCCAATCTTTCGATTCTTTCAGGAAACGAACTAGCGAATACTTACGATCATCATCATCGGGGTTACGCGCCACACTTTCTCTCAGAACCGCCTCACCTTCATCAGCCCGCTTCTCATTTGCATAGAATTTTGCCAACAATAATCGTGGCGGCACCGCATCAGGATCCGCGTCGACCATCGCCTTGAAAAGCGCCTCTGCCTTTTCAGTTTTGTTGTGTGTCACATAGATTCTGGATAAACGCAACATCAACGCCGATGTGTTGTCGACCTTTGAAATACCTTCCTCAAGAACCATCGTTGCCTTATCCAGATTTTCTTTCTTAATATGGTAGGAACCAATCAGACTATAGGCATCAGCCTCATCAGGGTTTTCTGACAATACAGACTCTGCGATGGCAAGACCTTCTTCCCACTGCTCATCCTTGAACAACAGTGCGACGTTAATCAGCTTGGCCGGGGTATTGGATGGATCGTAGGCAAGCACTTGGTCTACGTGCTCCCGAGCTTTGTCATACTGCTTGAACAAAAGCATCAGACGAGCAATGCGGTTGTGCGCTTCGGTATACTGCGGATCAAGGTCAATCGCTTTCGATAGCTGAGCTACCGCAGGTCGCCAGTTCTGGGCCTGCACCTCGATCACGCCCATGTAGTAGCGGCCCTGTGCATCTTTAGGATCAATCTGAATGACATTCTTGAATTCGACTCTGGCCTTGTCGTAGTTATCTTCTTCCAGATAGGCCTTGCCTCGCTCGAGGTACGATGCCTTACGTTCCTCAGCACCACCGCAAGCTGCCAGTAAGGTCGCTAACGCCAACGCGGCGGCAATCGTCAAATTCTTGGTGCGAAATTTCATCATTCTCTCCTGAGTAAAAATTTTCACTCTCATTAATCAATTTTTTGAAAAAATTCTTGCCGATATACCGTGTACTGATTTAGCTTCCTACAGGACAATAAATCCCTTGAACGTAATCACTGACAAACCAATTACAACCCCGAACCACAAGCCATCAAATGCCTTCGTTCGAGTCGCAATAATCAATTCACAGCCATAATAAAGGATGATCATCTTTATCAATACCACGTCAATATAATACTGCTGCACCTCCAGTTCCGACATAAATCCAACCACTATGACGCCAACGACGACCAGAAAATCCATCGGCGTCACGGTAAAAAATCGATTTCTCTCGTAGCGAACCCCCAGCGCCACCATGGTCGCCAAGGCCGCGTAAACCGTC
>DTRM01000011.1 GCA_012965975.1 Chromatiaceae bacterium | reverse complement strand
CCCGGTAGCTCAGCTGGATAGAGCGTCCGCCTCCTAAGCGGAAGGTCAGAGGTTCGAATCCTCTTCGGGGCACCAATGTTTTCAATTAGTTACATTATAATATTGCGATATTATCTACCTGAATTGCCCCCTCTCTACTAGACACTTTCCAGCCACCCTTTACCACCACCCCCCCCCGCTAGACTTTCATTTAGTTTGCCTTCTACAGGCATAGAAAACATTCATATGTAGGAACTTGACATCTATTTGCTAAAACCCTAATATTCGCTATGACTTCGGTTACTACTTATTATTTGTAATATCGAAATCGGATTTTACTTATTTAATACAACAATAAAACAAGCGGAAGGAACATTATGGACAACTTCACCCCCATTGCCTCCCTGATCGGCGGGATCCTAATCGGACTGGCCACGGCTGGAATGCTGATTTTTAATGGCCGTATCGCCGGCGTTAGTGGCATATTCAGCGGAGTTCTAAACGCGTCGAAAAACGACACCGCATGGCGGGTGGCCTTTATCGGCGGCCTGATGGGCGGCGGACTGTTAACCATGGGTTTCTACCCGGAGGCCATTAGCAGCCACATTGATCGCAGCGTGCTGTCGGTCATCCTTGCGGGCCTGCTGGTCGGTATCGGTGCCCGCCTGGGTAGCGGCTGCACCAGCGGACACGGCGTCTGCGGCATTGGTCGCCTCGCCCCCCGCTCGCTGGTTGCCACCGCTGTATTCATGACCACCGGCGTAATCGCCGCGGTCGTCGTCGGACAAGTTTTTGGAGGAAGCATCTAATGGCACTTTTCCTAACATTTTTCTGGGGCCTACTGTTTTCGATCGGCCTCAGCGTATCGGGCATGACCCAACCGACCAAGGTGGTTGGCTTTCTCAACTTTCTTGGCGACTGGGATCCCAGCCTGATGTTCGTGATGGGCGGTGCAGTAACAACCTATTTCATCATTTCACGCATCGCGCTGAAACGCAGCAAGCCGATTGCCTCTGGATCGTTTCAACTACCCACGCGCAGGGACATTGATGGTCGACTGGTCATTGGTGCCGCCATCTTCGGTGCTGGCTGGGGACTGGGTGGTTTTTGTCCTGGACCGGCGCTTGCGTCACTGGTCACGCTCGACAGTAATATGATTATATTTGTGATGTCGATGTCGGTTGGCATGTATATATACGGTACGCTGGAGGCACGTCGTGCACACGATCCTGATGGTGGTGCGGGAGCCTGTGAAACCCTAGCATCTGCTTCGACACAAGACGTCGGTGCGTCCGCAGTAGCCGGTGTCTTCGCCGATAACGTCACGCCATTGTCCGCAGCACATCGAAGCGATCGTCGCTTACCGAACGATCGTCGCTTACCGAACGTTGCCTGGGACGCGAACCTGAAACCGGCCGCCTAGGACAAATAAATCGCATCCTCGCCCGATGTGGCGGGGGGGTTAGCTTTCTAAATTAGAGAA
Organism: Chromatiaceae bacterium; assembly: GCA_012965975.1. GTDB lineage: Bacteria > Pseudomonadota > Gammaproteobacteria > DTRM01 > DTRM01 > DTRM01. The sequence goes on along the minus strand of DTRM01000011.1, from coordinate 4,207 downwards.
TTTGAATATATTGAATTAGATAAATGACCGCGCGTGTCCTATACTACCAACCGTTCACGTAGCGGTCTGGTCAGATCGACTGACGACCACTTCATAATTCAACAGCGGAGAGCACTCACGTGGAAAATTTTACCCCAGTAGCATCCCTTATTGGTGGCGTTTTGATCGGCCTAGCAGCCGTCGGCATGCTGCTCTTCGACGGCCGAATCGGTGGCGTTAGTGGCATCTTCGGCGGCTTCCTCAATGCCAAACACGGGGATACCGCGTGGCGTGCCGCGTTTATCGGTGGACTAATGGCGGGTGGCTTGGTCATGCTCATGCTAAAACCCGACACCATGACCTTTGGCATTGATCGCAGCGTCCTGTCCGTGGTGGTTGCCGGCATACTGGTCGGGATTGGCGCACGCCTCGGCAGTGGCTGTACCAGCGGCCACGGGGTCTGCGGCATCGGTCGCCTAGCGCCCCGATCGCTGGTTGCCAGCGCGGTATTCATGAGCACCGGCGCAGCCGCGGCAATCGTGGTGGGTGAAGTCTTTGGAGGCAAAATCTAATGCCAATCGCACTGACATTTTTCTGGGGCTTTCTGTTTTCAATTGGGGTTGCTGTGTCGGGCATGACTCAGCCAACCAAGGTCGTCGGCTTTCTCAACTTTCTGGGTGACTGGGATCCAAGTCTGGTTTTGGTGATGGGCGGCGCGGTCACGACCTATTTCATCCTCAGCCGCTTTACGCTCAAGCGTGACAAACCCATCACCGGCGAAAAATTTCAGCTACCCACGCGAGTCGATATCGATGGTCGCCTGATTGCAGGCGCTGCGCTGTTTGGCATTGGTTGGGGCATGGGTGGATACTGTCCCGGCCCGGCGCTCGCGTCACTGGTGACGTTGGATACCAATATCATGATTTTCGTGCTTTCCATGTCCATGGGGATGTATGTGTATGGCACCCTGGATTCACGCTTTACCTCCGAGCCCGATGGTGGTGCTGGCGCGCTGGAACCGCCGGTGATCGCGATACGGCAGGGCATATGATGAACATGATAAACGGGCGGTCGGGCCACCGATTAATGCTCGCGTTGACGGCGCTAACATCGCTGTTGATCGCGGGTTGCGATCTACCGGCGAGCAAGGCGATTGATCAGGCCGCGTTTGACGCGGGTGAGCAACTCGCCATCAACGGTCGTGAAGGGGTCATCGCCTGCACCGCCTGTCACGGTGCTAACGGTGAAGGTAACTGGGATACCGGTTTTCCGCGTCTTGCCGGTCTGCATCCGACCTATCTCGTCAAGCAACTGAATGATTTTGCGGGCGACCCTCTGGACATCGGCGTCGACCTTGAGCCGATCGCACGCGATTACGTGAAGACGCCGCGGATCTACAAGGATCTCACGATCTATTCGCCGGGCATCCGTACCGATGCGATGATGAATGACATCGGCGCCGCGCTCACCGCAGAAGAAAAGAACAACCTCGCGGTGTATTACAGCAATCTGGCCTTTGAGACCTCGCCCATTCCTGCGGATTTTCAGTCACTGGAACGCGGTCTCGATCTCGCACAACGCGGCAAACCGGAATACATGATGCCACGTTGTGATGCCTGTCACGCCGCCAAGGGGCAAGGTTTTGGGGCGCTGTTTCCACCACTGGCCGGGCAACCGCCACAGTACATCATCAGCCAGATCAATAAATGGCAAAGCGGCGAGCGCAACAACGACAACTTGTCGATGATGAAAAATGTCGCGACTCAGCTAACCGCTGGCGACAAGATCAACATCGCCAAGTACTACGCCAACCAGTCCTACCGCGTCAACATGGAGTGATCCAATAATGAATTCACTACTGGCAAAAACATCCGTGGTTCTCACCGGCTTTACGTTGGTTCTTGGAACCGTTGTACTGTCCGCCGCTGAAATCGATCCGCTTGAAGTGCGTCCAACCTTGGTGCAACCCGCAGTCAGCCTGCCGACCAATCTGGTCACTGTACCGGTCGTGAACCCCGGTGAGTTTTTTATGCCGCCCAACTTTGATGACATTCCGGATGACAAAACCGGTGACATGGTCCGACTGGGGCGCAACATCTTTACGAATACACAAGAATACGGTGCACGTTACGTTGGTAATGGTCTGAATTGTGTTAGCTGTCACCTTTCCGAAGGACGTCAGCCCTATGCGGGTCCACTGTGGGCAGCGGTGGGCATGTTTCCAATTTCACGCAACAAGAATCGTCGCGTCGTAACCTATGAAGAACGCATTCAGGATTGTTTTAAGTACAGCCTCGATGGCATTGCGCCCACGGTCGATTCACCGGAAATGATCGCACTGGTTACCTACTCAAAGTGGTTGGCGACCGGCGTGCCGATCGGCGTATCGATGCCGGGGCGTGGCTTCGCCACCATCAAAAAGACCCATGATCCGGATTCAATAGACGGTGAAATCGTGTACCGCAACAAATGTGCCATGTGTCATGGGGACAATGGCGAGGGCCAAAAGCACGCCGATGGTTCTTATATGTTTCCACCGCTGTGGGGCTTGGATTCCTTTAATCGTGCTGCCGGCATGAACAAGGTGAAAACCGCGGCAACCTTTATCAAGGCGAATATGCCACTTGGTTCCGGTTACACCCTGTCGGATGATGAGGCGCTGGATGTCGCGGTGTACATGTGGATTCATTTTCGTCCCGATGACCCCAGACAGAGCTTCCTGATGAATCGGTTTGGCGCCAAACCCGGCGGCGGCGGCTAATGGCTGACAACAGCAAACCCCTGCTGCAGCGCTTCATCCCGGCATTCGAGTGGTTCGCACTACTTGATGGACCTACCGTTCGCGCGGATCTGTGGGCCGGTATTGCCGCCGGCATTCTGATTCTGCCGCAAGCCATCGCGCTCGCAACGCTGGCGAATCTGCCGCCAGAGATCGGCCTGTACACCGCAATCTTTCCGGTCATCGTGGTGGCGTTTTTGGGCTCTTCATGGCACTCGTTATCAGGCCCCAACACCTCCATCTCAGTCGTGATCGCGATGATTCTGTCCGGGTTTGCGAGCGAGGGGACAGCCGACTTCGTGATGTACACCATCACGTTAACCTTTATGGCAGGTTGTATTCAGTTTGTGTTTGGCCTATTACGACTAGGCGCGATTTTTAACTACTTTTCGCACTCGGTCATGGTCGCATTGGTGGGTGGTGTCGGCATCATTATTATCATTCAACAGATCGGCGGCTTCCTCGGGCTGACGGTCAACGGTGCCGAACCGATCGAAGACACAATCCATTCGATGTTCTTCAGCTTTCCGCATTCGAACTGGTATGCCTTTGGCTTGGGCCTGGTGACGATCGTGACCGGGTTTGCAGTCAAATACTATCGCCCGGGATGGCCGCACATTATTATCGCCGTGGCGGCCGGCATGATTGGCGGTGCGGGAATGGATCTGGTGGTCGCACCGGCCACCTCTAACATCGATAAACTCGGTTACCTGTCACTGTCTGCACTACCTCTGTCGGCACCTGACTTCAGCCCAACCAGTTTTTATGAGGCAGCTGAGGCCTTGGTCATGGGTTCCTTCATGGTCGCGTTTCTGGGACTCATGCAATCAGCGGTAATCGCACGCTCCATCGCTGCCAAGTCGGGCCAGCACGTCAACATGAATCAGGAGATGACCGGTCAGGGCATCTCTAATATCGCCGGTAGTTTTCTCAGTTGCTATCCCAGTTGTGGTTCCTTTAATCGCAGTGCTGCAAACTATGAGTCCGGCGCGCGTACGCCGCTGACCGGCATCATATCGGCGCTGGTTCTGGCGGCTTTGGTATTCTTTGCCGCGCCTGTCATTGCGCAACTGCCACTGTCGGTTATGGCCGGTGTTTTATTTTTGGTGGGCTGGGGTCTGATAGACATGCCGACCATTAAAAAGATCGTGCACGTGCGCGGTGAAGCGAGAATCATGTTCATCATCACCTTCATCAGTACGATCTACGGTGGCCTGCAAAACGGTGTCTTTATCGGCATCTTTCTGTCGATCGTCAGCTACCTGCGTACCGTGTCCCGACCCGAGCTGGAAGTCCTGTTTCAGGAAGCGGCCACGGGCTACCTTCCGCAAGGAATGGCCCATGAAGATGCCACTGTTATTCAGTTGTCCGGTAGCGTGTTCTTCGGTTCGACACCGGCCATCGAACGCTCACTGAGCGATATCGCCGAACAGGATGGCCGCACCGGAA
>DTRM01000010.1:12029-18383 GCA_012965975.1 Chromatiaceae bacterium | reverse complement strand
CCGCGCAACGAGCAAGGCCATCACCAGATAGCCAAATTGAAGATGGGTGTCGTAATGCTGTTCCTAGGTGAAGTAGGCGACCGCAAACCCGACCACCAGACTCCAGTGGAACAATCGAATGAAAATATCCCATGTTTTGGTGGGTGGTGGTTTGTTATTCAATGTGCGGCCAATCGAAACATGATTCGCTATCGCCCAAGAAACGCTAGCAATATCCAAAATTACCGCGGTTACTGGGTATTGGGCCGATAATTCTGCAATGACTCCCGATTCTGAAATATAATACGGGTCTTTTACTAACCAGACTTTCTGCCGAGATACGACCATGTCCCGTTCGACCATCCTCTATACCCAAACCGACGAAGCTCCGGCGTTGGCGACGTATTCGTTGTTACCTATTATTCAGGGTTACGCTCGTGCAGCGGGTGTCGATATTGAGACGCGGGATATCTCGTTGGCCAGCCGGGTACTGGCGAACTTCCCGGAAAACCTGACGGATGAGCAAAGGCAAGCCGATGCATTGGCGGAGTTGGGCAAGTTGGCGAAGACGCCACAGGCAAATATTATTAAGTTGCCGAACATCAGCGCCTCGGTTCCGCAGCTCAACGCCGTGATCAAGGAGTTGCAGGTGGCGGGCTATTCGATCCCGGATTATCCAGAAGACGCAGACACCGATGCGGCTCGACGTATCCAGGAACGCTACGCCAAGGTATTGGGCAGCGCCGTGAACCCAGTGTTGCGTGAAGGTAACTCGGACCGTCGTGTTGCGGGCCCGGTTAAGGTCTATGCGCAGCGGCATCCACACTCCATGGGTGAGTGGAGCCCTGATTCAAAGTCACATGTTGCATCGATGACAGATGGCGATTTCTACTCCAGCGAACAATCGGCCGTGATCCAGTCGGCGGGTGATGTGGCGATTGAGTTGGTCAAGGACGATGGTGGCATTGAGGTGCTCAGGCCCCGTGTCGCAGTGACGGAAGGCGAGGTGATCGATGCATCGGTCATGAAATGTCGCGCACTGCGCAGTTTTTATCAGGCGGCTATTGCAGATGCGAAAGCGCAAGGGGTGTTGCTGTCATTACACCTCAAGGCCACCATGATGAAGGTCTCTGACCCGATTATCTTTGGCCATGCGGTCGCTGTGTATTTCGAGGCGGTGTTAGCCCTGCACGCGGTCGTGTTCGAGCAGTTGGGTGTGGATGTACGCAATGGTTTGGGTGATGTCTATGCCAAAATCGCGGGGCTTCCCGATGATCAGAGGGAGCAGATCGAAGCGGATATACAAGCGGTTTACGCGGCCAACGCTGAGCTGGCGATGGTCGATTCCGACAAGGGCATAACCAATCTGCATGTGCCCAGTGATGTTATTGTCGATGCCTCTATGCCTGCCGCATTGCGCGCGGGAGGAAAAATGTGGGGGCGCGATGGCAAGCTGCAGGATACCAAGGCACTGATTCCAGATCGATGCTACGCGAGCCTTTACCAAGGGGTGATTGATTTTTGCAAACGGCATGGTGCGTTTGATGTTGCGACTATGGGCAATGTCAGCAACGTAGGCCTGATGGCGCAAAAGGCTGAAGAGTATGGTTCGCACGACAAGACCTTTGAGATTGCAGCGAGCGGCAGCGTGCGGGTGACGGATGCCGGTGGCCATGTTCTGATGCAGCACCCGGTTGAACGGGGTGATATCTGGCGCATGTGTCAGACCAAAGACTTGCCGATTCAGGATTGGGTAAAACTCGCAGTAAATCGCGCCCGCATTTCTGGCCAACCGGCCATTTTCTGGTTGGACAGGAATCGTGCCCACGATGCGAATTTGATCGCGAAGGTAGAAACGTATCTTGGCCAGCATGATACCGAGGGTCTCGATATACAGATTCTGTCGCCGGTTGATGCGGTAGCGCATGCCTTGCAGCGGGTAAAGGCAGGAGAAAACACGATATCGGTAACGGGGAATGTATTGCGTGATTATCTGACGGACCTATTTCCTATTCTGGAGTTGGGTACCAGTGCGAAGATGTTGTCGATTGTTCCACTGCTGGCTGGTGGGGGTTTGTTTGAAACCGGTGCCGGAGGATCGGCGCCCAAGCACGTTCAGCAGATGCTGGAAGAAAATCACTTGCGCTGGGATTCGTTAGGCGAATTTTTGGCGCTAGCCGTCTCCCTGGAAGATCTTGCGCAGAAAACACAGAACCAGAAAATACAGGTGCTGGCGGAAGCGCTGAATGTAGCCAACAGCGAGTTTTTGAGTAACAACAAATCACCGTCTCGTAAGGTGGGCGAACTCGATACTCGCGGTAGCCATTTTTATTTGTCGATGTACTGGGCACAGGCCTTGGCGGCGCAAGGCGAGGACAAGGAACTGCAGGCGGTGTTCGGGCCCATCGCGCAGCAGTTGACGGAGAACGAGGATATAATCGTTTCAGAGTTGAATGCAGTTCAGGGCAAGCCGGTCGATATAGAGGGGTACTATCGACCTAATCGTGAGTTGGCGTCGCGGTTGATGCGCCCCAGCGACCGGTTTAACCAGATCATCGATCAATTATCAGGCTTAGCGGCTGATGAGTAGAGAAATCGCGTTTGTCCATGTGCCCAAGACCGGTGGCGTTAGTTTGCTGGGGTGTTGTCGGGAGTGCGGTGTACGGGTGCTTGATCATGATCTGCGTACTCCCTACCATATTTCTTTGGCGACGTTTAAACAACACAATCCCCAGTACTATTCATTTGCCTTTGTGCGCAACCCCTGGGACAGGGTGGTCAGTTCGTTTTTCTATCTGAAAAGTGGTGGCGACCGGGATGACGATCAGCGCGATGCGGATAAATACCTCCCGTATGATAGCTTCAGAGAGTTTGTGTTGGGAGCGTTTGCCGCCGAAGATATTTTTAACCAGATTCATTTCCGGCCGCAGTATCAGTGGATATCCAACGAGCAGGGTATTGCAGTGGATGTAATTGGTCGTTTTGAATCTCTGGAACAGGATTTCCAACAGATTTTTCACAATCTAAGACTGCCAGTATACAGGTTGCATCACAGTAACCGCTCCAAGCATGACGTGTTCACGAGTTACTATGATGAAGAAACATGGGCGGTCATCGGCAAGGCCTATCAGACGGACATTGAGCTGTTTAACTATGCGGCAGATTTTTCGGGCGAGGGCCTCGAATGATCTGTAACCCATGAGCATACATGCCGACAAGTTATTTGAGCAGGGGCAGTACCTAGAGGTTCGCAGGCTTTATCAGCAACGGTTGCAAGCACAGCCCAACGATCTACACGCACTGTTTATGCTGGGTCGAGCCAATGGCGAACTCGGGCAGTTTGCGGCAATGTCGCAATGTTTGAATCGAGTGATTCAGTTGCAGCCTGCGCATGCCGCGGCTCATTACTGGTTGGCCAAGGCGCTGGTTTATAGTGCGCAACTCGATCAGGCCATTGAGCAACTGAAAAGGCTCCTGAATGTAGACCGCCATCACACAGATGGATGGAATCTTCTTGGTGAACTGTATCAACAGCGTGAAGCGCTCAACGAGGCGCATCAGTGTTATCAACATGCAGCGAACAGCGCGCCACTGGAAGCGGCGTCTTATGTCAATCTGGGTAGCTTGTTTAATGATGCGGGCGCGTTTGATGAGGCTCAGACGAATTACGACAAGGCCTTTGAATTACAGCCCGACGTTCTATCAGCAGCGCTTGGACATCACCTATTGCAGCCCGTCATTGCGAAGAGCAGTGACGATATCGCACTGTCACGTCAGCGCTATATTACCGGCCTCGACTACCTGCTTGAGCATCAGAGTGATTATAAATCCGTAGCCAATCTACTGGAGCAGTTGCAATGGGGTTACGGCTTCTACCTTGCATACCAAGGGCTTGATGATCGTGATGTGCAGGAGGCCTGGGCACGTTTTCTGGTGCCGTTGATCAAGCATGTGTTGCCCGATCAGTTCAAACCATTGCCGCCGCGAAGGCCGAAAGACAAGGGTGCGGGGAAAATCCGCATCGCGTATGCCACGCATTTTTTTTACGAGCATACGGTGAGCCAATATTTTAAAAAATGGATCGATTGTGCCAATCGGGACGAATTTGAAGTGTACGTTTATTGGCTTGAGGGGTGGCCCGATCCGGCAGGTGATGCGCTAGCTGCGGAGTGTGACCAATTCCGGTGTTTGAATGGTTCTGTAGGTGATATGGCGAAAGTCATTCGCAACAATCAGATCGACATCCTTATTTATCCCGAAGTCGGCATGGATCTTAAGACGCGTTGGCTTGCTGGGCTTCGCCTTGCCCCGGTGCAATGTTCTGCATGGGGGCATCCGGTGACCACCGGGTTGTCGACGATAGATTACTATCTGAGCAGTGGGGCAACCGAACCGGATAACGCGGATGAGCATTATTCGGAGACGTTGGTTCGGTTGGAAGGCTTAGGCATGAACTGTGCGCCGCGCAGGGCGCCGGATGCGGGTGATCGGAAACGGCTTAACTTGCCTGAGGATCGGATACTGTTTTTGTGTGCGCAGTCGCTGTTTAAGATCCACCCTGACACGGACCGACTGTTGGCTGAGATCTGCGCACAGCAGAGCGATGCCTTGATTGTCTTTTTTGATAACAAGATGGCGCCCGTGGTGAAGAGTTTTAAGGCTCGTATGAAGGCGGCCTTTGACACCGCCGCCGCCGATTTTGAGCGACAGACTCAATTTTTGCCACGCGTGGGGATGGACGATTATTTGCGTGTGAATGTTCTGTGCACGGCGATGATGGATACACCTCATTGGTCGGGTGGCATGACGTCGCTGGATGCATTGGCGAATGGCCTGCCCATTGTGACCTTGGAGGGTGACCTGAGCCGCGGACGGCAGACCAGTGCGATGTACCAACAGATGGGATTCACGGATCTGATTGCCGACGATGAGGACGATTATATTGCGTTGGCCTTGAGATTGGGCCGCGATGCCGCGTTTAGACAGTACTGCGCGGAGCAAATCCAGCGCCGCAGCGAGGGTACGGTATTCAACAATCTGGAGGGCATTCGTTCGTTGGAGAATTTTTATCGCAGCGTTTGCCCCCTAGAGGCGTAGCTGACATGCCTCGAAAAATGGTTATATCCTTTTAGTATCAATAAGCTGAGCCGGTCGTATGTAATGGATAACGAGGCCTTCGCAGACGAAATGGACCCGATATATAAGGGTGTGTTCGAGAATATCCTAAAGGAAAGCAAAGATAAGTTCGATAAGCTGCATAGCGAAGGCGCAGCCGTCGACAAGAGATTCTTTGAGATTATTTCGCGTCTTAACGAAAAGATATAATTGCGTTACGTGAAGTGCCGGACATGCATTATACTTTGCATTCGCAAGTCAGAGCGTGGCGCAGGGAATGACGCCGTCACCGCAGCCAGTACTGGCGAGATTTATACGATACCTGATGACAGGTAGGAGCCCTGAAGATGAACAAATTGTTTCAGCTAATATTCATGATTTGCCTGTTGGCAGCCTATTTACCGGTGGATTCGGGAATGGCGACTGTCGCGTATGCCGCAGAGTCCGGGTCGGAGTCCTCTGGAGAGGATAAGCCCGAGGAAGGTGACGAAGAACCGGAGTGTGAATAGCGGAATCGCGGTAGCGAGCTCCGGTTATGCATTCAAATTTCAGGAACGAATTTAAAGGACAAGTTATGAAAACAAATCGTGTACTTATTGGCGGCCTTCTGTCACTGATGTTTTGTTTTATGACATCGATAGCAGTTGCGGCACCACACAAGATGGTTATTCAGGTCAACTCCAAGGACGAGTTGACACAAAAAATGGCCATGGTTAACGCGGGTAATCTAAAAACCATGCTGGGTACCGACAATGTCGATGTCGAGGTCGTGGTGTATGGCCCTGGTATCGACTTGCTCAAGGTCGATAGCGTGTTCGCCCCCCGAATCTCGACGTTGCAGGAGAAAAACGTTCGCTTCAGTGTCTGTGAGGGTACGTTGAAACGTATCAAGGAAAAAACGGGCCAAGAGCCGAATTTGCTCGATGGTGTGCAAAGGGTGCACACCGGTGCGCTAAGGATCCTCGAATTACAGGAACAGGGATACTCCTATTTGCGGCCCTGATTTAGCGAGAACCATGCCGAAAGGCGGGAGATGCGGCCCCTGATAGGGGTGTGTCTCCCGCCTTTTTTCATTTAGGGCTGGAAAAATACTCCAATTTGTCGCGTAATGGCTTCTGAGAGATCGCTTCACAACTGGAGAAGGCTTTGATGAGTTATAAACAGGTTTTGGCAACGGGGGCGCTGGTCTGCCTATCACTGAATGTGGTGGCCGATGACGCGGAGACGGTGACGGCTGCCACGGATGCGGTGATATCCAGG
>DTRM01000010.1:0-11966 GCA_012965975.1 Chromatiaceae bacterium | reverse complement strand
AGGAGCAGATGTATCAGAGGATGCTGAGTAAGGCAGAGGAGCGGATGGCGTCAGCTGAAGCGGCGCACGCTGAGAGAGCCAAGCAGGCGGAAGACAGACGCCGTTTCCTTGAGGAACACCATCAGGAGATGTTGCAGCAGGCTTTGGACACCCATACGGAACGATCTGAGCATCATCAGCTGCGGATGCAGCTAATGAGCGAGCGCCGCGACCAACTGGTCGCCCAGCGCGAGGCGTTTGAGGCGATGACGCCGGAGCAGCGTAACGAGGTTTTGAGCGAGAAGATGAAGGAGGCCCGTGCGCAACGGCCGCAGCCAGCACCTCCGCAGTATGGGTACGCGCCAAGACGCTATCCGATGCCTGACCCGGGTTTTGCACCACCTTGGGGTTGGCGTCGCTACTAGGCCCTGAGGGATCAGATTATGTCCGAGTTATTTGCGGTGCTGATCAACGGCGTTGCCCAACTTGAGTACAACCGAGCTTCGGGTTTACCCGATGACCAGTTGGCATTTTTACGGCGCATGGATGAGCGCATGGACGCGGGAATCACCTTGGCCGGCGACTCGATCGCCGCTCCCGATCTGTCACAAAAGGCTCAATTTGTGGCGATGAGTCTGATTCAATACATCAAGGCGGGCGATGAAGCGCATGCCTCGGCATTTTGCTCATGGCTGGCCACTCGGCTGCCGGAGTTAAAACAGCTTCGAGTGGATGACAAGGATGGTCAGGAAACATTCGATTTGGTATTTGACCGGGAGTACAAGGGGCAGATCGGGGTCGAACTCACGATGCCAGGTTCCGATACGACTCATTAGGCTTGATATTCGCTGAATAGACGTGCGATTTCTTCGGGTTGTTCCAGTAGTAAGGCGTGGCCTGCATCAGCGATCGTATGCAGCGTAACACGGGCACCAAATTCTTGTTTTATCGCCAGCCCATTTGCGGGTGGTGCCATGCGATCATCGTTGCCCTGGATGACCAGCAACGGGCTGTCGCCGCCATGCCACCAGTCGGATCGCTGCGTGTCTCTGGCGGCCTTGGCCTGACTTCGTGCGGCATTCGTCCACCAACCCGTGCGCCAACACCCAGGGTCGGACTGAGCTGAAAAATGCGCGTCACGGATGGCCCTATGAAAGTCCTCATCGACGAGTTCGCCCTTGAGTGCGGCGATGAAATTGGCTTGCAGGTCCGGATCCGCGGGGATCTTGCCCCCGGCACCCAGCAGGGTGCAACTGCGCACCGCATCGGGGTGGTCAGCGGCGAGACAGCGTGCAACCCGATTGCCAAAGGCGTGGCCAATAATATGGGCGGGAGTGCAGTTCAGTGCGGTTAGCAGATCTCGACAGTCATTAGCGAGATCGTGCAGGCTGATGTTGTTGAGTTCGCCACCGCTGTTGCCGACCCCACGTTGGTCAAGTGCAATACAATGAAAACGCTGGCTATCGAGCGTGCGCATCAGCGGCACGAAATCTTCGCCGCCACGGCCGAGGGAGGCAATCATCAACAAGGGCGTGCCACGGCCGCAGCGAAGTACGTCAAGCGCGTGGGAACCGAGGGGTATCGTGCTACGTTGCGGGGAGTCTGTCACCCGAGTTATGTTTCCCAGCGTTTGGCGGCGTCATGATCACTGCTTCGACTGTCCACCCAGCGAGCCCCATCGGCGGTGACTTCTTTTTTCCAAAATGGTGCCTCGGTCTTGAGTTTATCCATCACATATTCGCACGCCGAGAATGCGTCGGCACGATGCGAGCTGGTGGTGACCACCAAGACGATTTGATCTCCAGGAGAGAGAGTGCCAATGCGATGGATCACCACGCAGTGCCCCAGAGACCAGCGTTGCCCGGCGTCGGCGACGATCTGGTGCAGCGCCTTTTCGGTCATGCCGGGGTAATGTTCCAACGATAATTGAGTGATGTCAGCGCCGCTATTGTGGTCACGAACCAATCCGACAAAGCTGGCGATCGCACCGGTATCAAGAGAGGACTGACGCAGTGATGTCAGTATCGTACCGACATCAAAATCGTCGTGTTGTACGCGGATATCTGTCTGCACCGATGCACCATCAAATCGCTATGCCAGTCTTCATGGTAGCGCAAAACCGCTTGGCTTACAGGCTGGTAATTTGCAGTTCCTCGGAGTCGTCGCGCAATACCTTGTTACGGCCATTCTGCTTGGCAGCATGCAGGGCAGCATCCGCTCGATGCACCAGCGAATCAGAAATCTCGCCCGATACGAATTCGGCGACCCCGGCGGATAGGGTTATTTGTCCTAGAGGCTCGCCATCGGCCTTGCGCCGCAGACGACTTTCTGCCAGCTTTAAGCGGATCTTGTTCACCATCAGGGTGGCGGTCGCGATATCGGTGTCGGGGATCACGATGGCAAACTCTTCACCCCCATAGCGTGCGGTGATTCCGCTAGCACCAACATGCTGTGTGATCAGTGATGATACAAAGCGAATCACCTTGTCACCGACGCGATGGCCGTAGGTATCGTTAAGGTTTTTGAAATGGTCTATATCCAGAAACGCAATACTTAACGGGGCAGATGTTAATTTGGCATGGTTAACCGCTGCGTCGAGTCTGTCATCGAACACACGACGGGTGAACAGGTTGGTCAGGGTGTCGTGATCGGCGGATTGTTTTACCTCCGACAATTCTCTGCGCAGGGCCTCTACCTCATTGTCGGTCTGCGACAACTGGGTTTTCAGGTCATGGGCCAGCTGCGCCATATTGGCAGTTTCTTGCAGGATCAGCGACAGCGCATCCTGTAGTTCGGGATGTTCGGCGAGGGTGTCGTCGATGTTCTTGGACTGAGAGGACAGGGTTTCTTGAGAGGCGCAAACGCTGGATTCGGCGGAATCGAGATCATCGATGGCCTGAGACATTAGTCCATGCAGATGGGCGCTGATCTCATCAAGCGAATCAGCATCTGCGACCGTCATGTGTTTTTCGTGCAGCATCAAGCAGACGGCCTCGTTGAATGCCTCGCGGCCGCTTGCTCGCAGTGAATCGATTTCAGTGCAGAGCACCTGATCTCGACCCGATGTATATTTATACCACAGGGCGAAGTTCTGTGGCGTTGGTGTGATGTTGTACTGTGTCATGAGCGGTAAGGCCATGCGCGCGAACTCCGCCGATTGCTCGGGGGTGTTCTCGTACGAACCCGTGGTATCAGGCAAGGTCGTAAAATCGCTTTGATGGTTCATTTCTAGCGTCACTCCAACAGTATTTGGCCGAATCGGTCGCTCAGCTCACAACGTCAATACACCGCAGTTCTGATTGTCGGTCTGTCGTGGCCCATGAGCAGGTTTATCGGCGGATAATTGCTTATACTTTAGCCTCGAATGACTTCTTGGACTGTTGCAATGAGCGGGGAATTTCCAGGTATTACGCTGCCGGTGGTGGGGTTTTCGGCGTTTAGTGGCACTGGCAAGACGACCTTGCTGAAGCAACTGCTGCCGATGCTGACGCAGCACGGATTGCGGGTGGGCATGGTCAAACATGCGCACCATAATTTTGATATCGATAAACCCGGCAAGGACAGCTATGAATTACGCAAGGCGGGTGCGGCGCAGATGCTGGTGGCCTCGGCGAGACGTTGGGCGCTGATGGTCGACAACGAGGTCGAGAATGACCCGGATCTTGGTGATCTGTTACGCCACCTGGATCTGGATGAACTCGATCTGATTCTGGTCGAGGGGTTCAAGCATGTAGCGTTTACGAAAATCGAGTTGCATCGTCCATCGCTCGGCCATCCATTGTTGTTTCGCGAAGATCCTTCGATTATCGCCATCGCCAGTGATGAGAAAATGGATTCAGGTGAGTTGCCCTTGCTGGATATTAACCGCCCTGAGGAGATAGCGGATTTTATCAATAACCTCGTTAAACCCTAGCGAGACTCATTGTCGTCTTCCTGGTCCATGCGATCCAGTTCGGCTTCCATTTCATCATCTGACATCGGGCTGAACTCGCTTTCGCGTTGTTCCTTTTGGCGCACCAGCATACGCGAGAAAAACACACCCACTTCAAACAAAATCCACATCGGGATCGCCAGCAGTGTCTGGGAGATGATGTCGGGCGGGGTGAGTAACATGCCAATCACAAACGCGCCAACAATGATGTAGGGTCGTTTCGACGTCAGACTCTCCGGGGTGGCCATGCCGGTCCATACCAATAAAATAGTGGCGATGGGTACCTCGAAGGCGAGTCCGAAGGCAAAGAACAGGGTCAATACAAAATCCAGATAACGGGAAATATCGGTCATCATGGTGACGCCGTCGGGGGTAGTGCTGCTGAGAAAGGCGAACACCAGTGGGAATACGACGAAATAGGCGAACGCGACGCCAAGATAGAACAACAGGCTGCTGCTGGCGAGCAGCGGAATCACGAGACGGCGTTCGTGGCGGTAGAGCCCCGGCGCGATGAACGCCCAGAACTGGTAAAGCACCAGCGGCATGGCCAAAAACAGTGCCAGGACCAACGTCAGCTTGAACGGGGTGAGGAAGGACGACGCCACATCGATGGCGATCATGGTGGCGTCTTCTGGCAGATGTCTGACCAGAGGCCCCGACAGTGCGGTGTAGATCTCGTTGGCCCAGGGAAACAGACACACGAAAATGATTAACACACCGAGCAGGATGCGCAGCAGACGATCACGCAACTCGATCAGATGAGAGACAAACGGTTGCTCGATATCCGCCTCATCATTCGGCGTTGTCATTTGGGTTCGGGATCCGTGTCGTCGGGATGTTGCAGATCCCTGATTGGGTCGACGACCTCATCCATCATCTCTCCAATCTCATCCAGAGATGAGCTTTTCGATTGTTCGTCGAGGATGCGTTTGAGTTCCTCGGCCTTGAGTTCCATATCAATGTCGGACTTCACCTGCGTCAGTATGCGACGCCCCTTGCCTACCCATGCGCCCGTGGTGCGCGCGACACCGGGCAGGCGCTCGGGGCCAATGACCAGCAAAGCCACAATCCCGATCAAGCCGAGTTCCCAGAAACCGATATCAAACATGAGTGCGGAGGTGATCCGTCAGGGTCAGAGTCTGAACCTGACTTCAGACCTAGACCTTGTCTTTCTTTTCCACTTCGGCGTCGATGATGTCGCCTTCTTCGCTTTCGAGTTTTTCTGTGGTGTCGTCAGGCTTGTCCTGTTCTTCTTTCATCGCGGATTTGAAACCCCGCAGCGCACCACCCAAGTCACCACCCAGGTTGCGTAGACGTTTGGTGCCAAACAACAACAGGACGATGGCGAGAATAATCAGAAGTTGCCAGATGCTAATACCCATAGCCGTTCTCCAGTAAATCGGTATATCAAAATAATAATACGCCGAACCATCCGCCTGCACATCCGTTCGATGGGGCGGCTGGTTGGGCTGTATCAGTGAAAGTACCGATTATCGAGGCTTACGGCTGGCCTTCTCTTCAAGGCCGGAAAGCCCGAAGCGACGCCCGAGTTCGTTAAGAACGTCATCCGGGCTGAGTCCCATGTGGCTCAGAAGAACCAGGGTGTGAAACCACAAATCGGCGGTTTCGTAGACAACTTTATCACATTCTCCGTCTTTTGCCGCCATCACCACCTCGGTGGCCTCCTCACCGATCTTTTTCAGGATCGCATCGCTGCCCTTGGCATACAGGCTGGCGACGTAGGAAGAATCGGCCTCGGCGGTCTTGCGCTGCTCAAGAACGGCGGCGAGTTGGTTCAGTATGTCGTTACTCATGTCGGCATCGCCATTATCCATAGATGTCTTTCGGGTCTTTCAGTACGGGCTCGATGGTTTCCCACTCACCCTCTTTGAGGCGCTTGAAAAAACAGTTGTGTCGACCGGTATGACAGGCGATGCCGCCTTTTTGTTCCACGCTCAGCAGCAATACATCATTGTCGCAATCAAGGCGCAGTTCATGCACGATTTGTTGATGACCGGATTCTTCGCCTTTGTGCCACAATTTTTGTCGCGAGCGGGACCAGTAGACGGCGTGTCCGGTTGCCACCGTCAGACTCAGGGCCTCACGATTCATCCATGCAACCATCAGCACCTTACCGCTGTCATGTTCCTGCGCGATGGCCGGAAGCAGGCCATCGGTCCATTTGATTTCGTCGAGCCAGTCCTGCGTACTCATAGGCGCATCACAATACCGTGGTCTGCCATGTAGCGTTTGGCCTCGCCGACGGTGTATTCGCCAAAGTGAAATATGCTGGCCGCCAGCACTGCATCGGCATTTCCCTTTTTGACGCCATCGACCAAGTGATCCAAGGTGCCGACACCACCTGAGGCGATCACCGGTACGTTGGTGACGTCACTGATGGTCCGGGTCAGTTCCAGATCAAATCCGGATTTGGTGCCATCGCGATCCATGCTGGTCAGCAGGATTTCGCCGGCTCCGTAGTCGACCATGCGTTTGGCCCATTCGATCGCATCAATGCCGGTTCCCTTGCGACCGCCATGGGTGAAAATCTCCCAGCGCAGGGGCTCGCCTGCGGCGCTGACGCGCTTGGCATCGATGGATACCACGATACATTGCGAGCCAAAGCGTTCGGATGCCTCGCGGACAAAGTCGGGGTTGTGTACGGCGGCGGTGTTAATACCGACCTTGTCAGCCCCGGCATTGAGTAAGCGGCGGATATCCTCGGTTTTGCGGATGCCTCCACCGACGGTTAGCGGAATAAATACTTCACCAGCGACTTGTTCAACGACATGCAGAATCGTATCGCGGTTACCTGAACTGGCGGTAATATCAAGGAAGGTAATTTCGTCTGCACCTTCGGCGTTGTAACGACGCGCGACTTCGACCGGGTCTCCGGCGTCGCGAATATCGACAAACTGGACGCCTTTGACGACGCGACCATTATCAACGTCGAGACAGGGAATAATGCGTTTGGCCAGTGCCATGGTAGGGCTTTAATCGCCGTCCGCGACTTTCTGGCCGTCGTAGAAATCGAGCGTACCTTCATAGATGGCGCGACCGGTAATCGCCCCACTGATGCCTTCATTCTGCACTGCGACCAATGCGCGTATGTCATCGATGTTGGCGATGCCGCCGGATGCGATGATCGGGATATGAATGGCCTGCGCCAGCGCCACGGTGGCTTCGATGTTGACACCTTTCATCATGCCATCACGACCAATGTCGGTGTAGATAATGGCCTCGACGCCGTCTTCTTCAAACTCCTGGGCCAGATCGATCACATTGTGATGCGATAGCTTCGACCAGCCATCAATGGCGACTTTGCCGTCTTTTGCATCCAGTCCGACGATGATATGGCCGGGGAATTCCACGCAGACATCACTGACAAAGTGGGGTGTGGTCACGGCCTTGGTGCCGATGATCACGAAACTGACACCAGCATTCAGGTAAGACTGAACGGTTTCCTCATCGCGGATGCCGCCGCCGACCTGAAGCGGGAGATCTGGATAGGCCTCGGCGATGCGATGGATGACTTCACTGTTCACGGGTTCTCCGGCAAATGCACCGTTGAGATCGACGATGTGCAGGCGGCGGGCACCGGCATCGACCCACGTGCCGGCCATCGCCACGGGATCGTCGGAAAATATGGTTTCGTCATCCATGCGCCCTTGGCGCAGACGCACACACTTGCCGTCCTTAAGGTCGATAGCGGGTATCAACAACATGATCTCAAACTTCTCCGTTCCAGCGGGTGAAATTACCGAGCAGGGTCATACCGGAGTCATGGCTCTTTTCCGGATGAAACTGCACTGCGACCATCTTATCCTGCGCGATCGCGGCCGCAAAGGGGCTTGGGTAGTCGGCCTCGGCGGCGCAGTGATCCGGATTGGCCGGATCGACAAAATAGCTGTGTACGAAATAAAACCAGTGATCGCGCTCGATGCCGTGCCACAAAGGGTGTGGTCGGCTAGGAGTGACCTGATTCCAACCCATATGCGGGATTTTTAACGTGCTGTTGGTCTGGGGGTCTTTCAGGTTGTCACCAAAATAACGCACCTGCCCGGGGATCAGACCAAGACAGTCAATGCCGCCATTTTCTTCGCTGGAATCGAGCAAGGCCTGCATGCCAAGACAGATGCCAAGGAAGGGCCGGGTACGTGCCGCCTCGATCACAACCTCGTTGAGTTGCAGGCGCGCAAGCTCAGTCATGGTGTCGCGGATGGCACCAACACCGGGGAACACGACGCGATCGGCCTCCAGGATCTGCTGGCGATCAGCGGTGACAATGATCTGCGCGTCGCCAGCGACGTGCTGCAAGGCCTTGGAGATGGAATGCAGATTGCCCATCCCGTAATCGATAACCGCTATGCTCGACATGGTGCTGCTCGCTGGAGACTTGGGGAGCCTAAAGGTGTCCCTTGGTGGATGGCAAGGCATCACCCAGGCGCTCATCGACCTCCAGCGCC
The DNA here is from genome assembly GCA_012965975.1 of Chromatiaceae bacterium. GTDB lineage: Bacteria > Pseudomonadota > Gammaproteobacteria > DTRM01 > DTRM01 > DTRM01. Next base: position 3,590 of record DTRM01000010.1, on the reverse strand, counting down.
ATACGTACCGCACGACCGAAGGCCTTGAAGATGGTTTCGGCGACGTGGTGCGCATTGTCACCACGCAGGCAATCAATGTGCAGGGTGGTCATCGCATGGTTGGCGAAGCCTTGAAAAAATTCGTGTATCAGGTCGACATCAAAGTCGCCAATGCGCGCGCGTGGATAGGCGGCGTGATATTCCATCCCCGGTCGCCCGGAAAAGTCGATCACCACACGTGACAGCGCCTCGTCCAGTGGCACATAGGCATGTCCGTAACGACGGATACCGCGCTTGTCGCCGACGGCCTGGTTGATCGCCTGTCCGATGGTAATGCCAATGTCCTCCACCGTGTGATGGGCATCGATGTGCAAATCACCCTTGGCTTTGACGGCAATATCGATCAGGCCGTGGCGGGCGATCTGATCCAGCATGTGCTCAAGAAACGGCACGCCGGTATCCATATCAGTTGCACCACTACCATCGAGATTGACGGTGACGGTGATCCGGGTTTCCAGTGTGTTTCTTTCAACCGTGGCCTTGCGCTGGCCCATGGTGATGCTCCTGTTCAGTGTATGAGGTCTAGGATACCCGAAAATCAGGCAATGTTTAGTCTAAATCACGGGTTTTCCTGTTTGCGCGCGTCGTACAAATCGACTAAAGCCCGCATCGTCGCATCGTCATACTCGCGCAGACCACTCAGCACCATTTGTTTGCGCCCGTGGCCTACCTCCTGTGCATTTTCCATTAGACGAAATTTGAGTGTGACATTGCCACGTTTGCCGGTCACGTCGAGCTGTGAGCCGCTGAGTTCGAGAGATGGGCTGTGCAGGTCAAGGTGATCGAGGTCAACCGACATGCTTTCGTAGATGACCAACGGGCGATCCGGGTTGATCATGACCTTGTTGTCACGCATCAGTGGTACCAGTACCTGGGTAAAGGTATGGCCAGAGAACGCGACGTAGCGCTGGGTGAAATCACGAATGACGTCCGTGGCATCGGTGCGCTCCCCCTCACCACGGACGTTAAGGTATTCCTTGTCGTTGTCACCGATGATCATTGCCTTGCCATCGGTAAGCGAGGGCAAGGTCAGTACAACATTATCCGTGACCATGCCGGCAAAATTAAACACCATTTTTTGGTACAGGCCATAGTGCGATAGCGCGACCGCAAACAACAGATCACCGGGCACACAAAAACGCTTGGCACCGGGATCGTGGATCGGATTGAAGTCATCCGCGATGGTTCGGGCAAAGGTGCTTGCCTGTTCGCGGGTAAAGCCCACCTTGCCATCGTTTTGTGAGTAAAAGTCGGTTAACTGCATCGTGTGTCCGCGGGACGGGTGTTAGCCTAATACAATCTTATCACTAGCGCGGGTTGTTAACCTGTAACCAGAAGGTTACCGGCCCATCATTGGTCAGGGTCACCTGCATATCGGTTTGGAAACGACCGCAGGCTACGTTGACGTGTGCGTCCTTGGCTTGTGTGCAGAATGAGTCAAACAACTCGCCACCGAGTTGGGGGGGTGCGCAGGAGCTAAAACTCGGGCGGGTGCCTTTGGCGGTGTCGGCCGGCAGGGTGAACTGCGGGATTAGTAACAGGCCGCCCTCGGTTTGGCGCAGGCTCAGATTCATTTTGCCCTCGTCGTCGGCAAATATGCGGTAGCCAAGAATGCGTTCGAGTAGACGCGCTACAGTGCCACTATGGTCGGTTTTCTCTACGCCGATCAATGCGACCATGCCATGGTCGATGGTGCCTACCATGTCGTTATCGATACGGACGCTGGCGCTGGTGACGCGCTGGATCAGACCAATCATGCGACAAATTCGTCGCACGCATCGACCAGCACCTTCAGAATGCCGGGTTCGGCGGCGGAATGACCGGCATCTTCGATCAGTTTCAGTGTTGATTCGGGCCATGCCTCATGTAATGACCAGGCTGACTCCATCGGACAGATGACATCGTAGCGTCCCTGCACGATGACACCGGGGATGTGGCGTAGACGGTTGGCATTACGCAGAATCTGGTTTTCTTCAAGAAACGCGTCGTGCATAAAATAGTGACATTCAATGCGCGCCAGACTGACCGCGGTGTGTGGATCACAGTAGTGATCAACGACATCGGGGTTGTGGCGTAGCGTCGCACACAGGCCTTCCCATCGTGACCAGGCGTGGGCGGCCTCGATGCGGGTGGCCTCATGTTCGCTGGTTAACAGGGCGTGATAGGCGACCACCGGATCGTGGTGGATTGACGCACGAATCGGGTCGAGATAGGCCTGCCAGTGATCCGCAAACAGGCGGCTGGCACCGTCCCGGTAGAACCAGTCGATTTCACGCGGGCGACACAGAAATATTCCGCGCAGGATGAGCCCAAGTACCTGTTCGGGATGGCTTTGCGCGTAGACGAGCGCCAGCGTCGATCCCCATGAGCCGCCAAACACCAGCCACTGTTCAATGCCGAGCAGCGTACGAATCTGCTCCATGTCGGCGACCAGGTCTTGGGTCCTGTTGAGGGTCAGTTCGGCGTGTGGGGTTGAACGACCACTGCCACGCTGGTCGAACAGAATGATGCGATATTTCTGGGGATCAAAAAATTGTCGATGCCAAGCCTCGCAGCCTGAGCCTGGGCCGCCATGCAGGAACACAACGGCAAGGCCGTCAGGGTTGCCGCATTCCTCGATATAGAGTTCGTGCGGGTTGGCAACCTCGAGCCTATGCGTTTGATAGGGCTCGATGGCCGGATAAAGCACCTCAGGCTTTTTTGAGCCCACGCGACGCCTTTTTACGATCCTGTTCAAGCAAGTGGCGCTTGCGCAGACGAATATGCAGCGGTGTGATTTCCACCAACTCATCTTCGGCGATCAGCGTCAGCGCCTGTTCGAGAGTGGCCTTCATCGGGGGTGTTAGCACGATGTTTTCATCCGTACCGGAGGCGCGGACATTGGTTAGCTGTTTGCCCTTGAGTGGATTGACGACCAGATCATTGGCGCGGTTGTGCATTCCCACGATCATGCCCTCATAGACCTCAGTGCCGGGGTCAACCATCATTTTCCCGCGTTCTTGTAAATTAAACAGAGAGAAACCCACTGCCTTGCCGGTGCCATTGGAAATCATGCTGCCGTTGGGGCGCTTGGCCACCTCAGTTTGCTGAACCGGGCCATAGTGATCAAACACGTGATACAGCAAACCGGTGCCAGAGGTCATGGTCATGTAGTCACCGCGAAAGCCGATCAATCCACGTGCGGGAATCTGATAGTCCAAACGTACGCGGCCGTTGCCGTCGGGGATCAGGTTTTGTAATTGCCCGCCGCGCTCAGCCAGCGCCTCCATCACGCTGCCCTGGTTGTTGTCCTCGACATCGGCGGTTACTTGTTCCCAAGGTTCGCATCGCTCGCCATCAATATCTTTAAAGATCACCTGCGGGCGCGATACCGCTAGTTCGTAGCCTTCGCGGCGCATGGTCTCGATCAGGATCGACAGGTGCAACTCACCCCGACCGGAGACCTGAAAGCATTCGGGTGTCGCGGTGTCTTCGACCCGCAAGGCGACGTTGTGAATCAGTTCGCGTTGCAGGCGATCACGCAGCTGACGGCTGGTGACAAATTTGCCATC
>DTRM01000009.1 GCA_012965975.1 Chromatiaceae bacterium | reverse complement strand
GAGATGAAAAAGGCGCCCATCGGTGATTAAATAGCGTTGGATCTAATTGGGGGATAGCGTTAATGCTTCCTATAGTCAATTTAGAGTCAGAGTAAAAACTATAGTGTCCCATCAATGCGGACACAATCTACGGGACAAAAAGCAGGACACCACCCGCGGATTCTACCTATACATGACTAAAGTATGCCGAAGGTGCCGTGTCTCCGACGATACCAAGATGTGGATAAAGAAGTATGCAGGTAAAAAACTTCATTAGGATGTTCGTCGCGGCGGTAGCGTATACCTATGTTTCTGCTGCGGTAGCGGTGATGTATCCCTTCACCGTGGACACCGAAAATCTAGACGGCCCATTTCGCAGCAGCCTGAATAAGCAGGAGACGGGCCTTAATGGAATTGATGAAACCGAGCGAGTTTATCGTCGCGGCAGTCATTTCTATCAGGTCGGTGCCGATCTTGCGCCGACCCCTGACGACAAGCGGATTCGATTTTGGGGCATTAACATCGCGGTGCCAATGATGTTGCCGAGTACCGAGGAGTATGCCGAGCGACTGGCGACACGACTGGAAAACCTCGGCTTTAACCTGGCCCGTATCGTCGGTGCCGATCGGGTCGAGGCGGATTTCGGTCGATCTCCGATTAAGGACTATCCTGACCTGTTGGCACTGGATGATTTTATCGATGGTTCTCCGGGCAATTGGTTGCGACTGGACCGCATTGTAGCCGCGTTCAAGCGACATGGGATTTACGTTGATTTTGTGCTCAAGGGCTCACATTCATTCGTACCCGGTTCCTGTACCAACGCCGGTTTGTTCTGCATCAAAGATCTCGAAGATGACCCGCTAAACCCAGAGTACGATGGCAACGGCCCGCCCTTGCACAGTCTCGGCTTTATGCAAGATCATAGTCATCCCATGGACTTTTTTGATCCTGATATGTTGGCTCAGAACGAGATCTTTCTGACCACGATTCTGGAGCATACGAACATGCTCAGCGACTGCGCCGATCCACTTGATCCAGGCAATACCATTCCCTGTCAGTACAAAAATGATCCGGTCTTTTCGACACTGGAAATGAGCAATGAGGCGTCAATCGCGTATGGCGCGTATGGAGGGAGTGAAGCTAATGACATGCCTCCCAAGTATTCTGTCGTACTGGATGGCTTGTGGAATACTTGGTTGTCTGATCAAGGCATCGCTTCACTCGAGGCTCTGGCAACGCGTTGGGCCAACCCGATACCCGCTCTTGAGTTGACCTCGGGTGGGCAATTCGATGTTGGGCCGAGTGAGTGGCCGATCGGTAACAATCAGGGATTGAAGTACGCAACCATAGCAGTGGTAAATTCTGAAGCCGAAATTATTTTTACTGAACCCGATGAGCAAGTTTATTTGGATAAGGGTAGACCGACCTATCAAGCGGCAGCAGACCAGGATGTCTGGTTGAGCACGTATGGCGGGAATACGGCATTTGGGCAACAGATTTATGCCGATCCGGGTGAGTTGGTTGTAGAGGCAGGAAAGAACTATAAATTGAATTTTCAAGCGCGCTCTACGCCGACGGAAACGCACCCGTTACACAAGATTCAGATAGAAGTAAGAGACTGGAATAAAATTTCTCTGGGAGGACCAGAGCGGACAATCAGTAAAACAATTACTCACGACATTAATATCGATGGCACGATGCGAGATTATAGTTTGTGCTTTCATGTGCGCGAGGAAATTGCTTCTGATGGCAATAATTATGATTCCGACCATATCGAGATAAAGTTTCGAGTTGGTTATCAGCTTGACACGATTTACTTCGATAATATTTCGTTTCTCGAAGATGGTATTGCCGTTGTAGAGGGCGATACCATTTCGCCCGGTGTATTTGATGTGAGTCGGCCGAAGGCGGTTGACTACGGTTGTACAACACCGGAAAAAATGACGGACTACAAGCAGTTTCTGACGGATACAGAATCTGACTACTACGCCACCGTTCGAGATCATGTGCTAAATACCCTTGGGGCAAATATTCCGCTGTCGGGGTCACAAACAACTTGGGCGTCATTGTTTAGTAGTCAGATAATGAGTGACGATAGCCTTACGGACTTTGCGGACGTGCATACTTACTTTGGCTCGGTTAAGGCCGATCCGAATGAGAATGATGTTCCTGATCGGCGGGCCAGCACCATGGCCTGGAGCATGGATAATAAATCGGTGCTAGAAGACCTGGACAACAGTTTTTTGAAGCGCTTCACCTTGGGTCGCCTGTTAAATAAACCATTCATGATCACCGAATACAATCATGCGGGGCAGAATCAGTTTCGCCAAGAAAGTGTGCCGATGATTGCAGCCTTTGCCGCCCATCAGGATATCGATGGCATAGTGTATTTTCGCTATAGCGAAGTCACTCAAGACAGGGATGGAAATGGCGATATTCAGCCACCGATTGTGGATGTGGACTGTCCGCTTGCGCAACCGTTTTCGTCGGTTGATGAATGGTGTGAGCCTAACTTTTCTGCGACAACGATACTCGGTACACTCAGTCTGGTCGGGTCTCCGCGCCTCGAAGCCCAATCCTATTTGGGGGCGCATATTTTTCGTCGCGGTGATGTTGCGGCCTCCACTACCACCGCCCAAATCGCCCTGTCGGATGAGGCCGTCAAGGCAACCATGGGTGAATACGGTGCGGGAGGGGGTAGCATTGGTGTTGTTCAGGACGAACGCTATGTTGCGGATGCCGACGGCAACCTCCTGAATATTCGTACCGCACTGAAATATCGCTTAGGGGCTTGTCATGCCGCAGTACCGGGTTGTCCAACCATCAGTTCCAACTTTATCGATATAGGCAGTACCGAACTGGATTACACATCGGATACTGGCGAAGTTGAATGGCACGAAGCCGGCTCGCTGGAAGGTATGTATATGTCGACCAATACCGATCACACCAAGTTAACTAGCGGTATATTTGAGTCAATCGGGTCAAAAGATTTCGATGGCATTGTGATTACGGACCAGCCTTCTTCCGGCGCCAGTTACGAGCGATTTTCTACCGTGGCGTTAACCTCAGCCGACCAATCGCCTATTTTAACCGCAGAGACAGTATTGTTAAGCAGCATTGGGCGAGCGGTTAATGGCAATGGAGCCGGTGCACCACTGCAGGTCGTGGCGGTACCCGATGGAATATATGAGGTGGATGGTAACGTGTATTTATGTGATGCCGACGTCTATCCCTGCACACGCGCCTGGAATGATCCTGCCGGCAATACCGGGGTATTTCTGGAGCAGACTTTATATGACATCAGCTATGCTGGCGCGGCATCAATTCTGACGGTAACCACTATCGATGGATTTGGCGCCAAAACCGCAACAACCATCCCCGTATCGACTAATGCCGCTGCTACCGGTTATCAATTTACGATCGGTAATAATCCAGTGTCGCCCTGGTATCAGATTGACGGGCTTATGCCGGATGCAACCGCTCTGCTAGCCGAGCGCACTGTGGATACAGATGACGATGGCATGGCCGACGCGGCTCGACTGGTCAGCACGGATGACAGTCTTTCCATCGATTTGCCGCCCACATTGGCGAGTGGCTGGTATTTTCTCGAGCTGCGCGCACGCTCGGTAGACTTTGATCTGGCGCCAAGCTTGACCGTATATTTAGACGGAGCTGGGACACAGATGGTGGGCGCGAGCACCATCGGTTCGACCATTGGAGATACCTGGAAAGGTAGCTTGCCAAGCCATACTCCGATATTTTTATCGCGTGACGTCAGCAATAGTATTCGACTGGTATATCAATCTGGCGGCGGGCTGAACCCTGTTGATGTGGATCAGATAGTATTGGTCCCCGCATACACTCAGCCCGGTATCGATAGTGATGCCGATGGCATTATGAATGGTATCTCTGATGGGGCCAGCCGCTTTGTTGGCTTGGACAACTGCCCCGTTATGAGTAATGTCGATCAGGCAGATATTGATGCCGATGGCGTCGGTGATGTTTGCGATAGTGACCGCGACGGTGATGGACTCAGTGATGCCTTGGAAATCGCACTGGGTTTGAACATTGAGAACCCGGATACGGATGGGGATGGGTTGAGCGATGGCACAGAGTTGGCCTTTGATGGTGACGGACTCAGTTATGATCCAACCACGGATTTAAATCCGTTTGCGGCCGACACCGATGGTGATGGGATCGGCGACGCGCTGGAGGTTGCGCTGGGCAGCAATCCACTGTTGATCTCAAGTACACCCGCGACCGGCGATATCAATGATGATGGCAGCGTTGGTGGTGCTGATATTCTGTTGGTCATAAAGTTCATACTGGGGTTAACCACGCCGACACCAGAGCAGGCAGCGCGCGCCGATGTTGCGCCGATAATCGGCGGTGTCTCGGTACCTGATCAAAACATCGGCATCGGCGATGCCTTAATCATTCAGCGCATTGTCTTTGGTGCGATTTAACCACGCTAGAGTACTAGAGTAGCTAGCAAGACCTGACCCCGTCGGTATGCTCGTTTGCTAGCAATGCCTTTTGAGAAACAGTCGTAAGGGAAAAATAAGTAATTTGGGGTCAGAGTAAAAACTAATTGCCGCGCTTCGACTTTTCTTTTTTTAATTATACCGAGCCCAATTTTACGATATTTCAGCCACTTACAAATATTAGTATATTAGCACTTGGCTGCTAACTGGGTGTTCGGGTAAGCTGATTCTGTATTAGTGACGTTTTTCACGTTGGGACGAAGTAGCGTAGCGCAATGCTACGTTTGTAATTTCAGGGGTATGGGGATATGGAACGAAGCACACAAGGGATTTTCACGGCCACGGTGTATCCCGTCAGCCCAAGTTGGACAGACCAGCCTGATAGCTAGTAGTGGTTTTAGCTCATCGTTAACCCATAGAGGAAACGGTGTGTCCAAAATGGTTGGCGACCTACACACGGAGTCTGATCGAGTTTAAGTATCGCAAAATATTGCCATAATCAGTGGTTTGTAGAACTGACCCCCGGTGTTGGTGAGGTAGCCTGATCAACCACCATCTGCATTGGCATTAGCAACCAATTACTCAAGGTTAGTGATGTGATCCAACGTAGGCACGCGCAGTGAAATACGCCAAGCCGTCAGGGGTGCGCAGGTTATCTAAAACTTCGAGGCGAGCATCTAGTTCGTATTCACCAATATGGTCTAGCCACTGATTCACCTTTTCAATTTCAGAGGGTAGGGGTGTGCTATTCGGGCTATTCGTTCTACTCGGACGGTTATTTGGTTCTAGAATAGCCGAAACACATGTCGCGCAGGACTATAGTAGCTATAGCTGCGAGTTCACCGCAGATGACCGTACACTTCAGATACGAAGCCTAGCGACAAGTGTAAACATAAATCTGCAATATGCGCACGAAAAAAGCATGGCGATGCTTGACGCCGCTGAAAAACGACGATTACAACTAGAAATGAATGAAATTCGTCCTTATTGAATCGCCGTCATCAATGGCGCACTAGTGGCGCACTCACTCCCAAATAACAGCGATAAGCACCCACTAACTACGGTGTCACAAAAAGGCTATGCTGTTGTTTCTATTGGTGTAGTTGATTGTGGTCTGTTGTTTAAGTCAGACTCATAATCCCTTGGTCCAAGGTTCAAGTCCTTGCGGCCCCACCACTAACCTATTGATTTATAAGGATAAATTAGGCGATCAGGTCTGGTTTATCTGATTCTATTTTCAATAGTGTTTACGCCAGAGTACGCGGGAATACGCTCGCGA
>DTRM01000008.1 GCA_012965975.1 Chromatiaceae bacterium | reverse complement strand
GAGTTCTACTATTGAAAAATACAGACATCCCCATGCATCCCCATGCATCCCCTTTATATGAGTATAGCAAATATTAATGACATTTTCCGTCACGCCCACCACCATAGAGAACATTGCTTAGAACTCTTTTCACATCGTTCTCCCCAGAATATCCTCAGAAACATGTTATTTCCCCCCGAATACTCGCTCTCTTTCACCCCAGTTCTGCTAATGTCTATTCTCTGGCCAACCAATACCCTGTCGAGTTAGCGCTTGACCGCAACATAGCCGTACACAGCAGCACCACCGCAGACGCGGCAGGTTTCCACGTCAATGTTGAATACCCGTTTGAGTCTTTGTGCTCAGGTCATTGCTACGTGGCGTTGTACGGGTGTTTTCTCTTGCTGTCTTTATGCGTCATTTATAGCGCATTCTTTTAATCTTTGTTTGGGGACATAGGTCATTGATAAATCCTTATTTCAGTATTGCTAAACGTCTGCTTCGTCTAAGGCATAAGCCACTTGTAGCAAAAAGGCGCGGCGCACTCTGGCTATTGTTTCCAAATGACTGGATAGATAACCGACTGCTGATTGGCCGGCCCTTTGAGCGTGAGCAACTGTCTTATGCAGAACAGTGTATCAATGTCCATAATCTGGACTATTGTTTTGATTGTGGTTCAAATTTTGGTCTCTACAGTGTCACACTAGGAATGAAGGTTGAACGGCTAGAGGAAATGCATGCCTTCGAACCTGTTGCTAAAACATGGGGTCGTCTTGTTAGTAATATTACCCTTAATAATCTGAATGCAAAAATTACGGCTCATAACTATGGTCTTGGAGAAAAGGAAGAGACTTTAACTATCGTGATTAATCCTTCTTCTTCAGGTACGGCTTCTCTGAAAACATCAGAAGAGCAGACAATAACGCCTACGTATATTGAACAAAAAGTTCAAATTTTTCGTTTCGATGACAAGTTTGACCAGACTGGACAGAGATCATTCTTCAAAATTGACCTTGAGGGACATGAAAAATATGCTTTAAATGGTATGAAAACCTATCTAGCAAACAACCAATGTATTTTACAAGTTGAACAATGGAAAGAGAACCGCAATATCATCCATGATCTGCTTAAAGAATTTGGATATAAAAAGTTCCATGCAATTAATGAGGACTTTTATTTTAGCAATTTTATATGAACTTGCCGTTATTGAGTATAGGAAGTATTAACGCCCTTTCCCATCACGCCCACCACCAGCAGTGCGCTATGTTGACAACATTCGCAGCTATCACGACACGCTGACATGGGTCGTGCAGCAATATATCGAGCCGGAAGATGCATCCTGGATTAATTACCCTACCCGGTCACCGGCGCTTTAATCGGCCAGCATTTCGGCTTCCATCGATAGATAGACTTGGTAGGCGTTGCGGCGGTTAGCCAGATCAAATGCGGGGACCGACTCAAACTCCGACCAGTCCACTTCGTCATAGACCTCAGAAAACGGCACAAAGTCATCCACTGCCGCACCCATCACCCCGCGCAAAAACTCCAGATAGCGGCGCGTCAGCTCAATTGCCTGATTGGGCGTTGCCGCGACGCCACCATGTCCCGAGATCAACGCCGATAGCTTTTCCTCGCTCATACGGGTGAGAATATTTAACCATGTCTTCGTATTTGCATCGCCAACGTAGGGAATACGCCCCTCAAAAATTAGATCACCAGAAATTAATACTCGGTCTGGCTCAACGTACACGGTCATGTCCGCTTCCGAATGCGCATTACCCACCGGCGTCAGCGCCAACGAAACGCTACCCAGCTCAATTTTAGTACCTTTTGAAATCAGAACATCCGGCGCAACCAATCGTGTTTGTTCGTTAACCCAAGGGTCCAGCGTGAATCTGCGTTCTTCCAGTCGTTCCTTGGCAGCAGCTGAATTCAGATAATGCCAAACACCATAGGGTGCAACAATTTCGGCGCCGAGGTCTTCAAATACCTGTAGACCATAAATATGGTCGGCATGATAGTGCGTCACAATCACCTTCACGATGGGCTTGTCGGTGACCTCAGCAATCAATGCAATAAACTTGGCGGCAAGTGACGGCGTACCAAGTGCATCAACGACCACCACCCCCTGTTCAGTAACGATCGCGGTAGCATTGGAAATAAAGCCTTGATTGTCGGTTGCGACACCGGCCTCACCCTGAACGTAGTACACGTTGGGCGATACTTTCTGCAATTCCATTGTCGTGGTGGCCGGCGCGTACGATTGCGCATGGGCCGTACCCCACAGAGTGGACACTAAAAAGATTGCTAGATACCGAGCGAAATTTATCATTTCATCGACGTTGGCGAAAAAACTCGCGCAACAATTCTCCACTTTCTTCAGCCATCATACGTACTGGGATCATCTTGCCGCGTGTGCTTAGCGTAACCAATGCGTTGTCAACATCCTCTTCGCTGATGTCTGACAATTCTTTATGGGAAAATTGCTGCGACCAGAAGCCGAGTCGGCTGATCGTGGCCGGGTCGAAGTTTTTTGAGGCCAGAAATGCCTCGATGGTGGTATCGATGGTGGGCATAATTGCGCTCCCAGTGTACAAAATGATCAAAACCCTGATTACAGGGACCAATCACCGTGGCGGTATACACTTGATGAGGCTAATCAACTACCTACATAAATTTGGAGCGGGAAACGAGATTCGAACTCGCGACCCCAACCTTGGCAAGGTTGTGCTCTACCAGCTGAGCTATTCCCGCGATAACAGTTCGCTATTTTGGTAGGAATTGGGTCAGCTGTCAAGAAGAATGCCGCAAGTTGTTGAATTGTCGTGCTACTTTTCGCCCCCAACCAAACTCGGCCAAGCGGCGCGGAGATAGACAAACATTGACCAAACGGTGAGCCAGGCGGATACATACAGCGCCACATAACCGATAGTCTCTACCGACAGGCCCAACAGGGGGTCGCGGTATAGCAAAAACAGGATCGCGATCATCTGGGCCGAGGTTTTGAACTTGCCAATCATCGAGACTTTGACGGTCCCGCGCTCGCCCATCTCTGCCATCCATTCGCGTAACGCCGAAACGGTGATCTCGCGACCAATAATAATGGCGGCGGGAATCGCCAAACCCGGCCACGGGTTGGCCTCAACCAATAAAATCAGGGCCACGGCAACCATCAACTTGTCCGCGACTGGATCGAGAAAGGCGCCAAAGGCGGATGTTTGATCCAGGCGACGGGCGAAATATCCGTCGAGCCAATCGGTGATCGCAGCCAGTGCAAACACCAATGCGGCCATCTCGTTCGCCCAGACTTGGCCCGAGTAAAATACCGCTACGAATACTGGGATCAATGCGATGCGCAGCAGGGTCAAACAATTGGGCAGGTTCAATAACATAAGGGGCACTCTAGCCCATTCTGGGCGTGGCGGAAATTAAAATATCGCACCGTCCTGCGCACCCATCAGGAATCACCTTGCGCGTGGTAGCGGTCGTATATCTTCTGCGCAAGATTGCGGCTGATTCCCGGCACTCGAGTCAAATCGTCAACCCCTGCGCGAACCACCTCCTGTAGACCACCAAAATGTTTCAACAGGGTCTGTCGCCGCTTCTGCCCTAGTCCAGGGATATCCTCCAGTGTTGACGTATTACGCTTGTTGGCGCGACGTTGTCGGTGCCCAGTAATTGCAAACCGGTGCGCCTCGTCCCTGATTTGTTGTATCAGGTGAAGCGCGGGTGAATCCGCGGGCAATAGAACCGGGAGTTTGGAATCAGCGACAAACAACTCTTCGCATCCGGGTTTTCGGTCGCGACCTTTGGCGACACCGACAATGGTAACGGAATCGATCTGTAACTCCGCCAGCACCTTGCCAGCAATCCCCGTCTGGCCCTTGCCGCCATCGATGAACAGCACATCGGGAAGCGCGCCCTCACCCTTCTGGATGCGGGTATATCGACGCGACAGGGCTTGTCGCATCGCGGCATAATCGTCGCCGGGGGTGATGCCCTTGATGTTAAAGCGGCGATAGTCCGATTTCAACGGCCCTTCCTGATTGAACACAACACAGGACGCGACGGTCGCCTCGCCGGAACTGTGGCTGATGTCGAAACATTCCATCCGACTGGGCAACTCGTCACTTTCGAGCAGCTCCTGCAAGGCGATCAGCCGTTTGCGCATCCCTGCGCGGCTGCCGAGAAGACCGACAAGGCCCTGCTGTGCATTGGTACTCGCCATCTCCAGCCAATGACGGCGCTCACCTCTGACCGCGGCCGTGACCCTGACCTTGTGACTCTCCTGCTCGGTTAAGGTCTGGGCTAGCCAGGCTTCATCTTCAATCGTGTGGCTCAGAATAACCTCACGTGGCACATTTTTACCCAAATAAAACTGGGGCAAGAATGCATTCAGCACGCTGGATTCCGTCATGTCCGATGGCGTACGAGGAAAATAACATTTACTTCCAAGGCTGCGCCCGTGCCGAACAAAACCGACCGATACGCAGGACGCACCCGATTTAACCACGGCGGCAACAATGTCGATATCACCTTTTTCGCCAATGACGTGCTGAGTCTCTTGCACCCGTTTCAATGCCCCGATCTGGTCGCGAATTTCTGCCGCCTTCTCATAGTTGAGACGGGTCGATGATGTTTCCATCTGCTCGACCAATGATTCGATGACTTCGCCATTTTTCCCCTCCAGAAACAGTTCGGTGAGCGTCACGCGTTGTTGATAATCCTCTTCACTCATCCCGCCGGCACAGGGGCCCGCGCAGCGGTGAATCTGATATTGCAGACACGGCCGCGACCGATTACGAAAAAAGGTATCTTCGCACGGTCGAACGCCAAAGATTTTCTGCAATAGCGACAGACTCTCGCGCACCGCACCGGCGCTCGGAAACGGGCCGAAGTAACGGCCCTTGCCGTTGAGCGCACCGCGATACATGCTCAGACGCGGAAAGGTATGCTCAGTGGACAAGTACAGATAGGGATAACTTTTGCCGTCCCGCAGTAGCACGTTGTAGCGCGGGCTATGGCCCTTGATCAGCTGATTCTCGAGGATCAACGCCTCGCTCTCGGTGTGGGTGACGGTGACATCGACCCGTCTGATCTGTGCCACCATGCGCGCGGTTCGAGTGTTGGTGGGTTTGCGCCCAAAATAGCTCGACACGCGTTTTTTTAGATTCCGCGCCTTGCCGACATACAGAAGATCGTCTTTCTCGCCAAAAATCCGGTAAACACCCGGTCGAGACGTCAGCGTCTTCAGAAACACCCTGGAATCAAACTCAGGGGGAATATCCACCGCATCGGCCATCAACCTGTTTCCAGAACGCTGGCCACCGTATCGAACACATCATGAAACATCGCCTCGGTCAGGCGCCGCGTCTGTGTGTTGTAACGACTACAGTGATAGGAATCCAGCAAGTAGCGCCCGTCGTCAAGCGCATGCAACTGATTGTGACCGAAGCGAAAGGTCTTTTGTTTGATCCCGAGAGATTTGAGTGTCGCATTGTGGGCGAGGCCGCCGAGCACCAGAATGATGCCGCCGGGCTTAATCTGATTCAACTCAACTTGCAGATACTGATTACAGGTGCTGACTTCATCGCCGATGGGCTTGTTCGCTGGCGGCAGACACTTCACCGCATTGGTGATTCGACATCCGTGCAGCTCCAACCCATCGTCCAGTGCGGTCGCATCGGGCTGAGTCGCATAACCAAACCGGTGCAGCGTCTGGTATAGCAGGATGCCAGCAAAGTCGCCGGTAAACGGACGCCCGGTCGCATTTGCCCCATGCAGGCCAGGGGCCAGCCCGACTATTAATAACCTTGCCTCCGCATCCCCAAAGGGCGCCACGGGGCGACAATGATAATCGGGGTACTTGATCGCTGTGTCGGCCAGAAAGCTAGCCAGCCGCGGGCAACG
>DTRM01000007.1:1073-5905 GCA_012965975.1 Chromatiaceae bacterium | reverse complement strand
TCGACAGGTGCTGACCAGATTTCTGACCTTGGTGGCGTCATCGCTGAACCACAGTTCCTCGAAATTGTCATAGTTATGAATGTTGCCCATACTGGCTTTCCAGTAGCGTTCCTCAAGACCATTGCAAGGATAGACATCACCATTGGGTTCGATGAAGAAGTTGGCGCTGCCTGCCTCACACGGCAGCATGCGTTTGCCGCCACGGATGTAGTTGATCAGGCCGAGGTTGAAGAATGCGCGAAACCAAGATTTCGGCGAATTTTCTTTCATTAAGCGCTCGATCAGCTCATGAAAGTCAGCGATCACCTCTTCCTTGTTGGTGATTTCATTGTCTTCTTTGTGGAAGTAATAGGAGTTGTGAAAGCTGGCGGTGGCAAATTCCATGCCGAGGTTTTTCGACAGCTCGTACAGCCACAACATGTCTTCGGAATTCTGGTTGGACACGGTGCAACCAAAACCGACATCGGTGACGCCCATTTCCTTGAGCTGCAATACGGTTCTGAGCCCGCGGTCAAAGCCGCCGGGACGTCCGCGCAGGCGATCGTTGTGTTGTGCCAAACCTTCGATACTGACGCGCACACCGATGTTGGGGAAACGTTCGGCCATCTGTGCGATGCGATCGACATGCCAACCGGAGGTGGAAATCACAACGCGATCCGCTTTCGAATAGCAGACTTCGACGATGTCTTCCAGATCCCGACGGATGAAGGGCTCGCCTCCGGTCACGTTGACGAATTTGAGCTTGGGTAAAATCTCAAGATCTTTGGGTGTGATTTCAGTCTTGCGGTCGCTTGGGTTTTCCCAAATGTCACACATGGTGCAACGCATCTGACAACGGTAGGTTGTGATGACTGAAACGTCGGTCGGCATTAACGCCGGATCATAATTCGATACATTTTGCATAGAAGCGTCATCCGCACAGCATGGTGACTTCAGGGATACCCGAAGGTAGACCGAAGTATATTCCCCATTAATATAGCAGGAAATACGTTAAATTACGTAGTAATATTCGGTAATTCAGAGAATATTACCGGGTTAAGGCCTATTTGCAGCCGTTAGTTAGTCTGTCGACGTGGGGCCGCAGTTCCTTTAGCCCCTATTTCCGGGAAAAACCGTATCAGGCCTTGATGTCTGCTTCGGTGATGACAATGCTGCCATCGTCCTCGAAGCGACCTTGTTCGATCAGGCGCGCCGCAATGCCTTCGACTTCGGTGCGAACCTGCATGAACGCAAACAATGGGTCACTGTATTCGCCCTCGTAATGCTCGTCGATCAGCGCATATGCAAGGTTGCAAACCGTCGTATTTCCGTCCTTTATCGCATCGAAAATAATGAGTTTCTGTTTCGTGTCGTCGGTTTCCGCGGGGGGGAAGGTGAAGTCCGAGTGTGCCATTGTCTGTCTCCGTATCAGTCTGATCCAACGCCAATGTCTTGATACAAGGCGATGAGTTGATCGTAATGTTTTTGCGGGTTAAATTCGGCTGCGACCTTACTGCGTCCAGTCTGGCCAAAGGTTCGTCTCAAGGCCTTGTCTTGCCACAGCCGGTCCATTTTCTCTGCCAGATCAGCGGGACTGCGGTTGTCATACAGGAAACCATCGACGCCATCGGCAATCAGGTCGGGGATTCCGCCAATATTGGCGCCGACGACGGGTTTTTCCATGGCCAAGGATTCCAGCACCGACATTGGGCAGTTTTCGTACCATTTCGAGGGTAAAACCGTGAAGGAGGCGCGATCAAGCAGATTGCGCATGGCCTCACCGGTCTGAAACCCGACAAATTCAACATTATCCAGATTCAGCGACGCGGCCAATTGCTTAAGTGCGTCTTCAGCGGGTCCGGTTCCTGCGATCAAGATACGGATGTCTGGTTGGAGTTTAGCGGCTTCCAGCAGGGTTTCCAGTCCTTTCTCCTCGGACAGACGACCAAAATACAGCGCGTAATCGTCATCTGACCCGCTGGGGGCGAAATCTTCGCAATCAATATAGTTGGGGATGTACACCACCTGATCTTCGCTGAAGCCAAACTCGATCATTTTGCGTTGGTAAAAGCGGCTGACGGCCACGTAGCGGTCGACATTTTGGTAATACCCGGCAAAATAATGGAAATACATCTCGACCATATTAACCAGGCTTTTTCCTGTGGAGCCCTTGGTGCACTTATGTTTGACGCAATTGTAGAATTTGCGACCTTTGCAGCGTTCGCAGACCTCGCCGTGCGTGAACATTTTATAGTTGGGGCAGATTGGCTTGAGGTCGTGCAGAGTCAAGACGATGGGGATGCCGGCCTTGCGTAAAGGCGCGAACACCGAGGGCGAGATCTGGTGTTGAAAAATGTGGAAATGCGCCACGTCAGGGCTAGTTTTTTGCACCAGTTGCCGCATCTTTTTACGCGCTTCCATCGAAAACACGATTCTGGCGGCGCTGGTTATCTTGTCTCTGATCTTGCCGCTGGTGTAGTCGATATTCGACACGAAGCTATCGGAATACTCGGAAGGGACGTTTTTACTGTCCTGCATTGAAAACGGGACAACGTCATGTCCGTTGGCTTCAAGCAGGGCTTTATCGCCGAAAAAGACGGCTTCGCTTCCCCCTTTCATCCAGTAAAACTTGTTAACCAGAAGGGCTTTCATGGATCGATGATCCCAGTAGGATTGTATGGCATGGCTTATTGTTATTGGCCAAAGTCTACTAGAACTTGACGTTGGGGACATCTGTTTCTGGTGATACACTTAAGAGCTACTATCTCTAGCCTTGAATCTATGGCGGTCTCGCCTACGTTGGGCGGCCTGCACTTTAGCTTAGGGGCTATCAGCCGATTAAATTAGTAGATGCTCATATTATCGGTTAGATCTATATCTGATGATCGCCGTGAGAGTGACCACCCAGCAATTAATATCCATCAACATTTTAGAATCTAGCGAGGGCTCAGCGTGAGTCAGGCAAGCAAAAATGACGTTCAGATATGGTCCGACCCGGCGCTGGTTTGGGTTCTGTTTGTTGCCGCAACCGTGGTCTTGGGATACGGCGTTATCGATGCGTTGGCGCAGATGGTGCATTTTTGGGAAGTCAGGGAAGAGTTTAGTCATGGCTATCTGATTCCGCTGATCTCCCTGTTCCTTATTTGGCAGAAGAAGGAAGAACTCGCCGTTCTCGAGGGATCACGCTCGTGGCTCGGCGTAGCGGGTATCCTGATTGGCTGCTCGGTGATGTTTATCGGCATGGTGAGTGCTACGCATTCACTCGCACAGTACGGAAGTGTGTTTGCGCTGAACGGGATTGCGCTGGCTTTTCTTGGTTGGCCACGCTATCGCTTGGTGATGTTTCCGTTTCTGTTTCTGTTTTTGATGGTGCCACTGCCCGGTATCTTCCTGTTCCGCCTGTCTTCCGAGTTGCAATTGATCTCCTCGCAGATCGGCGTTTTTGTGATTCGCCTGTTTGATATCAGTGTTTATCTGGAAGGTAACGTAATCGATCTGGGGAAATTTCAACTTCAGGTTGTGGAGGCGTGTAGTGGCTTGCGTTATCTGTTTCCGCTGATGAGTCTGGCGTTAATCTGCGCCTACTTTTTTCAGGTGGCTACATGGAAGCGGGTGGTGGTGTTTCTGTCCAGCATCCCGATTACGGTCTTGATGAACAGTTTTCGTATTGGTGTCATCGGCGTATTGGTTGAGCACTGGGGCATAGAACAGGCGCAAGGCTTTCTGCACGATTTTGAGGGTTGGGCGGTATTTATGGCCAGCGTCGGTTTGATCCTGCTGGAAATGTGGATGTTTTCGGTATTCAGCAGGGATTCAAGGCCATTGAAGGAGGTGTTTGGCCTCGAATTTCCGGAACCGCTTGAGTCGCCTCTGCCTTGTAAAAAACGCCCGGTGGCGCTGACGGCCTATGTAGCGGTGGTCATGGTAGCCGGGTTTTATTTGGTTGAACTTGGGCTTGAACAGCGTGACCGGGTTATCCCGGAGCGAACCGACTTCTACGAATTTCCCATGGTTATCGATGAGTGGAAGGGTACCTCGGAACGCATGGAGCAGATCTATCTGGACATATTGAAACTGGATGACTATCTAAAACTAGAGTTTATCGATGGCAAGGGTGGCAACATTGGATTGTATTCCGCCTACTACACTTCGCAGGAAGTAGGAGAGGCCGCGCACTCACCAAAATCGTGTCTACCTGGCGGTGGCTGGAGAATGACTGACTTTGCGGAGTATCCGGTTCCTGCCGTAGGGCCCGATGGCGGTGCCCTGAACGTCAATCGTGTCGTGATCAAGAAAGGTGACTACACGCAGTTGGTTTACTACTGGTTTCAGCAGCGTGGTCGTAACATTACCAGTGAGTACATGGTTAAGTGGTATCTGTTTGTCGATGCACTGAATGTTAATCGAACCGATGGCGCACTGGTTAGATTGACAACGATCATCCGTCCGGGTGAAGACGTTGCCGATGCAGACGAGAAGTTAAGCCGATTTGCCAGCAAGGTATCAGTGCTGCTCAAGGATTATATTCCGGAATGAGTACACTGTCGTATCTGATGGCATTTGCGGTTGCGTTGGCGCTGAGTATGCTGATTATTCCGGTGATGATTCGGTTTGCCCCGGCGCTTGGAATGTTGGACGAACCTGACGAGCGTAAGGTTCATGCGCACCCGATCCCTCGTGTTGGTGGAATAGGCATCGTCGTTGGCTCACTGATACCGCTGTACTTTATTCTTGGTGTCGCGGAACCCCAGCATATGTACTTCTTTTGGGGTGCGTTGGTGTTGCTGGTATTTGGTGCATGGGATGACAGTTGTGAGTTGGGTCATTACGTAAAGTTCATTGGCCAGTTTCTA
>DTRM01000007.1:0-1063 GCA_012965975.1 Chromatiaceae bacterium | reverse complement strand
GAACCGATATCCGACACGGCGGGCCGCCTGTTTACCGTGGTCGCGTTGATTGGAATGATTAATGCGATGAATCATTCAGACGGTCTGGATGGTTTAGCGGGCGGTGAATCCTTGCTTAGCTTGGGGTGCCTTATTTATCTGGCCTATCTGGGCGGGGGAGATGAGTTGGTTCTGATTGGGTTGGCGACCGCCGGCGGAGTGTTTGGTTTCCTGCGATTTAATTCACACCCCGCACGCATCTTCATGGGCGACAGCGGCAGTCAGTTTTTGGGTTTTGTGCTGGGCTATGTTGCGATCGATCTGACGCAGAATGTTAATCCGGCCTTGAGTCCTGCGATTCCAGCATTGATTTTAGGCTTACCGGTCGCCGATATTATCGCGGTATTGGCGCAACGCGCTTACCAAAAAATGAATTGGTTCAAGGCAACCAAAAATCATATTCATCACCGTTTGCTGGAAGTGGGGTTCGATCACTATAGCTCAGTGGTCGTTATTTATGCGGTACATGCCGCATTGGTATTGTCTGCGTTGGTGCTCGGTTATGCAGGCGATGGCCTGATCCTGTCGATTTACCTCGGGGTCTGTGTGGTGATTTTTGGTCTTCTGGGTCTGGCCGCCCGAAGTGATTGGAAGGTCGGGTCGGCGTCGGGTGAGACTTGGGTAAGCAGATTGGTTCAGTCGCGCACGGGTCAGGCGGTCATTGTGGGTTGGCCCATGCTCATCGTTAGGATCGGTTTGCCCTTGGTATTGGTGGGCACAAGTTTGGCGGTTGATGCGGTGCCTATTGATTTCACAATGGGGTCCTCTTTGTTGTTGTTAGGCATGGTGGTAACGATTGTTATGCCAAGTATGAGGTCGACAATCAATCGCGCGGCCATTTACATAGCGGTGGGGTTTATTGTATTTCTGTGCGAAATTTCACCTTCACCGTTTTATCTGGAATGGGCATTTCTGGAAAAGACGGTTTACGCGATACTGGCGGCCATGGTGGCGATGGGGGTTCGCTACGAGAGAAATCGATTTTTTACCGTGACGCCGATGGATTTTCTGGTCGTCATTGGCG
>DTRM01000006.1:10131-19172 GCA_012965975.1 Chromatiaceae bacterium | reverse complement strand
TAGCCATAATCCAATTACAACAGTCTTGCGGATAAAACACCATCAATCGCGACAATACCCTCGAGGGTGTCGTCGGTTACATCGGATTCCAAATCAACGATGGTACAGGCAATATCACCACGCGATTTGTTCAGCAGGTCAATAATATTCAGACTCGCATCGGCCAGACAGGTTGAAATCTGGCCCACCATATTCGGGACATTGCGATTCACCACCACCAGACGCGAGCCACCATTACGCGGCAGATCAATGGTTGGGAAATTCACCGAGTTGGTGATGTTGCCGTCCTCAAGAAACGCGCGCAGCTGATCGGCGATCATCACCGCGCAGTTGTCCTCGGCCTCCTTGGTCGACGCACCGAGATGTGGAAGCGTGATGACGCGATCATGACCCTTGAGTCCATTCGATGGAAAATCACACACATAGGCATAGACCTTGCCGCTATCGATCGCATCAATCATCGCCGACTCTTCGATGATGCCGTCGCGGGCAAAGTTAAGCAGCACCACACCGTCTTTCATGGTCGATAGGCGCTGTGCATTGATCATGTTTTTGGTGCTGTCAACCAATGGCACATGAAAGGTCACAAAATCTGCACGCGTCAACAGATCGTCGGCACTGGTCGCGGCTTCAACGTCAGACGACAACTGCCAAGCACGATCCACGGTGATGTCCGGATCGAAACCGATGACTTTCATTCCCAATGCAAGAGCGGCATTGGCGACCTGAATTCCGATCGCGCCTAAACCGACCACTCCCAGGGTACGCCCGGGTAACTCAAAGCCAACATATTGCTTCTTGCCCTGCTCCACCGCCTTGCTGACATCGTGATCACTGCCTTCCAGACCGCGCGAATAATCCCAACCCTGACAGATATTGCGGCAGGCCAGCAGCATACCGGCGATCACTAGCTCTTTGACCGCATTGGCATTGGCACCGGGGGCATTAAACACCGGAATGCCACGCTCGCTCATTTTATCGACCGGAATATTATTGACGCCGGCACCCGCTCGACCGACTGCCAATACCGAGTCGGCCAATTCCATGTCGTGCATCTTGTAGGATCGCAACATGATGGCGTCGGGATGCTGGATCTCGGACGCAACCTCATAACAATCCCGCGGCAAGCGGTCGAGGCCGGTAATTGAAATATTATTCAGAGTGAGGATTTTGAACATAATAAGATTCCTATGCCTTGTCGCGTTCAAACTCAGACATATACTGTATTAATGCATCGACGCCAGACTCTGGCATCGCGTTATAAATACTGGCACGCATGCCACCGACAGAACGGTGACCTTTTAACGAAAACAATCCTGCCTCTGCCGCACCGGACAAAAACTCGGTATCGCGTTCGGCATCGGCCAAGGTGAACGGAATATTCATCCATGAACGGGCGTCTTTTGCGACCGGGTTGGCATAAAAATCAGAGGCATCAATCGCGGCGTATAGTTTGTCGGCCTTGCGTTGATTAATCTCGGCCATCGCAGTAACACCGCCTTGCGCCAGCAGCCAATCAAAAACCAAACCCGCCAGATACCACGCCAGTGTCGGCGGCGTATTGGCCATCGAACCGTGATCGGACAACACCTTGTAATCAAACTGGGTCGGGGTTCGCGGCGCGGCGTCACCCATCAAGTCATCACGCACAAACACCAGCGTCAGGCCGGAGGGGCCGACATTCTTTTGTGCGCCGGCATAAATCAAACCAAAACGGGAGACGTCCAGCGGACGCGAAAGAATCGTTGATGACATATCCGCCACCAGCGGCACATCGCCCGTGTCCGGGATCCAGCCAAACTCCACACCACCGATGGTTTCGTTGGGTGTGTAGTGCACATAGGCGGCATCTGCATTTAATGTCCACGAGTCCTGCGCCGGAATATCGGTAAATCCATTGGCTTCCGCGCTGGCCGCGATGGACACGTCCAAAAAACGCGCGCCTTCGCCGATCGCCTTTTTTGACCAAACACCGGTGTTCACATAATCAGCTGAGGGTCGACCGCGATGCAGATTCATGGGTACCATCGCAAACTGGCTTGACGCGCCACCTTGCAGGAACAACACGCGATAGTTGTCGGGAATCGATAACAGGCTGCGCAGATCGGCTTCGGCCTTTTCGGCAATCGACGTAAACTCCTTGCCGCGGTGACTCATTTCCATCACCGACATACCACTGCCGTTCCAGTCAACCAGTTCGGCCTGCGCGCGCTCGAGAACCGGCAGCGGTAGTGTCGCTGGACCGGCGCTAAAGTTGAAGGGTCTGTTCATAAGCGTCAGAGAATCTCTGGATCAAGTGCCCTCTCCCTCAGGGAGAGGGTTAACGTGAGGATGAAGGGGCGCAGCGATCAAGTCTCTGCGTCATCGGTACCTGTATCGGATGCATCTGCATCATCGGTACCTGTATCGGCCAGATCAATAACATCTTCATCATCAATGCTGTCAATCTGCTCCAGACCAACCACCGTCTCGCCATCATTCATCCGCATCAGGCGAACGCCTTGCGTGTTGCGCCCCTGAACCGATATACCCTCAACCGGAGTGCGCACCATCATGCCATGACTGGTCACGACCATCACTTCATCTTCCGAGGTCACCATCTCCACCGACACCACGTTACCATTGCGTTCGCTGGCTTGAATGGAAATCACGCCCTGACCTCCACGGCCCTTGGTCGGGAATTCGGAGACCTGTGTGCACTTACCATAGCCATGCTCGGTGACGGACAACATCAAGTTTTCATCACTGGCAACCAACAGGGAAATAATCCCCTTATCTGCGAGCACCTTGATGCCACGCACACCCGCCGCCGTTCGACCCATGGAGCGCACATCGCTCTCGCGGAATCGAATCGCCTTGCCGGCACTGGAACACAACATCATTTGTTGCTCTCCATCGGTCACGACCGCGCCAATCAACTCATCACCATCACGCAAATCGACCGCGATGATGCCACTGGCGCGTGGACGTGAGTAGGCTTTCAGCGGTGTCTTTTTGACCGTGCCATTACGCGTTGCCATAAAGATGTAGGCATCGTCGGTGTATTCGCGAATCGGCAAAATCGCGCTGATGCGCTCGCCCTCTTCCAACGGCAACAGATTAACCAATGGACGACCGCGCGCACCACGACTGGCCTGCGGGACTTCATAGACCTTCAACCAATACACCTTACCGCGACTGGAGAAGCACAAAATCGTATCGTGGGTGCTGGCAACAAACATCTTGTCGATAAAATCTTCTTGCTTGGTGTTGGCCGCCGACTTGCCACGACCACCACGACGCTGCACCGAATATTCCGACACCGGTTGAGATTTTGCGTAACCGGCATGCGACAGGGTCACCACCACATCTTCTTCGGTGATCAGGTCTTCGAGCGTCAGATCAAGATGGTTGGCGATGATCTCGGTACGACGCTCATCACCATACTGCTCAAGCATCTCGTTGAGCTCTTCGCGAATCACATCCAGCAAACGGTCAGGATCCGACAAAATCTCAAGGTACCCATTAATTTCAACCAGTATCTCTTTGTATTCATTTATTATTTTATCTTGCTCAAGACCGGTCAGGCGATGCAGTCTCAGGTCGAGAATGGCCTGCGCCTGGGTCGGTGACAAGCGATAACCGGCATCGGACATACCGAACTCTGGACCCAGATCATGGGGACGCGAGGCATCGGATCCGGCCGCGCCCAACATACTGGTAACCACGCTGGAATCCCAAACCTTCTCCAACAGCCCGACCTTGGCTTCCGCTGGATTAGACGACTGTTTGATCAGTGCGATAACTTCATCGATATTCGCCAACGACACCGCAAGGCCTTCAAGGATATGCGCACGGGCACGCGCCTTGCGCAGTTCGAACATCGTACGACGCGTAACCACTTCACGACGATGACGAATGAAGGCTTCGATCAACTCCTTGAGATTGAGAATCCTCGGGCGACCTTCAACCAAGGCAACCGTATTAATGCCAAACACATTTTGCATTTGCGTTTGCTGATACAAGTTGTTCAATACCACGTCGGCCACTTCACCGCGACGCAGCTCGATCACCATGCGCATGCCATCCTTGTCGGACTCGTCGCGCAATTCGGTGATGCCATCGAGTTTTTTGTTCTTGACCAACTCGGCGATCTTCTCAAGCAGGCGAGCCTTGTTTACCTGATACGGTAATTCGGTGACGATGATAATGTCTTTGCCGCGCTTTTCGTCGGTTTCAATTTCGACCCGCGCACGCACATGAATACGGCCACGACCGGTGTGATAGGCCTCTCGAATACCACGCGCACCATTAATGATAGCGGCAGTCGGAAAATCAGGGCCCGGAATATACTCCATCAAATCGGAAATACTCATGCTCGGGTCGTCGATCAGCGCAAGGCAACCCTTAATCACTTCAGATGGATTATGTGGCGGTATATTGGTTGCCATGCCCACCGCGATACCCGAAGACCCGTTAATCAACAGGTTCGGTAGCCGCGTCGGAAACACCGATGGCTCATGTTCGGTGTCGTCGTAGTTGGGAACGAAGTCGACGGTTTCCTTTTCCAAGTCCGCCATCAAGTCGTGTGATATTTTCGCCATGCGCACTTCGGTGTAACGCATCGCGGCCGGTGCGTCGCCATCCACCGAGCCAAAGTTGCCCTGACCATCGACCAGCATGTGACGCATCGAAAACGGCTGCGCCATGCGCACGATGGTGTCATACACCGCGGTATCGCCATGCGGATGATATTTACCGATCACGTCACCGACGATGCGCGCCGACTTTTTATACGGCTTGTTGTAGTCGTTGTTGAGTACGTGCATGGCGTACAAGGCACGTCGATGAACCGGCTTAAGTCCATCGCGCACATCAGGCAAGGCGCGTCCCACAATCACGCTCATCGCGTAATCGAGATAGGACTGTTTCATCTCGTCTTCGAGATTGACGTGGAGTAATTCTTTTGCGTATTCCACCATGAAGCAAGACCACCGTTTTTGGGTTATGGAGGGTTATCGCGACACCCGTGTTTCGATATCACGAAATAATGCAAATTCTACCACAGGCAACAGGAGCGTTATAGCGCCGAATTCATCAAAAACCGCTAATGTAGGGTGACAATTGCCCGTTATCGGCTGAGAAAGGCCTAGGAATCCACTGAATAACTCGTGTTTACGAAAAAGGTTGTCTAAACCGCGACTAGAACCAAAGAGTGTAACGGGTCTGTACGAGGGTCTCGTTAACCTGTTCACTCAGTCCCTGCGCGTGTATTGAGTACTTCAACGGTCAGCTTCTGCTAACGACAACGGCTTTCATAATCTGGGATTGGGATTGGCCGCAGACGAAAATCGGGGCCGGGGGGCATAACATCCGTCCTGTCACTGTTTTGGAATCGTTAACCTCCCACTCAGCCGCCCCCTGTTTATTTAGTGAAGAGTCGCTCGATCCGATCTCGGGTCGGCTCCAGAACCACCCCATTCTCGGTCACAATCGCATCAATCAACGACGCAGGGGTGACATCAAAGACCGGATTCCAAGCGCCAATATCGACTACCCCTTCCGCGTAACCGGCGGTGCCAAGGATCTCGGTTTCAGCGCGTTCCTCGACCGGAATCTGCTCGCCGCTGCTGATATCACGATCGATCGTCGAGGTGGGTGCGACTACCATGAAATTGACCCCGTGCCGACGCGCCGCAACCGCGAGATTATAGGTACCTATCTTGTTCGCGACGTCACCGTTAGCGGCAATACGATCGGCACCGACAATAACCCACTCAATGGGTTTTTGTTGCATCAGCCACGCAGCCGCAGAATCGGTAATCAGACTCACCGGAATACCATCCCGCTGCAACTCCCACGCGGTCAGACGCGAGCCTTGTAACCAAGGTCGCGTCTCGGTCGCAAACACCGCGGTGACCCTGCGCTGCACATAGGCGCTACGAATCACACCCAGCGCAGTACCATAACCCCCGGTTGCCAATGAACCGGTGTTGCAATGCGTCAATACCGGACCGGGATTTTTGATCAGGTCTGCGCCATAATCCCCCATCGTCTGGTTGGCCTTAATGTCGTTCTCGTGGATCTGGCGGGCCTCACCAAATAACGGCGGCACAGGATCACCATCGACCGCGTCAATGATGCCCTGCATGCGCTGCAACGCCCAGCTCAGATTCACCGCTGTTGGTCGCGCAGCCGCTAGTTTGATCAAATCTTCACGAATCAATTCACGCCATCGCTCAGCCGACTCGCGATAGCGACTGCGCGCGGCCAGCACCACTGCATAGGCAGCGGTGATGCCAATCGCGGGTGCCCCTCGTACCACCAGCGCCTTGATCGACGCAATGGCTGCGTCAACGCTATCAATTTCCAGATAAATCGTCTTTTTTGGCAGCTGACGTTGGTCGAGCAGAAGCAGCACATCCCCCTGCCACTCAATCGCGCGAACGTCATCAATCATTGCGTCAGTCATCCTTCCACCATACAAGATAATTCCACGCGTAGCACCCACCGCCGGGATCAAGTATCGTGCAGCCCATGCATGCCGATATCTTGATTAACGCGCGTTGGGTCATCCCAGTGGAACCGGATGGCGTCGTACTCGACCACCACAGCGTTGCACTTGAGGATGGGCGCATTGTCGCGATCCTGCCAACGTCTGAGGCTTCCGAACAAATCCAAGCCGACCAGACAGTGGATCGCGAACAACACGCGCTGATTCCGGGATTGATCAACGCCCACGGACATTCGCCGATGACGCTGATGCGTGGTCTGGCCGATGACCTGCCGTTGATGGAATGGCTCGACCAACACATCTGGCCCGCCGAAGCCCGGTGGGTCGGCGAAGAATACGTGCAGGACGGATCGCAATTGGCCGTCGCTGAAATGCTCGCGGGGGGTACCACTGCCTTTAACGATATGTATTTCTTCCCTGAGATCACCGCACGCGTAAGTTCGGCGGCGGGTATCCGCTGCTGTGCCGGCATGATCGTGATCGACTTCCCCTCCGCGTGGGCGGGTAACAGCGAGGATTACATTGCCAAAGGCATCGCCATGCACGATCAGTTTCGTAACGATCCGCTGGTCACTACCGCCTTTGCCCCCCATGCCCCCTACAGTGTGTCGCGCCCGGTGCTTGAACGAGTTCGCACCCTGGCCGACGAGCTCGACGTTCCGGTACACATTCATTTGCATGAGACCGAACACGAAATATCTGAACATGTAGCCAAACATGGCATGCGGCCGCTTGCTGACCTGTCTCAGATCGGCCTGTTGTCACCCTCACTGGTCGCGGTACACATGACGCAAATGAATGACAACGAAATTGAGACCTTTGCGGAAAGCGGTGGGCATATCGTGCACTGCCCGGAATCCAACATGAAACTCGCCAGTGGGTTTGCGCGCGTGGCGGATTGGTTATCCGCTGGCATCAATGTCGGACTTGGAACCGATGGTGCCGCCAGCAACAATGATCTGGACATGTTCTCGGAGATGCGCTCCGCCGCGATGCTGGGCAAGGCGGTGGCCGCGGATGCCAGCGCCGTGCCCGCGGCGGCCACGCTGCGCATGGCGACCCTGAACGGCGCAGCCTGCCTCGGCTTGCAAGCAGAAACCGGCTCTCTCGAGGTTGGCAAGGCGGCCGACATCGTCGCGATATCATTGGCGGACGCCCGTTGCCAGCCGGTCTACCACCCGATTTCGCAACTGGTTTATACCTGTAGTGCGGATCAGGTGACCGATACTTGGGTCAATGCACGCCATTTATATAGTAGCGGTCAACTCACCACGCTGAACGTGACCGATTTAGTGACTCGCGCGCAGAGTTGGGCGGAACGAATTAATGCGGCTGATTCCGCTGATTAACGTCTGCTAACGGGATATAATTAGGATGTTTTCTGTTAACCATCCTGACCTTCTCCCTCGGGAAGAAGGTCAGGATGGCGGGATCAAACGCCGGATCTATGGATAAATTGTTGTGAATACCCAAGCCAATGTCGATACCGCTGAAGTCGCTCGTTTTGACGCGCTAGCGGCGCGCTGGTGGGACCCCAATAGCGAGTTTCGCCCGTTGCATGAAATCAATCCACTGCGCTTGGACTATGTCGATGAGCGCGTCGGACTAGCGGGCAAAACGGTACTCGATGTCGGTTGCGGTGGCGGTATCTTCGCCGAGGCCATGGTCACGCGCGGCGCCACCGTGTGTGGCATCGATATGGGTGAGGAAGGCCTCACCGTCGCCAAACTGCATCGACTCGAATCCGGTGTCGAGATCGACTACCAACTCAGCACCGCAGAAGCCTACGCGCACGACCATGCCGACGGCTTTGATGTCGTGACCTGTCTGGAAATGCTCGAACATGTCCCTTCACCGGAGTCGGTGATTGCGGCCTGCGCGCGCCTGGTTAAACCGGGTGGCCACGTGTTTTTCTCCACCATCAATCGTAATCCCAAATCCTATCTGTTTGCGATTCTGGGCGCCGAGTATATTCTTCACTTGCTGCCCAAAGGCACTCACGATTACGCGCGTTTTATTCGCCCATCAGAACTGGATCGCTGGGCACGCAACTGCGGCCTGAGTTCTCAGCACATGGTCGGGCTTGGCTACAACCTGCTCACCAAAGTGTATGCGTTGGGGCGCGACGTCGACGTCAATTACATCACTCACTATCAAAGACCCCCAAGCAGTGCCGACGAGTCTGACCACCGTTCTGTTTGATCTTGATGGCACCCTCGTGGATACCGCGCCGGACATGGCCGCGGCGCTTAACCGCCTGCTTGCTGAACAAGGATGTGAACCCCTGCCCTACGCACAGATTCGGCCATCGGTCTCGCATGGCAGCGTCGCAATGATTCGCGTCGGTTTTGGCGATGCGCTGGACGACGCCGAATTTGAACGGTTGCGAAAACGTTTTCTAGTCATTTACGAAAACAACCTTGTGCACGAGTCGAAGCTGTTTGATGGCATGGCGCTGGTTCTCGACACGCTGGAGAGCGCCGGACTGAACTGGGGTATCGTCACCAACAAACCTGGCTGGCTCGCCGAGCCCTTGCTGCAACAACTG
>DTRM01000006.1:0-10072 GCA_012965975.1 Chromatiaceae bacterium | reverse complement strand
GTCACTCGACACGCGCGCGGCCTGCATCGTCAGCGGCGATTCCACCGAGCAACGAAAACCTCACCCGGAACCCATGCTGCATGCTTGCAAACTGACCAACAGCGAGCCGGCGCGCTGTGTCTACGTCGGCGATGCGCAACGCGATATCGAGGCCGGACGTGCAGCGGGCATGAAGACGGTGGTTGCCAGCTTTGGTTACATTGCTGATACTGATGCACCAGAAACCTGGGGTGCCGATGGCCAAATCGACTCGCCCGCACAATTACTCGACTGGATTCACGACAATGCCTGAACCTGTGTTACTGGTACTGACATTTCTATTTGGGGCTGTTATTGCCGCCGCTCTGGTGCATCTGCGCAGCCAGCGACAGATCATGTCTTTGCGCGAACAACAGGCTCGCCTCGAATCACGCATCGAGGCTGAGCAGTTATCGGCACAGCAACAGACCGATATCCTGACCCAAACCCGCGCACAGTTCGGCGCCGCCTTCTCTGAACTCAGTGGTCAAGCACTGAAACAAAACAACGATCAGTTTTTGCGACTCGCGCAGGAAAACTTCAAACGCCACGAGCAAACCGCGCGCTCGGACATGGACAAAAATGAACAGGCGGTTGAGCAACTCATCAAACCCATCAAGCTGGCGCTGGAAAAAACCGAGCAACAGATTCAGACGATAGAAAAAGAACGCCGTGAGGCCTATGGCTCGTTAAGCCAGCAACTGCAAGGCATGGCCGAGTCGCAAACCCGCCTGCAAACCGAGACCCGCAATCTGGTCAAGGCACTGCGTCGACCCGAGGTTCGCGGCCAGTGGGGAGAACTCACCCTGCGCCGACTGGCCGAACTGGCGGGCATGGTGGATCGCTGCGATTTCTTCGAACAGGAAACCACCAACAGCGAAAACGGACGCCTGCGCCCTGACATGGTGGTGCGGATGCCGGAAAACCGCGAGATTGTGGTGGATGTAAAAACACCGCTGGATGCGTATCTCAGTGCCATGGAAGCGGAAACAGATGCGGACAAACAGCTTCATCTTGAACGCCACGCGCGCAATGTGCGCGAACGCGTCCGTGAACTCGCCAGCAAAAACTATTGGGCACAGTTTAAAAATTCGCCGGAGTTTGTGGTGTTGTTCATCCCCGGCGATCAGTTTGTCAGTGCCGCGTTTGATGTCGATGATCGTCTGCTCGAAGAGGCCCTGCAACAGAAGGTCATCATCGCAACACCGACCAGTTTTATCGCGCTGCTACGCGCCGTCGCGTTTGGCTGGCGACAACTGTCGGTCGCCGAAAACGCCGAACAGATTCGTTGCCTGGGTGAAGATATGTATGGTCGTCTGTGCTCGTTTGGCGAGCACTTGGCGAAGATGGGTCGCTCGCTGGGCAGCAGCGTCGACCACTATAACAAGGCCGTCGGCTCACTCGAACGCAAGGTGCTGCCCGGTGCACGCAAGTTCACTGAGTTGGGAATCCATCACCACAAACAACTCCCCGAACTCGACCCTATAGACAAGATTGTTAGAGCAACTGAATCGTCCGAATCATGACAGACCTCCAATACCCCAGCTTTGCCGACTTCATCCCGTCTGAAAACGCGCTCGCCGACCGCGTCATTCTGGTCACCGGCGCCGGTGATGGCCTTGGCCGCAGCGCCTCACTGGCCTTTGCACGCCATGGTGCGACGGTCATTTTGCTCGGCCGCACAGTAAAAAAACTCGAAGACGTGTACGACGAAATTGAAGCCGCTGGCGGGCCACAGCCCGCCATATTCCCGCTCAAACTGGACAAGGCCACACCCGAGGACTTCGAGGCCATGGCGCAGAGCATCAACGACAACTTTGGTCGACTCGATGGCCTACTGCATAATGCCGCCGAGCTCGACATACTTAGCCCACTGAGAATGGCGGACGTACCGACATGGAATCGCGTGCTGCAAACCAATCTAACGGCACCGTTTTTGATTACCCGCGCGTGCCTGGATCTACTCTCGGCCAGCCACAGTGCCTCCATCGTGTTCACCTCCGATCAGCTCGGTCGCAAAGGGCGCGCCTACTGGAACGGCTATGCCGTATCCAAGTTTGGTATCGAGGGATTGATGCAGACTCTCGCCGATGAACTCTCGGACACCAACATTCGCGTTAACAGCCTCGCGCCAGTTCCGGTAGCGACTATCCTGCGTACGCGTGCGTATCCGGGGGAGAATCCGAATAGTCTGCCGAAACCGGATGATGTGATGGGGAGTTATTTGTATCTGATGTCGGATGCGAGCAAGGCGGTTAATGGTGTGGCGGTTGCGGCGACGCCGGCGACGCAATAACCACCCTCTACTCCATAATATCGACGTGAATCCCCTGCGCCTCCAGAGCCTCCGCGCGAGCTGAGATATAGCGCTGGAAATTTGGCTGGGTCTTGTAAGCACCCGTGCGTACATAATCCAGCGATGACTGCACATGAAAGGCCTTCAAATAACCTTCGGTGCGAAACGCCTCGTTACCTTCCGGATCGAACAACACCAATCCCGGCGCGTACTTGATATCCAGTTGCGTCGCCCACTGAGCTGCAGTCATGGTCGCGCCATCGGTGGTCTGCAACGGCTCGCGCGACCACATATCCAGCAATACGACATCAAAGGCCTGCAGCAAAGGTTTGCTCTGCTCACGCTGAAAAATATCCAGATGCAACTCATCGCAGGCCACACACTGTTTTTGTTCAAACAGAACCAATAATGGCTTACCACTTTTCCGCGACGCTTGGCTCAACTGGTAGGGAGCCGGTAAATAGTCGTCGGCAATATGCAACACACCTCGGGCTGGAACCGGGTTGGCCTTGACGTAGTATTCACGAAAGCTCTGCGTCGCCTCGTGCTTGCCCGCCACATAGTCCAGTGCGGCCGCAAACTTGTGGGGCGCATAGTAACCGTTGACACGTAACACGACCCCGCCCTGATCGTTCAAAAACAATAGCGTGGGTGTAAACATGACCTTCAGCGCAACCGCGAATGACTTCTCCGTGGTGTCTTTCCCGCTAAAGTCGACCACATCTCGGTCACCCCACAAATTGATGGCGATCACATCAAAACCGGCTCGTGTACGAGTTTCGATGTCTTGCTGCGCGTAGTTTTCACGCAGCAATTTGGCACAATACGGGCAACCATCCTGATAAAAATACAGCAGCACACGCCGACCATTGGCGGTTGCATCGTCGATGTCCTCGCGAATATCAAGAAAGGAATTCTTGAACCAGGCGGGTTTTTCCTCATAACCGGGATTGACCATACCGTCAGCAAGTTGATCCCGTGCCGTCGGTGTTTCAGCTTGGGCGGTGAAGACCCATGTCGCCAACAGGGCAACAATGAACATCCACGAGGATTCACTACACTTCTTGTCCATAGTATTAAAGTGTCTCAGTCGTTGGTCGCGTCATAATTCTAGCCTGTAAAGTGTGTATCCCATGGCAAAAATAGCCCCTGCGGCAAAAACAAACCGCCATTTTTCTGACATATCCCCAGACAAACATCGCTAAGTGTTTGTTTTTTCGATAACTGATTGTTCTGGCATGATTCTCGCAAGGTAATCGGCGACAAAGAAAGAGAGGGAATGTCAGTATGGCAACTAACTATCAAACAATTCGCGGTAATCTCAAGGCGGCCAATGACAACCACCGGGTCGTGACGACCGCAGGGGCCCTGCCTCGCAGCAGCAATCGCCAGCCTCGCAACGCATTGCTGGAGATCACCCAGGTCCTGCAGACGACACTGGATATCGAAGAATTGATCACGCTGTTTAGCGCCGAAGTCGCCCGTTTGCTCGATCATTCTGGTGTTCAATATCAAAACACCAGCGCTGGGATCAGCCACACGATTGGCCAGCGTACCCTGCATAACTGCGAATATCGTCTGATGATGGGCCCGGAATACTTGGGAAACATGACCTTTATGCGCCGTACACGTTGTTCGGAAGATGAAGCCAACCAGCTCGAAAACCTGGTCTGCGTGCTGATGCATCCTCTGCGCAACGCGCTGCGCTTCCATGCGGCCGTTGAATCCGCCCACACCGACCCCCTGACCGGTGTCTGCAATCGTGCGGCACTCGACAAGGCGCTGCCTCGCGAATTCAGTATCGCTCGTCGCCAGGACAGTGAGTTATCACTGCTGATGATCGATATTGACCATTTCAAGGCAATTAACGACCAGCATGGACATGTTGCTGGTGACTGCGTCCTTCGCGATATTGCCCAGCGCATTGGCGATACGATACGCGCGACCGATATTCTGTTCCGCTATGGTGGCGAAGAATTTCTGGTCGTCCTGAGCAATACCGATGGAGCAGGCACCGAATTGCTTGGCGAACGTCTGCGTCGTGCGCTAGCGGATATGCCCTGCACCTGCGACGAAACCGAGATCCCGGTCACTATTAGCCTGGGTGGCGCGACGCTGAATGACAGTGAGTCGATTCAGGACTTATTGAAACGTGCGGATGATTCTCTGTATCAAGCCAAAGATAGCGGTCGTAATCGTTTGGTTATTTCAACCGAAAGTGACTCGGTCACATCCTGATTAAAACGCCTTCTCCGGAATGACGGAGTGGTTCTTGGATTGACACGAGTAGTTTGTAACGTCGGTTGCCCTATTCACGGACTTGAGTCACAGTTCGGATACCGCAGTGAAAGTCACATGCCGCAACGGTGATTCAGTTCACGTTCCAAAACCTCCCAGCGTCGATACTCAAGCCATGTCGACATTACGCCACATACGTTCACTGCTTGCGATGGAGCAATCCGCGATCGCATTGGAATCGGATAACCCGATGCCGATATTGCATGGGTTTCGAGAATTGGCCAACCTTACCGGGCAAGCCTACTACGTGTGGAACGAAGGCCAGGGACTGGTGCGAATGGATGTAACCAATGCCGTGGTGCCGAACACCAAAAATCTGGAAGGCGCACTGCATGCGATCGCTGATCGTTCTCACTTCGCGGTGTATCTAATGATAGGCGTCAAACACGCGCTGAAAGACTTCCACACCTGTGATGTCATTCACGACATTGTTGTCGAATCGAACCCGAGTCGCCGCAAATTGATTTTGGTTGATAACGAACTAAAACTGCCACTACAACTGGTCCCCCACTTCAATTGCATTCGTCAACGGTTGCTGCACAGGGGCACTCACTCGCCAGAACACAACGATCACACCTCGGCTTAACCGTACAAACCTCCTTCGCGTGGCTAACAATCAACGCGTGAAATTCGTTATACATTGATACATTGGTTGGCAGTGCCTGCTCAAACAGGGTGCGCAATTGCTCATACCCCGCGCTTTCATCAAGCAACCCCAAACGGGAAAAAATTCGCCGGGTATAGGCATCGATGACGAACACCGGCCGAGCGAAGGCATACAACAATATGTCGTCGGCAGTTTCCGGTCCAATGCCATAGACGCCCAGTAAGGCCTGACGCAACCTATCAGTGTCCAGTTGATCCAGACTATCGTAGCCACCACGTTGCTGATACCAATCACAAAACGCCTTGACCCGCTTGGCCTTGATATTGAAATACCCTGATGGCCGCAACCACGTCGCCAGTTGCTCGGCACCACAGGCAACGATACTTGCCGGATCCAGACAATCCGCCGCACGCAAGTTATCAAGTGCGCGTTCAACATTGGGCCATGCCGTATTCTGGGTAAGAATGGCGCCGAGCATTACCTCAAACGCGGTCTCGGCTGGCCACCAGTGCTGCGCACCATGATGGGTAGACAGTTGATCGAATATCACACCCAGTCTGGAGCCGCTGACCGCCATGGACCGATCTGCGGATGTCATCGCGAGGTGCGCTGTCCCTTTCGAGTTCGTCTGGGTGAGGTGGATGACTTCGAAGATCGGGATGCCGTTGTCTTGCGACGCGGGGTGGGTTTACCGCGCTGATGTCCCGAGCGTGCATCCTCGATACCCACCAAACGACACAATTCGCGTAGCTGCGCAGCGGTCAACTCCTGCGTTTTTCCGCTGCGCAGATTGCGCGGCATACGCACCGAACCGTAACGGGTGCGGATCAAGCGACTCACCTTTATCCCCTGCGATTCCCATATGCGGCGAACCTCACGGTTACGCCCTTCCTTGATGATGACTTCATACCAATGATTGGCACCTTCTCCACCGGCGCTACGCACGCTATCGAACCGGGCCAAACCATCATCCAACTCGACACCGTCACGCAGGCGCTGCAACATTTCATCATTGACCTTACCGAGTACTCGTACCGCATACTCGCGCTCGATTTCAATACTTGGATGCATCAGACGATTGGCAAGCTCACCGTCGGTGGTGAACAACAACAAACCAGATGAATTGATATCGAGACGCCCGACCGCAACCCAGCGACCCAGATCGGGTTTGGGCAACGCCGAGAAAACGGTTTTACGACGTTCGGGATCATGCTGAGTCACCACCTCGCCTTCCGGCTTGTGGTAGATCAATACCTTGCGGGCAATATCAAGTAACTTGGTCGACTTGACCACGCGGCCACGCACCCGGATCTGATCATCCGCCGTGACTTTGGCGCCCAACACGGCGGTCTTGCCATTGACCGTGATCAGGCCTTCTTCAATCCAGCCTTCAATCTGTCGGCGCGAACCCAGTCCCGCGCGAGCCAGTACCTTTTGTAGTCGTTCAGATGTGGAGGGTTTCATGCGGGGGATTGTAACTTAAGACGTGGCTGCGCTGGTAATATCGAGGCGTCAGCTTACCACCCTCTCCCTGAGGGAGAGGGAATTTACTTTGGATGGCGGCGATCAGTGGACGACATTCGGTGGCTCGGCATCGATAAGCGCGTCCTGAGCGCGGGGGGCTTCAATAAACTCTTCAGATTCGCCGCTGTCGCCAGCAGCGACCTCGGCGACATCACCATCGGCGAGACCAACCTGAACCGCTGGTGAATCTGCATCCGCGGCCTGCTCTGGAACGGCCAACTCAAGTTCCAACTCGCGATGTAACTCGTCGAGATCACGGACCGCGGCAAGGCTTGGCAATTCGTCGAGACTTTTTAGATTGAAGTAATCCAGAAATGCCTTGGTGGTACCGTACAACGCGGGACGCCCCGGCACCTCGCGATGGGCAACGACACGCACCCATTCTCGCTCCAGCAGGGTTTGAATAATCGAGGTGCTCACTGCAACACCGCGCACCTCTTCAATCTCACCACGAGTAACCGGCTGGCGATAGGCAATCAACGCGATGGTTTCCATCAACGCACGGGAATAGCGTTGTGGTCGCTCATCCCACAGACGGCTAACCCATGAAGAATAGTCTGATTTCACCTGAATGCGAAAACCGCTGCCCACTTCCTTCAACTCAATGGAGCGTTCGGTAAAATCATTCTGTAGCCACTCCAGCACCTTGCGAACCGTGGCACGATCTGGCTTCTCTTCCTCATCAAAGATGGCCAGCATGTTATCAATGGTCAACGGTTGATCCGATGTCAACAACACCGCTTCAAGAATGCCTTTTAGTTGGGTGTCTTCCATCTTATGGGTCCTCTGTATAGGTGAAACTAACGGCTTCGACAGTTTTGGCTTCGGCGGCTCTGACAAAGATATTGCCGTAGGCCTCTTCCTGGACAAGGTCGAGTAATGATTCTTTAACCAGCTCAAGAATTGCGAGCAAAGAAACCACCACGCCCATGCGTCCTTCTTCCACTTTAAATAATGAGACGAACTCAACGAATTCTCCGTTCCTGACCCGACTTAACACATCGGTCATCCGTTCGCGCACGGACAATGGTTCTAATTCAACTTGATGGCTGCTGTACAACTGGACCCGATTCATCACATCCTTGAACGCAGACAAGATATCAGAGAGTTCGACCTTGGGCGGTGACTTGATCAACTTCAACTCGGGTGGATGGGCTGACACCGGATGTACATCACGGCCTACCTGTGGCAACGCATCGATATCCTCAGCGGCCTGTTTGAAGCGCTCGTATTCCTGCAAGCGCCGCACTAACTCGGCACGTGGATCGGTTTCATCATCGTCATCGGAAATCGGGCGTGGCAACATCATGCGCGACTTGATTTCCATCAGCATCGCGGCCATCAGCAGATACTCACCGGCCAACTCCAGACGCATGTCCTGCATCAAATCAATATATTGGACATACTGCTGGGTGATTTCTGCTACCGGAATATCGAGGATATTGAGATTCTGACGCCGTATCAGATACAACAACAGATCCAGTGGCCCCTCGAAGGCATCGAGAAACACTTCCAGTGCATCGGGTGGGATATACAGGTCTTTGGGAAGCTCAGTGACAGCGATGCCACGGACAACTGCGAGCGGCAGTTCTTCCTGTTCGGGGGTGCTACTTTCCGGACTCATTTCGGCCATTTCATACGCGGGCCAATCACTCCCCTGCTACTTATACGAAAGCCCCATCGCGCGACGTACTTCATCCAGTGTATCGCGAGCAACGTCACGTGCGGCTTCACTTCCACGATGGACAATATCACGAATAAGATCGGGTTGCCCAACATATTCCTGAGCCCGCGCCTGAATCGGTTTGAGCTCTTCGCAGACCGCGTCAATCACCGGTTGCTTGCAGTCAATACAGCCAATCGATGCCGAGCGGCAACCCTCCACAACCCACTTCCGGGTCTCGTCCGAGGAATAGATTTCATGGAACTGCCACACCGGACATTTGGCGGGATCACCGGGGTCGGTTCGACGCACTCGCGCGGGGTCCGTCGGCATGGTACGCAGTTTGGTTTCGATCGCGGATAGATCGTCGCGCAAGGAAATCGTGTTGCCGTAGGATTTCGACATCTTCTGACCATCCAGACCCGGCATTTTTGAGGCCTTGGTCAACAGCGCCTGCGGCTCCGGCAATATGATGCGGCCACCGCCTTCGAGATAGCCGTACAAACGCTCCCGGTCTGACAACGTGATATTCTGCTGGGATTCGAGCAGTGCCTGCGCAACGGCCAACGCCTCGTGATCACCCTGCTCCTGATACTGATTGCGAAGTTTATTGAATAACTTACTGTTTTTCTTACCCATCTTCTTGATCGCGGCATCGGCCTTTTGCTCGAAATCCGACTCTCGACCGTACAAATGATTGAAGCGCCGCGCCACCTCTCGGGTCAACTCCACATGCGCAACCTGATCCTCGCCGACCGGTACCTTACCGGCCTTGTAGATCAATATGTCCGCACTCTGCAACAGGGGGTAACCGAGAAAGCCATAGGTCGCCAGATCCCGATCGCGCAGTTTCTCCTGCTGGTCCTTATAGCTGGGCACTCGCTCGAGCCAACCCAACGGCGTCGCCATCGACAATAACAGATGCAATTCGGCGTGCTCGGGCACCTGTGACTGCACAAAAATCTTTGCCGAACTAGGATCAACACCGACGGCTAGCCAGTCGATCACCATATCCCAGACACTCGCTTCGATACCGCTGGTATCCGCATAGTCGGTGGTTAACGCATGCCAATCGGCGACGAAGAAAAAGCACTCGAACTCGTGCTGTAGCTTGACCC
The DNA here is from genome assembly GCA_012965975.1 of Chromatiaceae bacterium. GTDB lineage: Bacteria > Pseudomonadota > Gammaproteobacteria > DTRM01 > DTRM01 > DTRM01. The sequence continues at coordinate 548 of DTRM01000006.1, read as the reverse complement.
AGTTGCGTAGCACGCCATGGTAGTGGCCGAGATGCAATGCACCAGTCGGGCGCATCCCCGACAGAACCCGTTGATGTGACTCCATTGAGTCTCCTAAATATTAACCGCGGAAAACAAGGTATCCCGCACACTAAACAGTGAATAAATCAGATCCTTGGAACCGAACACAACTGGCCCCAAAACCACGCCCAACAGACCACTGACCAGCAGTACGACCATAATCAACATGCCATAGGGTTCCAGACGCGACAGTTTCCATGCCCACGGCCCGGGTAGCAACCCGGCCAATACCCGCCCGCCATCCAAAGGAGGAATTGGTATAAGATTAATCGCCATCAGTATGATATTTATAATGATTCCCGCCTTGGCCATATGAATAAGCGGGGTCGCTACCGCGTTCATTTCCCCACTCATCAAGACCCCGACTTTCAATACCACGCCCCAGCCGATTGCCATGATCAAATTGGCCGCAGGACCGGCCACCGCAACCCAGATCATGTCGCGTTTGGGGTGGCGCAGATTTTCCCAGGTAACGGGCACGGGTTTGG
>DTRM01000005.1 GCA_012965975.1 Chromatiaceae bacterium | reverse complement strand
CGCGTTGAGTTAATCAATGTTGCCATCCATAACGGGTGGACTGAGGAAATAGTCGTGAACAAATCAATCATCGCCGTCATATTACTAAGCTCTGCAATAAATACCGCTTACGCTGAAGTTGTGCTCGATCCTATTGTCATTACCGCCACACGAACCGCACAGGCACAAAGCACAACCCTTAGCTCAGTTACCCTTATCAGCCGTGTTCAGATCGAGGATCGTATTGCTGATACTGTCTTCGATATACTCCAAACTCAGTCTGGTATCGATGTCGCGCGCACTGGTGGTCCGGGTCAAACCGTGTCTGTTTTTATGCGCGGAACTGAGTCCGATCACACATTGGTGCTGATCGACGGCGTCCGGGTTTCATCCGCCACCTCTGGTGGCTTTGCTTGGCATAACCTACCCGCGTCCCAAATTGAAAAAATTGAAATCGTGCGGGGCCCACGCGCCAGCCTCTACGGCTCCGAGGCTATTGGTGGCGTCATACAGATTTTCACTCGCAAGGTCGATGGGGCAACTATTCGTGCTGAAATGGGTAGCTTTGATACTCAATCCGTAGAACTGGGATGGGGAATTTCAGGCGCTATCAACGCGTCGATAAACGTCGAATTTAGCGAGACGGATGGGTTTTCTGCGCAAAATGAAAATGGCTTAGCGTTTCATCCTGATGATGATGGCAGTCGCAGAAAAAGCGTTGGCGTAAATCTCGATACTCGCGTTGGTCAAGGAACTGTTTATCTTCAAGTACTACATACCGAGCAAGAAAGTCATTTTGATAATGTTGCTTATGATCCACCTACATTTGAACCGGTATTTTTTGATGGCATCCTCGAATTAACCAATCAGTCTATCAGCGCTGGCATCGACTTTCCGCTTAGTTCAGAGTGGAACACCTCTTTCCAAGTAGGGCATGCGCGTGACCTTAATAAAAGTATCGACTTCTCCGAAACGAATACCCGACGCAGCACCGCTTCGTTTGTGAATGATGTGCAAGTGTCATCTGCCACATCAATTACCACCGGTATCGACTATTACCATGAGAACGGCGAGCGCATTGATACGCCAACGGCTACCGAGACATATGATAAAACTGTTAACAACGTCGGTATCTTCGCACATGTTCAATCGCAGATTGGCAAACAGACCATCAGCGCAGCACTGCGCAGAGATAAGCACAGCACATTGGGCATGGAAGTAACCGGCTCAATCGCAGCGGGTCACCGCATCAACGATCACCTCCAATTGCGCGCATCTTGGGGTACTGCATTCAAGGCACCGAATTTCAATGATCTGTTCTCGCCAGGAAGCGGAAGTCTAGTATCTAATTTTGGCGGTAACCCCGACCTAGACCCCGAAACCTCCATCACGACTGAAATTGGGCTTGATGCACAGATATCGGCACGTCAAAAGTTAGCCCTTTCGGTGTATGAAACGCGCATCAAGGATCTAATTGGCTTCGACACCAACGCACCTCGCAACAGCGTAAATGTGGGCCGCGCTAGCATCAACGGAATAGAAGTCGAATGGAGTAATCAGTGGGGACCATGGCAGGCCTCAGCCAACCTGACAGCACAGAAAGCCATCAATCTCGACACCAACACCGATCTGTTGCGTCGCCCTCGCCGCAAACTATCCACCCGTGTTGGACATGACATAGGAACTCGAGGACAAGCCAACATTGAAATTGTAGCTCGCTCAGACTTTCGGGATTTTGGAGCCTTCGCAGAAGAGGACGTCCCAGGTTCTGGCGTGGTCAATCTAGATGGATACTATGAATTCGCCCCTCAGTGGCGCGCCGAAATCAGGATTGAAAACCTACTCGACAAGAACTATGAAATCGTACGTGGATTCAGCACGGCTGAGCGATCAGCCTATGTTGCCGTACGCTATGCTATGGGGGGATAATCCTACTCATGAGTAATCGACTATCAAAAATTTACACCAAGACCGGTGATGATGGCACTACCGGGCTTGGCGATGGCAGTCGCATCTCGAAGCTGTCTCCACGCGTTGAAGCGATGGGGACAGTCGATGAACTCAACTGCGTGCTGGGACAATTGATCGCATGGGTGCAGACCGATTCGGTTAAACCTCAACTCACCCGGATCCAGCATGAATTGTTCGACCTCGGTGCTGAACTGTGCATCCCCGGTTCAAACCAAATTGGGGACGCGCAGATCAATCATCTGGAACAGGATCTCGACACGATCAATGACACCCTGCCCCCGCTCAAGGAATTCATCCTGCCGGGCGGTAGCCATGCCGTCGCAACCTGCCATCTTGCACGTGCCGTGTGCCGACGTGCTGAACGCCGTCTGCTCAGTCTCACCGAAATAGAACCCGGTAATTCTGGCCCAATCCGCTACCTAAACCGACTCTCTGACCTGTTATTCGTGTTCGCACGTGAAATCAGCCGCAGCGAAGGGGTACCAGAAGTCTACTGGCAGTCCGAAATAAGCCGCTAACGCACAACCTCAGGTCTTGTATCAACTGGCCTACCCCTTGTAACCTTGGCTCCATGAAATCTCCAATAATCATCATTGGCGTAGGGGAAATGGGCGGCGTGTTTGCGCGTGGTTTTCTGAAAGCCGGTTATTCCGTGATCCCGGTGCGCCGCGACGACGATATTGCTGCAATTGCGACTGCTAACCCGGACCCTGAGTTGGTTCTACTGGCCGTTGCAGAGAAGGATCTACACCCTTCGCTGGATACCGTCCCTGATAGTTGGCGGCCCAAACTGGCGCTGCTACAAAACGAATTGTTACCTCGTGACTGGCAACAGCACGACCTGAATGACCCCACTGTTATTTCTGTCTGGTTTGAGAAAAAAACCGGGCGTGAATTCAAGGTGTTGATCCCCTCACCGACCTACGGACCGGGGGCTGGCTGTCTGGTCGCCTCTCTCGGTGCGGTGGGTATCGCCGCAAGAGAACTATCCAGCCCGGAACAACTCTTGGACGAACTGATGTTGAAAAATATATTTATTGTCACCACCAACGTCGCCGGCTTGTCTGTCGGTGGCAATGTGGGTCAGTTGTGGCGACAGCATCGTCAACTGGCTACCGCCATCGCCAATGATGTGATGGATCTTCAGGCCGTTCTGACGGGTGTCGATCCCGATCGGGATAAACTGCTTGAAGGCATGGTCGATGCCTTCGAAGGTGATTGGGAGCACGGCTGCATGGGACGCAGCGCACCCGTTCGACTCGCAAGGGCGATTGAACAAGCGGACGCCGCTGATCTTTCGGTACCGGCCCTGCGCCAGATACAGGATACGCACAATGCCTGATAATAACCGAACCATCACCCAACTCAGTCCCGTGACACTGAATTTTTCTATCACTCTGGAAGATGGCACTGTCGCCGATACCACTGACGACGATGATCCCATTAGCTTTGTGATGGGCGATGGCACCCTGATCGAGGGATTGGAGTTGGCCTTGCTGGGATTAAAGGCCGGTGATGCTCAAAGCATCGGCATTGATCCGGTTGAAGGTTTTGGTTTTCCCGAACCGGGCAATATCCATGACATCCCACGCGATCGTTTTGATCTCGACGAAACACTAGAGATTGGGCAGATGATTGGTTTTACCACCGAAGATGGCGGTGAGATCGCGGGGATTATTCGGTCGATGAATGACGCCGATGTTACCGTTGATTTTAATCATCCTCTGGCCGGCCACCGCATCAACTTCTGGGTGGAAATTCTGGAAGTGGGTGAACCTGAACACATCCCTCCCGAGACGCTCAACTAGTGGAAATCGTACTCGCCAACCCACGCGGCTTCTGTGCCGGTGTCGATCGCGCAATCGAGATCGTTAACCGCGCGCTGGATATGTTCGGCGCACCGATCTATGTTCGCCATGAAGTCGTACACAACCGTTTCGTGGTCGATAACCTGCGTGCACGTGGTGCCATTTTTGTTGATGAACTGGCTGACATTCCGGATAACTCCACGGTGATATTCAGCGCCCACGGCGTTGCGCAATCGGTGCGACTCGAAGCCACGGAACGCGGCCTCAAGATTTTTGATGCCACCTGCCCACTGGTCACCAAGGTTCATATGGAAGTGTCACGTCATTGCCGTAATCACCGTGAAGTTATTTTAATTGGCCATGCTGGACATCCCGAAGTCGAGGGCACCATGGGCCAGTACGATGCCGACGATAATTCTGCGGGTATCTATCTAGTCGAAAAACCGCAAGACATCGCCACACTCGCGATAAAAAACCCCGATGATCTCGCCTTTGTCACGCAGACTACCCTGTCCGTTGACGATACAACCATCATTATCAAGGCATTGCAGTCACAATTCCCCAACATCGTCGGACCCAGGAAAGACGACATTTGCTACGCCACCCAGAATCGTCAGGATGCCGTAAAACTTCTCACCGAGCAGTGCGATTTGATTCTGATCGTTGGCTCGCGCAACAGCTCCAACTCCAATCGTCTACGCGAACTGGGGACGCAAGCCAAGATTGATGCGTATCTTATCGATGGTGCGGATGATATTCAGGGCGACTGGCTCGAGGGACATGAGCGTGTCGGGGTTAGCGCCGGCGCATCTGCTCCCGAGGTATTGGTGGAAGAGGTTATCGAACGACTCAAACAACTCGGCGGGGTAATGGTTGCTGAACGGTCGAGCGCCACTGAGACCATCGTATTCCCGCTCCCGAAAGAACTGCGGGCCTGATACGCGCTACCCTGTCATGCAAAACGGTTACGACATAGTCATCGTCGGCGGTGGAGTCATCGGCATGATGACCGCACGCGAACTCAGCCAACACGGTGCCAATGTGTGTGTTATTGATCAGGCCGACACCGGAAAAGCCGCGTCGTGGGCTGGCGGTGGCATCCTCTCACCGCTCTATCCATGGACCCAGAATGATGCGATCACACATCTGGCTCACTGGAGCCAACGCGCTTACCCGCAGCTCTCAGCAGATCTGCAGGCCGACTCCGGCATTGATCCTGAGTATCTTGCCTCTGGCCTGCTGGCCTTGAATGTTGATGTTGGAGAAGCCAGCGCGTGGGCATCAAAATGGAACATACCGTTAGAAACCGTTTCCCCCGGAGATGTACAACGTCTGGAACCCTATCTCGCCGAAAGTGAACAGGCCATCCGCCTACCCGATGTCGCACAGATCCGAAACCCGAGACTGTTGCGCTCATTGAGGGATTCACTGGATAAGCGCGGCGTCACCGTTATCGAAAATCAGGCGGTTAACTCCATCGCCAACGACGGCACTCGCGTCACCGGCGTTGTGACCGACAGCGGTGATATCAGCGCAAACCATGTGGTCGTTGCCTGCGGTGCCTGGACATCAAAACTGCTAGAACCTATTGGTTGCCCAACCATCTACCCCGCACGTGGACAGATGATTTTGTTGCGCACGCCGCCGGACAGTTTTCGCAATATAGTCTTAGTCGACCACCATTATTTAATCCCACGCCAAGACGGACGATTATTGGTGGGCAGCACACTGGAAAACACCGGATTTGATAACAGCACCACCGACGATGCCAAAACCGAGCTCAAGACATTTGCACGCACGCTGGCACCGATACTGTCCTCTTGCCCGGTCGAGCGCCACTGGGCGGGACTACGCCCCGGCAACGACCGCAATACCCCTTATATTGGTGCCCACCCTGAGATGGAGGGTCTGTATGTGAACAGCGGACATTTCCGTAACGGGCTGGTGCTCGCGCCGGCCTCCGCCCGCTTGATGGCCGACCTAGTCACCAATCAAGCACCTATCCTGCCGCCCCAAGCCTACGCAATCCAATGAAATTTCCCGGTTTTCTGTACTGAATCGCACGAATTCACTATACTTCCCGACCTCAAGCCGTTGTAGCTCAGTCGGTAGAGCAACTCACTCGTAATGAGTAGGTCGGCGGTTCGATTCCGCCCAACGGCTCCATTAAATAAATGACTTACCGACACACCTCGCCAGAAACCTCGCATAATGTC
>DTRM01000004.1:16913-19266 GCA_012965975.1 Chromatiaceae bacterium | reverse complement strand
GTGGTAACTATCGTAGGCCTGTTGCACGGTCTGTTGTAGCTGCCAGGCACGATCAACCGCCCAACGATCTAAGGCCAGCATATCGTTCGCTGCCACCTGATCGATTGTTGGATCAAAGCCATCGAGATTGGCCAACAGGAAGCGTGACGTATTACGCAGTCGACGATAAGCATCGGCGTTGCGTTTCAGGATTTCGTCCGATACGGTCATCTCGCCACTGTAGTCGGTTGCTGCGACCCAAAGACGAAGAATATCGGCACCCATCGAATTCATGATCTTCTGCGGTGCGACCACGTTGCCCTTGGACTTGGACATCTTCTTGCCCTTCGCATCGACGGTAAAGCCATGCGTCAACACCGCCTTGTAGGGCGCCACGCCGCGCATCGCACAGGCGCTGAGCAAAGAGGACTGGAACCAGCCACGATGTTGGTCCGATCCTTCCAGATAAAGGTCTGCAGGCAAGTCGAGCCCTTCGCGCCGTTCCAGCACACTGGCATGGGTCACACCCGAGTCAAACCAGACATCTAACGTGTCACTGACCTTGTCATAGTCATCCGCGGCATCACCAAGCAGTTCATCGGCACTCAGTTCGAACCACGCGTCGATGCCTTTGACTTCAACCTTCACCGCGACCTGTTCGATCAGATCTGCCGTATCAGGATGCAACTCACCGGTCTGTTTATGTACAAAAATAGGAATCGGCACACCCCAGGTTCGCTGCCGGGAAATACACCAATCCGGCCGGTTCGCAATCATGCCCTCGATCCGGGCCAGACCCCAGTCCGGCATCCACTTGGCCCGCTTGACCGCGGCATTGGCCTGCTCGCGCAGCCCGGCCTGATCCATGCTGATAAACCACTGCGGCGTGGCGCGAAAGATAATCGGGGTTTTATGGCGCCAGCAATGCGGGTAGCTGTGATTCATTTTCGTAAAATGCACCAGGCAGCCGCGCTCGCGCAACAACTCAACCACTGCGTCATTGGCTTTAAACACATGCTGGCCCGCAAAGTGTTCGGTGTCGGGCAGAAAACAGCCGTTACTGCCGACCGGGTTGTACACCGGCAGATCGTATTTCAAACCCACCGCGTAATCGTCCTGCCCGTGTCCAGGAGCCGTGTGTACGGCACCGGTACCCGCTTCCAGTGTGACGTGGTCGCCCAGAATAACCGGCACTTGCCGATCGACAAACGGATGCGCCAATAACAGGCCTTCGAGTTGTTCGCCCGTGCAGCGGGAAATGATCTTGTGATCTTCCACGCCGTAGCGTTCGAGTGCAGCCTCGGCTAATGGCTCTGCAAGAATCAGCGCCTCACGGCCTTGTGCTGTGGTAGCGGCAACAATCACGTAATCGTAGTTCGGGTTTAATGCCACGGCCTGATTCGCGGGTAGGGTCCAGGGGGTGGTCGTCCAGATCACCACCGACACCGGCATCTCATCGTCAAGCCCACGGCAACGCGCGGCAAGATCAGCGTAATCAACCACCTTGAAACGAACATCGATCGCGGGCGAGACCTTGTCTTCATGTTCCACCTCGGCCTCGGCCAACGCCGAACCACAATCGATACACCAGTGCACTGGCTTCGAGCCTTGCAGCAGATGGCCTCGCTCAATAATGCGCCCCAGCGACCGAATGATGTCGGCCTCGGTCTGAAAATCCATGGTCAGATAGGGATTGTCCCACTCACCGAATACGCCCAGACGTTTAAAATCGTCTTTCTGCGCGGCGACCTGCTTGCCTGCATAGTCACGACAGGACTGGCGAAACTCACTCGCGCTGACCTTGACGCCCGCCTTGCCAATCTTTTTCTCGACCATCAACTCAATCGGCAACCCATGACAGTCCCAACCGGGTACATAGGGCGCATCAAAGCCACTCAGGGTCTTGCTCTTGACGATGATGTCTTTCAGAACCTTGTTAACGGCGTGACCAATGTGGATCTGGCCGTTCGCGTACGGCGGACCATCATGCAGAATAAACTTGGGTCGACCCTGACAGTGCTCGCGAATCTGCCCATACAGATCCATAGACTGCCATTGTTTCAAGCGTTCCGGCTCACGATTAGCAAGATTGCCACGCATCGCAAAATCGGTTTTGGGAAGGTTCAGGGTGTCTTTGTAGTCAGTCATGCCGTTGTCGTGTTGGGGCTCAGGTCTCCAAGACTGGTCATGATGCCACAAAAAAGGCTCTGGCTGCGGCCGAATCGAGCTCAATTTGCTCACGCAGTGCATCGAAGGAGTCAAACTTCTTTTCATCGCGCAAACGGGCGTTCAATTCGACCTCGACCGGACGCCCGTAAATGTCGTGGTCGAAATCAAACAGGTGGGTTTCCAGCAGAATTCTGGGGCGGCCATC
>DTRM01000004.1:12444-16903 GCA_012965975.1 Chromatiaceae bacterium | reverse complement strand
GTAGGGCGCGTACCGATATTGGCGACACCCGGTAGCGATTGCCCATCAATGCCATACAAGGTCACTGCAAAAACGCCGCGAACCGGGCTGACGCTGCGCTTGAGCATCACATTTGCGGTTGGGAAGCCAATGGTTCGGCCACGCTTGTCGCCGTGTACCACATGTCCACTCAAGCGGTAGCCGCGCCCCAGCAGCTGCGCGGCGAACCTCATATCACCGGATTCAAGCGCCGAACGAATTCGGGTACTGCTGACCCGTTCACCATCGAGGACATGGGTTTTGACATCGCCCACCGAAAAACCGGCCTCCACCCCCATGCGTCGCAACAGATCGGTATCGCCGGCACGACCGGCGCCAAAACGAAAATCATCGCCGACGATCAAATGGCGAATTCCGAGCCCCTCGACCAATATCGTTTGCACAAAAATCTGCGCCTCAAGACTTGCCAGCGTCTCATCAAAGCGCAGCACCAACACCCGGTCAATCGAGGCGTCACTCAATGCGATGAGTTTCTCACGCAGACGAGTCAAACGCGCAGGCGCCGACGCCGGTGCAAAATACTCGGCCGGCTGTGGCTCAAAAGTGATCAAAACGGAAGGCAGCCCGATCGCGCGCGCACACGCTGCCAAATCCTCGATCACGGCCTGATGACCCAGATGCACGCCATCGAAATTACCGATGGTTGCGACACAACCGCGATGGCGTGGTTGCAGATTATATAGTCCGCGAATGACCTCCATCAGTGAGAACCCATAAATTGTCGAGGCCGGATACCCACCAGCAACAAACTGGCAACATAAACCAACAGACCGGCGCCGACACAGAGCAATAATTCTGTGCCTCGCTCCCAACCAGACCACTCAAACCACACCTGTACCGGTGCGGCCAATGTAATCAGGGTCGCCGCCAATACCGCGTTGGCGAACATCACCTGCAAGGCCAATCGACCCCAACCCGGGCGCGGACGATACACCCCCTGACGACGCAACGCTCGATACAACAAACTGGCGTTCACCGTTGCCGCAAGGGCCGTTGCCAATGCCAATCCCGCGTGGGCTAACGGCACGACCAATATCAGATTCAACATCAGGTTACATAACATCGCTATGACCGCAATGCGCACCGGCGTACGGGTGTCCTGTCGCGCAAAAAAACCGGTCGCGAGTATCTTGATCAACACGAAACCCGCAAGCCCCAGGGTATAAGCCATCAGACTGCGCGCCGACATCACCACATCGTGCTCGGTAAACTGATCGTATTGAAACAAGGTGGTGAGTATCGGTGCCGATAACAAAAATAAACCCACCATCGCCGCGGGGACAATCAGCGAGACCCATCGCAACGCCCAATCCAGCGTATCGGAAAATGCCTCGGACGAGGCCTCGGCATGTTTCTTCGACAAACCTGGCAAAATCACCGTTGCCAGCGCGACACCAAAAAGACCCAATGGAAACTCGACCAGTCGATCAGAGTAATACAACCAGGTCACACTGCCGGTCACCAAAAATGACGCAATCAAGGTATCGATCAACAGATTGATCTGCGTCACTGAAACACCAAACAAGGCAGGCCCCATCAGACGCAATATCTTACGCACCCCACTGTCGTGCCAACCCCATCTGGGTCGCGGCAATAAATGGATTTGGCGCAGAAATGGAAACTGAAACAACAACTGAACGATGCCAGCGACCAGCACGCCCCAAGCCAGTGCAACCACGGGTTCATCCATCTGCGGCGCCAACCACAGGGAGGCGGCGATCAACACCAAATTTAGAAACACTGGCGTAAAGGCCGGCACTGCGAATCTTCCAAAGGTATTGAGAATGCCACCGGCCAACGCGGTCAGCGAGATAAACAATAGATAAGGGAAGGTCAACCGCAGCATATCGACGGCCAGCAAATACTTTTGCTCGTCACCGACAAAACCCGGCGCAAAGATGGCAATAAGAACCGGCGCGGCCAGCACCCCGACAATCGTAACCACGGTCAATATTCCGCCCAAGGTACCGGCAACCCGGTCGACAAAGTCGGTGACGTTGGTATGCGACCCGGTTTCTCGAACCTCAGACAACACCGGCACAAAGGCCTGCGAAAAAGCCCCTTCCGCGAACAGACGGCGCATAAAATTTGGTATCTTGAAGGCGACAAAAAATGCGTCGGTCGCCGCGCCCACGCCAAAAATCTGCGCAAACATCATGTCGCGGACAAAGCCCAGCACGCGGGATATCAGCGTCATCAGCCCGACCACAGCGGTCGATTTAAACAGTCGAGTACTCAGTGTCGTTGTCCTGATCAGCGACTCAGCGCGGCGCCCCAATCAATTCATCGTCTACAAATTTCCACTTGTTGGCGCGCAATCGTTTCGCGGAAACAATGGAATATTCCTTGGCATACTCATCAATGGTTTGCGTCAGATAGACCACCAACTCCTCGGCCTTGGGATTACTCGCCGCTCCCTTCCATGTGGTTAAATTGTAGGTTCGATACAAGGGATAGCGGCCCGCAGCGAGCGCACTCAGGTCGTCAGGTCGATAGCCACTGATCGCCAACATCTTGATACCCCTGTCCCCTTTAAAGGTATTGGCCATAAAGACCGTTTCGTAACCAATCGACTCGGGACTGCTGCCCGCCTGCACGATCATGTCCTGAATCGATCCAACCTCAAGCAACCACGGACTAAACCGGTCGTCATCCGGCAGCAACAAACGCCAGTGTCCGGGGCGCAGTTTGCAATGCAATCGCCCCACGGGTACCACCGGGCCTTCGGCCCGGATGGGCTCCAATGTGCTCCAGTCAGCCGTTATACCGCTAAACAGCCTCCGCGCCTCCGTCAACGTCACCGTTTCGGTGAAGTTATCCGGGTGCGTGAGCAGCGCTATAGAGGAAATACCGATGGTATGAAACTGTAACTCTGGCAAACGATCACTGGAGCCTGGCGGACAACAAAAACCACCGACATCGATCTGCTTCTTCGACAACATACCCGCTGAAATGCCGCAAGTACCCAGAGTGACGGCAATTTTCAGATTGTGCTCGCGGGCAAACTCCTGAATTAATGGCGTCAGCATTGCGTACTGTTGCTGATCCAGTGCCACGGCTAAATCCGCGTCAGGCCGAGAATCTTGATGGCGAATACCCTGCGAGACCCAGTCGGCGGAGCGTAAATCCGGGGTTTCGGCGGGTGTCGAAAAGGCGACATCGGCTGAGGTTTCATCCCCCGCCAACCCGGAGATTGGCTGCATCAACGCCAATCCGGCGATAACCACTCGCAAATAACCCGCAATCATCCTACGTCTTGAAGCCTCACCGCATCGCATACTGATTCGTCCTGATACACTCATATTGACATTGGAACCGGTTTTGCCCACAATTGCACGTTTCTCGAAACCGAATTTATGGGAGATCGCCCCCTTGGCAAACTCACCTCAAGCAAGAAAACGTGCCCGCCAGTCGGAAACCCGTCGGCAACACAATGCCGGTCTTCGCAGTAGCCTGCGCACCTCAATGAAAAAGGTGAACAAGGCTATCCTCGAAGGCGATAAAGACGCCGCGCAGGTATTCTACAAAGCCGCCGCGCCGATGATCGATAAAATGGCTGGCAAAGGGCTAATCCATGCGCACAAGGCGGCGCGACATAAAAGCCGCCTGAACAAGTCCGTGCGCGCAATGTGATTGCAGTTTTGGTCTGGCGGGCCCGGCCCTGCTAGACCAAAACAAGATTGTCCCGATGAATCAATTCCGATTCATCGACATACCCCAACACTGACTCTATTTTCTGGCTCGGCAGACCCATGATCTGCGTGGTTTCGTTGGCATCGTAATTAATCAGTCCACGCGCAACGACCCGCCCCTGCTCATCGATACAGCTCACCAACTCGCCACGCTGGAACTGACCCTGTACCGCAACCACTCCGACCGCGAGCAGACTGCCGCCCGAATCCCTTAATACCTTGGCGGCACCAGAATCGAGGACTACTTTGCCTGCCTCCTGCAAATGCGCAGCCAACCATTGCTTGCGTGCGGCCACCGGTTCGCAGGTCGGGGCAAGCAGTGTGCCGACATTCTCTCCACTCGATAGCTTGCCGATCACATCGTCAATGCGACCACCGACAATCACCGTCGCCGCACCACAGCGCGCAGCCAGCCGCGCGGCTTCGATCTTGGTACGCATACCGCCTCGGCCCAATCCGCTACGACTGTCGCCCGCCATAGCCTCCAATCGACTATCGTGCATTTCAACTTCGTCGATCAACGTGGCGTCGGGATCGCGGCCGGGGTCTGCCGTAAACAGCCCATCTTGGTCAGTAAGAATGACCAGCGCATCGGCCTCGATCAAATTCGCCACCAGCGCCGCCAGCGTATCGTTATCACCCAAACGAATCTCGTCAGTCGCCACCGTATCGTTTTCATTCACCACCGGCACGACACCGAGATCAAGCAGCGTATTGAGACTGCTGCG
>DTRM01000004.1:416-12428 GCA_012965975.1 Chromatiaceae bacterium | reverse complement strand
ACGCCGACGATTGGACAAGTCGTCGTGTGTCAAAAGAATCTGCGCGGTGTGCAGATCATGTTGTGAGAAGTTGGCTTCATACACCTGCACCAGCCCCATCTGGCCAATCGCGGCAGCGGCCTGCAATTCGTGCAACGCCCTAGGCCGACTATCCCAGCCCAAACGACTCACACCCTCGGCAACCGCACCGGATGAAACCAGCACCACATCACAGCCTTTATTACGCAGCGCCGCGATCTGCGCCACCCAACGGGCAATCGCCGCCTTATCTAGGCCGCGACCATTCGCGGTCAGCAATGAACTGCCGATCTTTACGACCCAGCGTTTCGATGCCGCCAGTTTTTCTCTCGAATTCATGGTTATGGTTTTCTAATGTCGTATTCGTGCATAGTACAACAGTGGTGCCCATAAGCGTCAGTCGCTATTCGCTGCTGGCGGCTTCCAACTCATCGGCCTTGATGACGGTCAAGGCCTCCATCGCCGCCGCGACAAGTACGTCAGTACCCTGCCCGGTAACCGCCGACAACGTGAACACTGGGCCATCCCACTGCAGCTCATCGACCAACGCATCTCGTACCGACTCGATTTCATCAGTGGGCAGCAAGTCGGTTTTATTGATCACCAACCAGCGCTCCCGCATCGCCAATTCGGGACTAAACTTGACCAATTCCGCTGCAATTTTCTTCACCTGATCGGCCGGTTTAACACTTTGATCCAGCGGTGCAATATCGACTAAATGCCACAGAAACCGGGTACGCGACAAATGCTTCAGAAACTGTATCCCAAGCCCCGCACCCTCCGCAGCGCCTTCGATAACACCGGGGATGTCCGCCACCACAAAACTGGAGTGCTCGCCGACACTGACGACACCTAAATTTGGATGCAAGGTGGTAAATGGATAATCCGCTACCCTCGGCCGAGCCGACGAGATCTTTCTTATCAAACTGGACTTACCCGCATTGGGGAACCCTAGCAGGCCGACATCCGCCAATAACTTTAGCTCCAGACGCAGGTCCCGCGCCTCACCCTGGGTGCCCTTTTTGAACTGGCGTGGCGAACGGTTGGTGCTGGACTTGTAACGGGTATTGCCAATCCCGTGAAAGCCACCTCGCGCCACCTTGATACGCTGACCGCTGCGCACCAAATCACCAATCTCTTCATCTGTGTCGTCGTCAAATACCAGCGTTCCGACCGGCACAGGAATCATATTATCGCTCCCTGAGCTGCCGGTTTTGTTACGGCTCATGCCATCGGTGCCACGTTCGGCCTTGTAGGTCTTGCGATTGCGAAAGTCGGCCAGCGTGTTAAAGCCGTCATCCGCAACCAGATAGACGCTGCCGCCATCACCGCCATCACCACCGTCGGGACCACCAAGCGGTATGCAGCGTTCACGCCGAAATGACGCGCAACCGTCTCCACCGTTTCCGGCCTGCACCCTTATTCTGGCTTCATCGACAAATTTCATAAGCTAACTATACCTATCCTGACCATCGTCGCACCGCCATCCCTAGCTCCTTGCGACATACCGTACATCCTGACCATAAAAAAACCCCGTGTCGTGACGGGGTTTTTTGAATGCTTGTCAAAATGCTGCGCTATTCAGCGGCAACAATCTCGACAAACATTCTCATTTTTGGTCCCCGCTTTACAAAGCGTACTGCCCCATCCGACTTCGCGAATAAGGTGTGGTCACGGCCACAGCCAACATTCAATCCCGGATGGTATTTAGTACCACGCTGGCGAACCAGAATATTACCTGATAACACCTGCTCTCCGCCGAAACGCTTCACACCGAGTCGTTTCGACTCCGAATCGCGACCGTTCCGGGTGCTACCACCTGCTTTTTTATGTGCCATTGCAAAAACCCTTTTAGCTTGCCTTGATAGAGGTAATCTCCACCTCGGTGTAATTCTGTCGGTGTCCCGCGCGCTTCATGTGGTGTTTGCGTCGACGAAACTTGATGATCGTAACCTTTTTGCCGCGACCGTGCGCCTTGACCGTCGCAGTGACCTTGCTACCGTCTACATAAGGCGTACCGACGGCAACGTCCTTGCCCTCACCAACCATGAGTACATTGTCGAATTCGACGGTCGCACCTTCATCGGCAGACAGCGTTTCGACACGCAAGGTCTCGCCTTCTTCAACCCGATACTGCTTACCGCCTGTTGCGATTACCGCGTACATTCTGTGTTCTCCACGTTCTAAATCTAAAGCTCTCTAAGATCCGGCTCACACCAAAAATGAGATCAAACGACCGACAATTTTAGTCCTGAGGCGGCGGTTGGTCAACATTCTGGGCGACAAAATCTCCACAACCCCTTTCTGCGCCAGATTCCCGATACTGGCCACCCGGTTCTTGACAGTCCCTATGGGGACTTCTAGCATGGCCTATTCAACTATATAATGGCTATATTGCCCCTAAATTGTGGCCTGAGAAACAGTATCCCGTCGTGAGTGCCCCAAGCCAAATCTCCGCGCGTCCCGCATCTGCCCGATCGGTAGACCTGGATTCTATTCAGGCGCTGGTCAAAACCGACCTAGACGCGGTCAACGAGGTCATTCGTACCCAGTTACGCTCCGATGTGGGACTGGTTAATGACCTCGGCGAATATATCGTGAACAGCGGCGGCAAACGCCTGCGCCCGATCGTGGTCCTTCTTGCAGCCAGGGCATGCGCCTGTAAATCATCGCAATACATTGATTTAGCAGCTGTTATTGAGTTTATCCACACTGCGACCCTGCTTCATGATGATGTCGTCGATGGCTCTGACCTACGCCGCGGCAAGGAAACTGCCAACGCCCACTGGGGCAACGAAGCCGCAGTACTGGTCGGTGATTTCGTCTACTCGCGTGCCTTTGAAATGATGGTGGCGATCGGTGATATGCGGGTCATGGACGTGATGTCCCACACCACCAACAAAATCGCCGAGGGCGAGGTGCTGCAACTAATCAACTGCGGCAACCCCGATACGACCGAGGCCGAATATCTGGAGGTGATTCAGCGTAAAACCGCCCAGTTGTTTCAGGCCGGAACCCGCATCGGCGCGATCATTAGCGGCGCCAGCGATGAGGTGATTGAAGGCATGGCCCAGTATGGCCAACATCTCGGCATCGCCTACCAGTTGGTCGACGACCTGCTCGATTATTCTGATTCGTCACAGGACATTGGCAAAAACGTTGGTGACGATCTCGCCGAAGGCAAACCCACGCTACCCCTTATCAATGCGATGCAAAATGGCTCGCCAGAACAGGTCCAACTGCTGCGCGAGGCCATCAAAAATGGCCAACGCGAGCGGATCGAGTTGGTTAAAAAAACTATCCACAACACCGGTTCGATGGATTACACTGCGAATCTCGCACGTAAGCACGCCAGTTTGGCCGAAGATGCATTAGCGAACATCCCGAATTCTTCGTTTCGGGACGCACTGATTGATCTCGTTCATTTCTGCGTCAGTCGTACCTACTAAGTCATACTACTCGACAATAAAATCGGGATGGCAATGAGGCTCCCAACTAGGACTGGAGGATAAATCCTTGGCACGCACAACCATATCAAGCCTGTTCGGCAACTCGCCTGTTACCCCACTGCAGAACCACATGAGCAAAGTTCATGACTGCGTGAAAAATATCACGCCGTTCTTCGAGTCCGCCTTGGCAGAAAACTGGACCGAAGCCAAAGAGCACTACACCCACATCGCCAAGCTCGAACGAAAGGCAGACAAACTAAAGAAAGACCTTCGTTTGCATCTCCCCAACAGTTTGTTCATGCCGGTACCGCGCCGCGACCTGCTCGAAGTGCTCACCATGCAGGACACCATTGCTAACCGTGCAAAAGACATTGCCGGCCTGGTTCTCAGTCGCAAGATGATTTTCCCGGATACAATGGGCGAGAAACTGCTGGAGTTTACCAACCGCTGCGTGGATGCCTCGGCACAGGCAAAGCGGGCCATCCATGAACTGGACGAATTGGTTGAAACGGGTTTTCGTGGTGTCGAAGTGACCGTTGTTGAGAACATGATCCGGGATTTGGATAAAATAGAAGGCGACACCGACAAGAAGCAAAAGCAACTCAAAAAATATCTGTTCAAGCGGGAGGCTGACCTCCCCCCCGTTGATGTGATGTTCATGTACAAGGTTATCGAGTGGGTGGGTAACCTGGCCGACCGGGCCCAAAAAGTTGGCAGCCGTTTACAGTTGTTGCTAGCGAGGTAACCTGGGTGGAGAATGCATACATTTATCTGGTGCTCGCCTGCGCGTTCGGGGCCTTTATGGCCTGGGGTGTTGGTGCAAACGACGTGGCCAACGCGATGGGTACGTCGGTTGGCTCCAAAGCAGTCACGGTTAAACAGGCGATATTAATCGCCGCCATATTTGAATTCGCCGGCGCCTATCTTGCCGGTGGACAGGTCACCCAGACAATCCGCAAGGGCATGCTTGACCCGACGCTGCTGGCCAATTCGCCTGACCTTCTGGTGTTCGGAATGCTCTCGGCGCTACTTGCAGCGGCCATCTGGTTGCTGGTCGCATCCAGCCTCGGCTGGCCGGTATCGACGACCCATTCCATTGTCGGTGCCATTGTTGGCTTTGCCGCGGTGGGCATTGGATTTGATGCCGTGAATTGGGGTAAGGTCGGCAAGATCGCGATGAGTTGGCTCATCTCCCCCGCACTGTCTGGCATTATCGCGTACGGGCTATTCAGCAGTGTACAAAGATTAATCTTAAACACGGAATCCCCACTCAATAACGCGAAAAAATATGTGCCCGGCTACATCTTTTTAGTCGGCTTTATCATCTCGCTGGTCACGCTACTGAAAGGCCTGAAACACATCGGGCTGGAGTTCAGCACCTACCAAAATTACATGCTGGCAATCGCTGGTGGTCTCATCGCCATGCTTATTGGCACCTTTTTTATCCGACGCATGCACTTTGACCCGGCGGCCGATAAGGACTTTCACTTCACCAACGTCGAAAAAGTATTCGGCGTACTAATGATCTTTACTGCCTGTGCGATGGCCTTTGCACACGGCTCTAATGATGTAGCCAATGCCGTTGGACCGTTAGCGGCAATAGTTGGCATTGTGGAGAGTGGTGGACAGGTTTCTCAAACCACGGTGATGCCCGTGTGGATTCTCATTCTGGGTGGGGCAGGCATTGTTGTCGGTCTGGTCACCTACGGACACAAGGTCATGGCCACGATCGGAACCGGCATTACGGAACTGACGCCCAGTCGTGGTTTCGCCGCAACTCTGGCGGCCGCCATAACGGTTGTTATTGCCTCCGGTACCGGACTGCCGATCTCAACCACTCATACACTGGTTGGCGGCGTGCTGGGCGTTGGTCTGGCGCGCGGTATCGCCGCGCTCAACATGAATGTGGTACGAACTATTTTCATGTCATGGGTCATCACACTACCAGCCGGTGCAATATTATCGATCGTGATTTTCTATTTTCTTAAGGGCGTGTTTCTTGGTTAAACACGTCTGTTTAGGCGCAGTGCCTTTACCGGCATTTCGCTACGTAAACAGTATTGGTTGATTCACCACCCGTGTACGGGTTGGGGAACGTGACCACATGGGATTCGGCCGATTGAAACACAGCATCCAGCAAGCGGGTGAACTCGGCATCGGGGGGATCATTCGACCACAATGCAAAGACACCCCCCGGGTGAAGCTTGGCAGACAAATTCCTGAGCCCTATCTCTGAATAAAATGAGCGGTTTCCTTGATTAAGCCAATGACGTGGTGAGTGATCAATATCCAGCAACACCGCGTGAACCCGTTCATCCGATCCTGTTCCTGCAAAACCACCATCGGTCGATGCGACCAGCGCAAAAAAATCTGCGTGCACGAGCGTACATCGGGAATCCGACAACAGGACCTTGCCCATCGGTACCAGTTCGCGTTGATGCCAGTCGATAACGGGCTCCATCACATCAATAACGCGCAGGGATCTAACGGATGGGTGTTCCAATGCAGCCACCGCGGTATAACCTAAACCTAATCCACCGACCACGACATCAAGATCGGGGGCATCCACCGCGTCCAACCCAATCCGAGCAAGCTGTATCTCGGCCTCGGTAAACAGACTGGACATCAAAAATTCATCCCCGAGTTTCACCTCATAAAGAATTTTCCCGCCCAACCTAGGCTCCGCTCGCCGCCGCAAACTAATCTCGCCCAAGGGGGTCTTCTGATAATCCAGTTCTTCAAAATCAATCATGTTTGTCCATCATCTCACCCGTTTCGATCGGTAGCCCCGCCGTCTTCCACTCTGGATAACCATCTTCCAGACGTCGCGCCTTTAAACCCAGCTTTCTCAAACGCGCTACCGCATCAAACGCCAGTACACAATGAGGCCCCCGACAGTAGGCCACAATCTCTCGATCCAGATCGAGGTCTTTCAAACAATGTTCCAGTTCAGCGAGAGGAATATTCACTGCGCCCGCGACATGTCCGGCCGCGTATTCTTCGGCGGGCCGAACATCCAGCACCGTCACTAGCCCGTCATGCGCCCGCGCAAGGAGTTCCTCGCGAGGCAGGGGTTCCAACTCATCTTTGACCGTCAGGTAGGTCGTGATTAACCGGTCAACATCGGCCACGTGTCGCTCAGCAACGCCTCGCAGCGCATCCAGCAGACCGATCACATCGTCGCTGCTCAGGGTGTAATATACCTTCAAGCCTTGTTTTCGACATTCAACCAAACCCACTTGTCGTAACTGCTGGAGGTGCTGCGAGGTGTTGGCGGCCGTCAATCCCGTTATCTTGGCTAGTTCATCCACACTACGCTGCCCCTGTGCGATAAACTCCAACAACTCGAGCCGATTGCCGTTGCCTAGCGCCTTTCCAACACGGGCAAATTGTGCGAATAATTCCTGTTTAAAGTCGTGGCTTGACATACATTCCTAAGCTACTAGAATTATATTCAACTAAACTATTGAATACTTGTTAAGGCCCAACTTTGAGTATAGCAGGAGCCACGTGATAGGCAATTTTTCTCCTCAGGTCGAAAACTTATTATGAATTTCAATGACTTAATGTTGGCCAATGAAATCCCCATTCGGCTGGGGTTTTTCCTCGGGGTCTTTGCGATTATCGCACTCTGGGAAGTCATCAGCCCCCGACGCCTATTGCAGAGATCTAAGACCGTGCGCTGGGCCAATAATCTCGGGTTGGTGATGCTGAACAGCGCAGTGCTGCGACTGATCTTCCCGGCTGCCGCGGTAGGCGTTGCCGTGCTGGCCAGTGAGCGCCACTGGGGACTCTTTAACCTCATTGACGCCTCGTTCCCGATAGCGGTACTGGCATCGGTTATCATTCTGGATTTTTTTGTCTGGCTGCAGCACGTGATGGTGCATGCGGTGCCGATGCTCTGGCGTTTGCACCGAGTACATCATGCGGACCTGGACTACGACGTCACCACCGGGGCACGGTTTCATCCTTTGGAGATCTTGCTCTCGATGCTGATAAAATTCACCGTGATTGTGCTACTCGGCCCCCCGATCATCGCCGTCATCGTTTTCGAAGTGCTGCTTAATGCAACCTCCATGTTTAATCACGGCAATGTGCGACTGCCCGAAACGCTGGATCGATATCTGCGGTTGATTGTCGTAACACCGGATATGCACCGGGTACACCATTCCGTGGAAGATGACGAAACCAACAGCAACTTTGGTTTTAATCTGCCGTGGTGGGATCGTTTGTTTGGCACCTATCGTGCACAGCCGCGCGCTGGACACGAAGGCATGACCATCGGCATCCACACCTTCCGCGAAGACAAGTGGTGCAGTTGGCTACCCGGCATGCTGGCCATTCCATTCATCGGCAAGGTGAAAGACTACGCCATCAATCGTCGTCAGTGGGGTAACGAACATAAACCGTAATGAGCTTATGCGGAGAACCCCCGATCCTATCCACCCCTGGCGTCTAAACTAAGTCTATGGATGCGAGAAAAAAACTCGGTATTATGTTCGGCGATGAGCTGGCGGAATATCATTTCGGCCAGGATCACCCATTCGGCCCAAAACGCTACTGGGCCTTCAAAGAGGAATTCGAGCGCAGAAATTTATCCGCATTAGTATCGCTGTATTCACCCCAAGTTGCATCGGAGGCACAGCTCAAGTTATTTCAAACCCAAGACTATATCAATAAAGCCAAAACACTGTCAGATGCCGGTTCCGGTTTTCTTGATTGTGGCGACACCCCCGCGCGCAAAGGGATCTATGCGCCGGCCTGTACGATAGTCGGCACCACACTCGCGGCAATTGATCACATCATGAACGGTGATTGCGTCTGCGCATTTACTCCGATTGCCGGTTTGCATCATGCGACGCCAGATTCCGCTGCTGGTTTTTGTGTGTTCAATGATTGTGGTATTGCGATCAACTACCTTCGCCAGCGATACAAGCTTCAGCGCATCGCCTACGTCGATATCGATGCCCATCATGGTGACGGGGTGTTTTACAGTTTTGAGTCTGACCCAGATCTGGTGTTTGTGGATTTCCATCAAGATGGTCGAACGCTGTATCCAGGTACCGGTTATATCGAAGAGACGGGCAAAGGTCATGCCGCCGGCACGAAACTCAATATCCCCCTACCCCCCAACTGTGTTGACCAAACCGCCAAGGAATTATGGCAACATGCGGAACAATTTCTGCGACAGGCTGAACCCGAGTTTATTCTATTCCAGTGCGGCGCCGACAGCCTCGAAGGCGACCCCATCACTCAGCTGAACCTGACTTCTGACTTTCATGCCTTCGTTGCCGGTCGTCTGTCGATCATTGCCAACCAGCATTGCCAAGGCCGACTGCTTGCCATGGGTGGTGGCGGGTACAATCTGGAGAACATCAAGGTGGCGTGGAACGACGTGATCGAACAACTGGGGGCAGATCCCGGTTTTCTCTAATATACAAATATAAACAGGTCGGGGCAGACCCTGGCTGGTTACCTGGAAATGCGCGCGCACCGAAAAGCAGCTGCGTGTTATCCGTGGGCATGATTTTCACTTCGCAGGTCTGCGTCGCCTGAGCTTGCAGGCTTGTATAGCAGGAAGAAAATCGGCGCTCGGTAATGAGTCAAACGAACCTACCCGTGTTTTGGCATTGTCGATAACCGGCCAGATATCCGACGTTTCCAGCGCATCGTCTTGCGGATCAACCGTCTGGCGCAGCCCCTGTAACCCACCGAGCAGCACCCGATCGTAAACACTTTTTGGTGTCAACGTCAGGTCGTCCACATGGCCCAGCACCGGCAATGCCGTAGCATTCAGATGCGTCACCAGCGACTGACAAACGGGCCAATAATCACTCTGGGTACAATCGTATTCAGAACCACCGCGGCGAATAACCTCCCGTGCCTGACCACACTGGCAGACGCCCGAGGCCTGCACGGTTGAAAATGGACACTTCATATCCACCATAAGCGTTACACCTAAAACGTAGAGGTCAGATCCCAATTAACGCTAATATTAACGGAAACCGGGATCTGACCCTAATTGTGCATTCATTATTGAACATCCATGGCGCAACCCCCGGCAGATGTTCACGCGATACTTGACCTTAGTCAGCCCTGATTCACAGCTGTACTTTTTCGCCCATCAACCGCAGACCAGCGACTGATCTGCAATCATCCGCCACGCGGAGAATTATTGATGTGAATCGAAAGCATCTACTGGTATTACCCTGCCTATTGGCCACACCATGATGACGTGCAAGGGCGCCATTATCGAAGCTGCATCACTGGCCGAAGAACCTGATTTAAGTCCCTCATATTTAGCAATCTCTTTCTGATCTGGCGCTGGACGTTACGCCAAAACCTCGATGGTCTGGCTTCGATCCTTGGCAAACAGGCCGTCAATTGGGGCGGGTCTGGCGATACCATAGCCTTGGGCATAATCCACGCCCATCGCCGACAGCGCACCAAATATGGCCTCATCCTCGACATACTCGGCAATCGTTGCGATACCCATGGCATGTCCAATCTGGTTGACGGCCTCGACCATCGCACGGTCAATCGGATCATGCACCAGGTCTTTGACATAGCTGCCATCGATTTTCAGATAGTCGACATCGAGGTTTTTGAGATAGGAGAACGACGACATGCCGCTACCAAAGTCATCCAGCGCGAAACTGCAACCAATGCGTTTGAGGTCATGAATAAACTCCGATGCCTCGACCAGATTGGCAACCGCCACTGTCTCAGTGATCTCAAAACATAATGCGGCTGGTGGAATATTGAATTTTTCGATCTTCTTGCGAATAAAGTCGAGAAAACCCGCTTCGTTTATACTGGCACCGGAAAGATTTACCGAAATCGGTCCGGTGTGCTTGCCGGTACCCGAGAAGCGTGCCTTGGCATGACGATTACGAATGTCATCACCATAGTGTAAAAACAGAGTGTTGATCACCCAGCGATCGATCGCCGGCATCAATTTATAGCGTTCGGCTGCGGGTAGAAACGCACCCGGTGGAATAATTTTTCCATTTTTATCTACACCCCGCAACAGAATCTCGCAGTGGCTGGATAACGTGTCGCGCGATGACAACGGCACGATGGGCTGAAAATACAGTCGGAAGCGGTCTTCTTGTAACGCATCGCTTATCTGCGTTGCCCAGACCAGTTCACCACGACGCCGCTCCAACTCCATATCATTCGATTCGTAGACGTACACACGACCGCGGCCATGGTCTTTTGCTGCATAACAAGCCACATCCGCTGCGCTCAGTGCCCCCACCATATCCATGGTCGTCTCATGCAATGGTACCAAGCCAATACTCACCCCGATATCAAACGACTTGTCTTCCCAGGCAAAGCGAAATTCTTTGACCAACTGACACATCGAGTCGGCAATCCGTGTTGCATCCGCTGTCGAGCAACCGCGCAACAATACCCCGAATTCGTCACCACCGAGGCGTGCCAACGTATCAGTATCTCGAATTATGGTGCTGAGTTGGTGGGTGAGTTGACGCAACAGTTCATCGCCAGCAATATGGCCGCAGGTGTCATTGACAATTTTGAACTGATCAAGGTCCAGATAGCACAAAGCACAACCAATGCCCCGCATGGTCGAGCTTTCGAGTACGTCGTGTATCTGATTTTCAAACTCACGTCGATTGATCAGATTGGTCAATGGATCGTGACTGGCCTGATAGCTCAACTGGCGTGCCAGCACATGTGCCTCATGCACATCGTGAAGCACTAGCACTGCACCAATCACCTCACCGATACCATCCCTTAAAGGTGCAGCCGAAGTCTGCACCTCCAGATAGGTTCCATCCCGGCGCACCAATCGCTGTGTACCTTGATCGCGGACAATACTGTTGGTGCGAATGCATTCGATGCAGCTGTCGTCCACCAGCAGGTCGGTTTCTTCACTGAACAAGTCAACCACATCACTAAGTCGCTTGCCACGAATCGATGCCAGATCACAACCCAGAAGGGCCTCTGAGACAGGGTTAACATAGGCTATCTCACCGTTTTCATCAGTTGTGACCACGGCATCTGCAATTGAACTGAGAGTGACTTCCGCATGTTCCTTTTCCGCGAACAGAGCGCGTTCCGAATCTACCGCTCGGGTCAGAGCAGACTCGAGTTCGTGCTGTTTGGCCACAAGATCGTCCAATGCCTTGTTGATGAAACTGGCCAAAAATCCGAATTCGTCGCCGCGGCTATCATCAAAGCGTCCGTCTGGGTTATCAATGAACCCACTGGCAATCTTTATCATGCGAGCATACGGATTGGTGAGCATCCGTCGCAAGATTTTTTGCAACACCATGCCAAACAGAAAAAACAGGGCAGCCATTCCCATAATTACGTTTTTACGAATGTTGGCCAAGGTGTCGGCAGCCGATGGCTGGTACATCACAACAACCAGTTCGTGGTTCTCCGGGCTCGCCTCATTGTTGGCATATTGAATCAGAATGGAACGACTACCAGCCTCAGGATGGATCTTGCCAATGACAATGATATCCATCCCACTGGATATTTCAAACGCATCAACGCCGGTATCCTTGCGCAC
>DTRM01000004.1:0-375 GCA_012965975.1 Chromatiaceae bacterium | reverse complement strand
AGTCAGGATTGGTCTGCAACAGAAACTCGGAACGTACCGATGCCTCATAAAAATGTTTATTATAACGTTCGGTAACCACGGGTTCGACGATCTGCATCAAGACCACGCAGGCGATAATTCCGATCAGTGCCAGACCCCAAAATACGATACCGGTAATTTTGGTGTGCAGATTTATCGCGCTGGTATTCACTGACGGAACCCTAGCCAACGTAGGCCCAGTGAGCCTTCTCCCGCCAGCGGCGGGATGCACAGACTGGTGCGGCCCTCGATCAGGGCAAGTCCAATCAGCGCATACAGCACCATGGGCGCTTCAAAATAGAGGCCCATCAAGATAATAAACCCAAAAACAAGGCGGTATGATCGATTTGTCATGCA
>DTRM01000003.1 GCA_012965975.1 Chromatiaceae bacterium | reverse complement strand
TCCTGAGAACAGCGTGCCAACGCTGCCCGCGCATGTGGACTCAACCCCTCGCACGTGACGCCATGCCCAAGCACATTCCACAGTACACCGTTACCTGCTTTGGTGGTTATGGCCAACAGATCCGCCAAACCGATTCCACACCACGGTGCCCGCAAAATACTCAACCAGCTCAATCGATCATCAAGATTCAATAACGCATGCAGCAACGAACGTAAATCCCTGACCACGGATCGCTGTGCCAAGCGCTCAATATCAACCCCATGCCATTCCACACCGTGCGCGTCCATCGCCGTGGTTATGGGCACCAAATGGGTACGACTGCGCACCAAAATTGCGATCGATGCGGTCGGCTCAATATGGCGAATCCGATCAATAATGGCCAGCACCCGAGCCGGTTCCTGATCGCCATCAGCACCGATGAACGGATGTATCTGGATATCCGCCTGATCCTGACCAAGCGCATCGGCCATCGCATAACGGATCGCGCCCGTAGTGATATTATCGGTCGATGGAAACACCTGCTTAAAAGTCTGATTAAACCAGTCGACCAGCCCGGATACGGCGCGAAAATTGACACTGAGTTGCAGCGGGTGCAATGGCACATCGCCGATGCCATGGCGTCTGGCGCGAAGAAACAGGCCCACCTCCGCCTCGCGAAAGCGATAGATCGACTGCATCGGATCACCGACCACAAACAGGGTTCGCCCATCGTCAGACTGCCACCCGGCGACCAATTTCTCAAACAAACCAAACTGGGTAATGGAGGTATCCTGAAACTCGTCGACCAATAAGTGTTGAATGCGATGATCCAGCTGCAATGCCAGATCAGAAGGATTATCCGGATGCCCCAGCGCCACCACCGACGCCATCATGACCTCGGAAAAATCTGCCTGACCTTGGGCTTGAAAGATGAGTTTGAGTTCGGCGACGGCGATCCGTAATACCTCAAATAATGCCTCCAGAACCTGCCACTGATCATCCTGATAACAGGGTGCTGGCACCCGTCGAATCGAAGCCAGAGCCAAACGCATGGACTCATTGCCGCGCAACTCGGAGAGCAACTCAAGGAATGCCTGTTTGCGCAAGTCAAACTCTTGCTTCTGTGCGGCATCCTTGCCCGCCGTCTTCGCCGGAAACCCAACCTGCACCGAAACGGTAGCGCGCCACTGATCCTTGTCCGTCAACAACAATGTCGCCAACCCTTGCCACTGGGGCAGCGCCTCATACGCCGCCTCCGGCCAATCGCGTAAACCGAGACAATGTCGAATCGGCGAATCCTGATCGGCTTTCTGACAATTCCTCGCTGCATACTGCACTGACTCCAGCAAATCCACAAAGGGAGACTGTACGAGCAGCGAACGCGCTTGCAGCAAGGTTTCTTTCACCAAGGATCGCAGTACGGCTTCGAGCGACTCACGCCCAATACGAAAATCACCGGGATCGGCGACATGGCGCAACCACTGATCGCGTTTGGCCAACATCAATGCGACCATGGTCTCGGTGCGCATCACATTATTATCAAGATGCCCCAGCAGACACCGAACAGAAGCGCAGCCGTTGTGACCAGACTCGAGGCGCACCAGCGTTGCCCGCGCCGCCTCGCGATACAACGGATCAGGTTCCGTGGTTGTTGCGGGCACCGCACCCAAGCCAGCCGTTACCGGCATCTGTCTTACCAGCGATGCACACAGTGAGTCGATGGTCTGAATGCGCAGCCGCGAAGGCGAATCCCGCAGCGCCCACTCGCACCGGTCATCCTGTACGAGTACCTTTTTAGCCAGCTCCCAGGTTTGACGCTGATGCGCAAGCGCTGGACAAGGCTGTGACCGAGCGCAATCAAGCGCATTCAGGATTCTACGGCGCATTTCCGCTGCCGCCTTGCGTGTGAAGGTGATCGCGAGCACATCTTCGGGCTGCGATACACGCGCCAACAACGCCAGATAGCGCTGCGTCAGTAGTTCGGTCTTACCCGAACCCGCGGGTGCCTGGACTATCCATGAACGCGTCACATCCAACGCCTGCGCCCGAGCATCTGCATCGACAATATCGTGCTTCACGCTGATTCCCCGTCAAGCATCGACATTTCGTCGATACGACACAAACCGGGCAGCGGACAATGGTCACATGATTTTGAATGCTGGGGGACAACCTCAGCATTCCCGGCACAAAACTCTTGTGCCAACGTTTCCAGCGACGCCTGCCATGCCTGTAGCTGAATGCTCCAGTCACCCACTGCCTTGCCTTCTCGGGTCGAGGCAAAGGCCTTGATACCAGGTAGCACCAATGCGTCATTCGACACACCCTGAAACCGAATGTCTTGTGGCTGCAGTCGAGCAAAACTCAATGCAACCAAACGCTCCGGGTAAAGCAGCGCATACAAGGGCAACTGCGGATCAAAGGGGCGCTCGCCAAACCAATCACCGGGGGCGACATTTCCAGTCTTGTAATCGATCAATACGCGTTGCCCGTCGTCAAGTACGTCGACGCGATCAACCCGGCAATCGACCTCAAGCCCGGCGATACTCAGGTGATGCTTGGCCTCGGTCGACTCGACGGTAAACGGCGCACGGTCTCGCTCAATCTGCATCCAGCGCTCCACTAGGGTACTGAGTCGAGACCGCTCAAGCGCCTGAAACTCACCCCTCAGCGTCTTCGGTTTGTACCGCGCAGCTTCCTCAACCGAGGCGCTAACCGCGTCATCGATGACTTGTCGCAGGGAATGATCAGCCAACGACAGCAACGCAGCGTGCGACTTTATGTTCTGCCAGACCCGTTCCATTACCCGATGCAACAACTGACCGCGTTCGGCCGGATCCAGCCCCTGACTCAGACGATCCGGTGCCTGTGCATTGAGCCGGAACTCGGCAAAGCCTCGAAATGGACACGCGCTCTGTGCCTTGAATACCCCACTACCACCGCGTACCGGCTGCCCCGCCAGTGCGGGCCCCGGATCGGACGAAACCCGCTCCAAACCAGCGTGGGCATAAATAACGGATGCATAATCTGACAGCGGCGCCCGCGAGATCTGTGATCGCGATTTTTCGGGCAAGGAACCGAGCAATGGACTCACCTCCACCTCATCGTGATCAACGCGCGTCGGGTAGCTGATGATGACCTCATCAGCCAATCGCAATAACTGCTGAGTCAGTTGCTGTGAATAACGTAGATTAGCCTCGGGTGAGGCGCCCGGAACCCCCGCTTCGCGTTGTTCGGCGCGCGACAAAAACGGATTCGGCGTCGATGCGATGGGCCAGGCCTGATCGTGCATGCCCATCACCCACAGGTGATCGACGTCGAGTGCAACGGCCTCAAGCGCCCCGACGATCTGAACGGATTCGGCAACTGACTCCGGCTGAAACAGCGTATCGTGTGCCAAGCGACCAAGATGATGCAATGCCGTTGCCCGCGTGACCTCCGGCAACATTAAATCCAGCGATGAAAATTGCGCCAACACCTCTTTCCACGCCTCAACCGCCTGATATTCGGCACTGTCCAACGTTCTTTCGCCAGGCCATCCCATGTCGGTTAACAAGGCGCAAAAATGTCGCGCCCAGTGCGATGGCTTGCCGATTCGAGCCGCCTCCAAGCGCGTGGAATTCCACTGTCGCAAGCGCTTCCCCAAATGCGGACAAACTTCCCGCTCTCGATCGCCGACATCACCGGCCGGCGCATCAGATCCTATGTGATACAAAACCCAGATGGGATCAGCCAATGCCTCACCTGCTCGCCTCAGCAATCGATCCACCTCGCTGCGCTGCACCCCCTCAACGGCTGATTCACCAATGTACGCCGAGCGCAACGCCGCGCTGATCTTGCACAAGGGCAATTCATGGCAAGAAAATTCCAGCAACGCCATCGCCACTGCAATCACCGATGTCTCACCCAGCGGCTGTCCCAACGACAGATTGTAGGGGCGTTCTCCGCTACTGTCACCGAGGCCTAGTTGCGGACACAATAAATGGTCGAACGAGCGTTGTATATCGGCTTTGTAGTGCTCCAACGCTGGCACCACAACCCCAATCTTGGCGCCGGGATCCTCAGTCAGAAGCGCGCCGATCCAACCCGCCGCGGTGATGATTTCATCGCTGACTGATTCGCAGGCGACTCGACAGGCGGTGGATGCGGAAGGTGTTAACTCGAGTGTCGTGACCGTCGCGATGAGCTCCATTGCGTTGAGCAAATCGACCTGTTGTGGTGACAAGGAATCAAACCCGACGAGACAAACACGTGTTGGAACAATGTGCTCCGCGTGCGTCAACGAAGACCGGACAACGTCGACCAAACGTGACTGATCAAGCCAGCGATGCTGTGCGCATCGTCGCGTAAACGTCTGCGCCCACGCGTGAAACGCCTCGACATCCTGAGACTGGGGATGCGCTCGGGTCGACATGGACAAATGCCAACCGTGAGCCAAACGCCACGCTTCCTGAGCCTGTCGTGCGGCAGTCGATACCTGTAACAGCCCTTCGCCAACGCGTGATCCACGCACGACCTGTTCCCACAGCACGCGCTCTTGCATCAAACTCAACAGATGATGGGGCTCAACCAATAGACCGGCCACACCCAGATCGCGCCATAGACGTTGAATCCATTGCTCCCACGGCAGCACGTCGAGCGACGACCACACCCCGCGGCCTTGCGCAAGTTGTGTCTGGTCGTAACGATCACGCAACGAACGCGCGAGACGACGATTCACTGTAACGACAGTGGTCGCATCGTCCAGAGACTGGATCGAGTTAAGGGTATCGGAGAACGGGTACACTCCCATTCAGGAAGTGTATAGAGACATCAAGACGGATACAAAACTACCAGGGGAAGAAGCTGTTCATCATGTTCATGGGTCGACCAATGGAATGATTCAAATGTGACATGTCACCCCGTATCAGATGGGTACTCACATTCATTTGCTGAACCGACCGAGTCATGGTGTCCATGGTACTCAACATCGGATCCAGTGTCTGAATCTGGGTTGAAATTGCATACACGTCACCTGACATATTCTCCATATGACCGGCTACCCGATGAATATCAAGACTCAACGAACTCACGTTGCCGGAGATCGATTGTAATTCCGATGCCAGAATAGTGATATTCCGGTCCACCGTGCGGGTAAGATAAGCAACGTCGGTGGTCAGACTATAGATCAGGTAAAAACCATATCCAGCCAAAATGATGAAGGCGAACATGGCGGGGAATACGATCAGTTCCCAACGCCTGGCACTGCTTTCGAATGCCACTGCCATGCGTTCGAGGCAATCAGCACCAATGGCCAGGGCAGTACCTGCGGCGGCGATATCGTAGGGGTCACTACTAAGACCGGTGTCTGTTTCGGGCGAGTTCATGTCCTGTTTATCGTCTGCCATCTTATGATCCCCGTTGGCGCCAACATGCCCACTATGGGCACACGTTACCCGTTAGTATAGAGTAATATACTAACGGTTTCGACTCAGATTTCCGTGGCCCGTAACCCTAGAAAAAACTCCTGTTAATTCTGTAAGTTACAGTATAAGGCGTACGACTAGAAGTCACCCTCAGCGGCGCGATTCATGATATCGAGCAAGATTTGCTTGACCCCGATTGCCTCGGTACGCAACGCCGTTGGCAGCGGTGCACCCCCATGAATCATCATATCCATGTTCAGGGTGTACAACCAAAGCTGGCCAGTTTTATCTTCCAGCAAGGTGATACGACAGGGGAGATACGCCGAAAACGCATCGCTGTAATCCATCATCCGAGCAGCCGTCACTGCGTTGCAGAACATAAAGATTTTTACAAAACGATAGTCCTCCCCCGTCTGTGCAGACACCTCCTTGGATAGAGGCAGTTCTCCGACATTTTTGATGTTCAGCTCATTGGCTATATTCTTCATCGACTGCTCGACTTCTTCCGGCGTCAAACCCTCTTCGACCTTTATTTTCCAGATCGTGGCTTCAGCACCATTTTGCGTCTCAATCAATTTTTTCGACATATCAAAATAGACGTCAAACGCCCCGGGGTCGAACTTGTCGAGTATTGCCTTGCCCTGAATAAACACCGTGCCAGCCGCGATCAACGCGATCAATCCAATCAGTGCCAATACATTACGAATAGGTCCCAACGTGTAGTCTCCTA
>DTRM01000002.1 GCA_012965975.1 Chromatiaceae bacterium | reverse complement strand
CAAACAAATACTGCCGTGCCGCAATATCAAACTTGCCGCGCAGCCCCCGGCTGCCATTGATATTCCGATGATCGGTGATGAAAAAACGGTTGAGCAGCCACTGCTGGTGAGTACAGAGAGGGAGGAAACCCTTGTTGTGGGTCCCCGGCCTCAGTTAAGTGAAGACATAGTCTACGGCGTGTTGGCGGGCGAGATCGCGGGTCAGCGGGGCAAGTTTGATATTGCGGCACGGCAGTATTTGTTTGCGGCCCAACTGTCTCAGGATAAGGGCATCGCAACACGCGCGGCGCGCATCGCGATGCATTCCCGAGATCATGATATGGCCCGACGAGCAGCGGAACTGCTGGCTGAAGTAGATTCGAATAGCGTGGATGCGCACGAACTGGCGGGGTTGTTGCAGTTTCGCGCCGCAGAGCTGGAACTGGCCGGGTCGCATTTCAGCCGCATGATTGAGTTGTTTGCCGCGGGACAAGATAAGGCGTTCATGCGCCTTGGGCGTTTGTTGATCAAGGAAGATGATCGCGCGTCGGCGATTGAGGTGGTCCAGCGTTTGATTTCTCGGCATTCGGAGATCGCCGAGTCTTGGTATGTACTCGGGTTGCTGTCTAGCTCGGCTCAGTACTACGCGGTTTCGGAGCCCGCTTTGAAACAGGCGATCCGGCTACGCCCAGACTGGACCGAGGCCATCGTGTTGCGGGGGCGAGTTTTGGCCGGCGACAAGCGGTATGGGGAAGCCGTCGAATTTTTACGCGCAGAGATTGAGCGTCGCCCCGACGAAGTGGTATTGCGCATGAGTTTGGCCCAGGTGTTCGTGAAACAAGGCGAACACGATGCAGCGTTCGAGGCATTCAAGGGCTTGTTGCAGCGCGACCCCGGGCATGTTGACGCGTTGTACGCCCTGGGCCTGCTATCGCTGGAAATAGGCGATCTGGATGCGGCTCATGACTATCTGTCGCAGTTGTATGAGCGCCCGGCGCGGCGCATCGAAGCCGCCTTCCATTTAGGTGTGCTGGAAGAGATGCGCAAAAATCTGGTGCAGGCTCTGAGTTGGTATAGGCAAGTAGACAGCAGTGGCAAGCAACTGGAGGCGCAGATTCGTTCGGCCGGGTTGTTGGCCAAGTTGGGGCGCCTGCCCGAGGCCCAGGAGCAGCTGCAAGATTTGCGTCGGGCCAATGCGAGTCTGGCGGTACGCCTGTTTCTGGCCGAAGGTGAACTATTGAAACAGGCCGGAAGGCCGCTCGACGTAGTGGATCTGTATGAGAGGGCGTTGCAACAGCACCCGGGTGACACCACGTTGCTGTATGCGCGAGCACTGGCGGGTGAAGATGTAGGTCGGCTGGATATCCTTGAGCATGATTTGAACGAGATATTGTCGCAACACCCGGATCACGCCGATGCACTGAATGCACTGGGTTATACCTTGGCAAACAAGACAGATCGTTTTCAAGAGGCCGAGAAGTATATTACCCGGGCACTGAAAATCAGCCCCGAAAGTGCGGCAGTGATGGATAGTATGGGCTGGTTACAGTATCGTCTCGGCAAATATGAAGAATCTGTGCGTTATTTGCGCCAAGCCTACGAACTGAATGATGATTCTGAGATTGCCGCTCACTTGGGCGAGGCATTGCTTCAACTGGGACACTCCGACGAGGCTCGCCGGATTCTTGAGGCGGCGCTGCTCGCTAATCCGGGTGCCGAAGACGTTCAGCGTATCCTCGATCAGATTCAAGGCCAGGTTCAAGTTACCCCGTAACTCATCACTCCGTAGTTCGTCCTCGTCATCCCGGCGCACCCCAAGAGTGCTTCCTCAGGAGGACAAGTCATCCTTCACAGCGCGGTTTAGATCTCTTTGGTTAGCCCCCATGGTGGTTGCTTTGACCGCCTGTAGCGGCTTGCCACCCGTACCTGCCAATGCCCAACTGTTAGTGGTGCCCGATTCGACCCCGTGGTTGCTGCGCGGGCGTATGGCTCTGCAGCAAGGCGACAGTGGCTGGTCTGCGCATATTATTTGGCTGAATGAAGGCGAGCTTAGCGGGATGTGTGTGTTGGGGCCGTTGGGCTCCGCGGTCGCCGAGTTGCGGGTGCGCCCGGGTCTGGTTCTGTTGCGCCAAGCAGGCCAACCGCCGCTGATCATGCAATCTGCCAAAGAGTTGATGCAGCGGTATTTTTCGCTGGATATCGACTTGCCTGAGCTGCGTAACCTGATTCTCGCGCAGCATCTGGACAATCCCGAAATAGCGCTGCAAAGAAGCTCGACGGGTATGCCGGAGGCGGTGCTCTGGCAGGACTGGCGGGTGCAGTACCTGCGTTTTCAGGAGGTGGAGGGTGGCTATCTTCCAGCCCGGGTGGTGATCCACGGGCCAGAGGTTCGCTTGAAACTGGTACTCGAATCCTGGGCTCAGGTGGAATCAGGGCGGACTTTACCATCGGGATGTCAGGGTTTATGAGCAAGGTATTACCCCGCGTCTGGCCGGCACCGGCGAAGCTCAACCTGATGTTGCGCATTCTGGGTCGTCGTGACGATGGATACCATAACCTGCAAACGGTGTTTCAGTTTCTTGATTATGGCGACGAATTGGAGTTTCGACTCTCGGGTGATGGGGTTATTTCGCGTCGGGGAGGCCCCGCGGGCGTGTCAGAGTCGCATGATCTGGTGGTCCGCGCGGCACAACTGTTGCAGAATCACGCACAAACAGAACAAGGCGTTGAGATCACGTTGCTCAAGCAATTGCCCTGTGGAGGTGGTTTGGGTGGTGGTAGTTCGGACGCCGCGACCACGCTGGTGGCGCTAAACGAATTGTGGGAGGTTGGACTCGAAATCGACGAGTTGGCGGCGCTGGGCGCTGTGTTGGGCGCAGATGTGCCGGTATTTGTGCGCGGTTATGCCGCATGGGGTGAGGGGATTGGTGAGCAACTGACGCCGATCGATCTGCCTGAACCATGGTATTTGGTGGTCGAACCGGGTCCTGAGGTGTCGACGGCTGGAGTTTTTCAGGATTCTGAATTGACACGCAATTCCAAGCCGCTCAAAATAGGTCAGTTCAACCCTGATGAATCGCATAATGACTGCGAAGCGGTGGTTTTTGAGCGTTACCCGGAAGTGGCTGCGGCGGCAGCATGGATGGCAGAGACGACCGATGTGCGTCTGACCGGCACGGGTGGCTGTTTATTTGCAGCGTTTGATCGCCAAAGCGAAGCGGCACACATGCTGAGTCGGCTGCCCGGGACGTGGCAGGGGTTTATCGCCCGGGGGTGTAACCGCTCACCGCTGGCTGATGCGGCAGATTATGACAACATTGGGGTATGGCCAAGCGGTTAAGGCACAGGGTTTTGATCCCTGCATCCCAGGTTCGAACCCTGGTACCCCAGCCATTATTTGGCAGAATTTTTGATCCGGGCCAGTTGTCCGGCAACGAGTATAAAGAGGGCAACGCGTGTCTCACAGGGGCATGGTTATATTTTCGGGTAATGCGCATCGCAATTTGGCGGAGCGCATTTGCGTCCACTTGCACTCGCCATTAGGCAAGGTGGTTATCGGCCGTTTCAGTGACGGCGAGGTGATGGTGGATATCGAGGAGAACGTCCGCGGTAAGGATGTTTTTATCGTGCAACCCACCAGTGCGCCGACCAACGATAACCTGATGGAGTTGCTGGTGTTGGCCGATGCGGCGCGGCGCGCATCGGCTTACCGGATTACCACGGTGATACCGTATTTGGGCTACGCACGCCAGGATCGGCGTATGCGTTCGGCACGCGTGCCGATTACCGCCAAGCTGGTGGCGAAGATGATTTCGGCCGCGGGTGTTGACCGTGTGTTGACCGTGGATTTGCATTCGGATCAGATCCAGGGGTTCTTTGATGTGCCGCTCGACAATGTGTATGCGTCGCCGATTCTGTTGGGTGATGTGTGGCGGCAGAAGTACCCCGATTTGATGGTGGTATCGCCGGATGTCGGTGGTGTGGTGCGAGCGCGAGCACTGGCTAAGCGCCTAGATGACGCGGATCTGGCGATTATCGACAAACGTCGGCCACGTGCCAATGAAGCCAAGGTGATGAACATCATTGGTGATGTCGCAGGCCGCAGTTGCGTCATGGTTGATGACTTGGTGGATACGGCGGGCACCTTGTGTCACGCGGCTCAGGCATTGAAAGAGCAGGGCGCGACGCGGGTCTCGGCCTATTGTACGCATGCCGTGTTATCGGGTTCCGCGATCGATAACATCAGCGGTTCGGTGCTTGATGAGCTGGTGGTGACGGACACCATTCCGCTGCGGGAAGATGCACAGCAGTGTGCCAAGATCCGACAGCTTAGTGTGGCCGGCATGTTGGCCGAGACCATGCGTCGAGTGAGTAATGAAGAATCTGTTAGTTCCATGTTTATGGACTGACATTGTTAGGGTGACGCGCGTTTATGTCTGTTGGTCGCAAACAGACGCGGGTGTCGCTGATTTTGTAAATAGTAAATACAGTAAGGAGCTTACAAATGGCTGAATCATTTGAGCTGGACATGAAAATACGTACGGATCTGGGGAAAGGTGCGAGCCGCCGCCTGCGTCGTACGGGTATGGTGCCAGCAGTTATCTATGGGGGTGGCGGAGAGCCACGATCGCTTCAGGTCGAGGCTAATTCGCTGAATCGTCACCTTGATAATGAGGCGTTTTATTCTCATATCTTGATGGTGAAAGTGGACGGCAAGGGCGAGAAAGCCGTGCTGAAAGATCTGCAACGTCATCCTAGCAAGCCAACGATTTTGCATTTGGATCTGCTGCGAGTCAGCAGTACCGAGAAGTTGCATATGCGCGTACCGCTGCACTTTATGGGCGCAGAAGGTTGTCCGGGCGTGAAGCTCGGTGGTGGTGTGGTATCGCATCCGGTATCGGATGTTGAAATCAGCTGTTTGCCCGCCGACTTGCCAGAATTCCTTGAGATCGATATGTCGATGCTGGATCTGGGTGAAAGCCTGCATTTGTCCGATATCTCGGTGCCGAAAGGTGTTGAAATCACGGCGCTGGCTCATGGCGTCGATCATGATTTTGCGGTGGCTGCGGTGTACGCTAAGAAGGGCGGTAGCGACGAGGATGAGGAAGAAACCACGGGTGAAGCTGAAGCCGATGGGGATGATGCTGAGACTTAACGGGCTGATCTGAGCGGTTCGCGTGCCGGATCCCACGCCAGTCCAGTTGATCGCCGGTTTGGGTAATCCCGGGCCGGAATACACTGAAACCCGACATAACGTCGGGTTTTGGTTTGTTGATCGCATTGCACGCGACGCAGGCGCGGTATTTCGTAATGAAAGCCGCTTTTTGGGCGAAGTTTGCACGGTTGGGGTGGGTTCTGAGGCGGTACGTTTGCTCAAGCCGTCGACCTTTATGAACCATAGCGGTCAATCGGTCGGTGCGTTAGCCCGTTTTTTTCGGGTCCCGGTCGAGGCGATACTGCTGGTGCATGATGATCTGGATTTATCCCCCGGCACGGTTCGCCTCAAGCGCGGTGGCGGTCATGGTGGCCATAATGGTCTGCGTGACAGCATCGCTCATTTGGGCAGCAAGGAGTTTGCCCGCTTGCGTATTGGTATCGGGCACCCGGGGAATCAGGCGGCAGTGACGTCTTATGTGCTGGGGCGGCCAGGCCAGCCTGACCGGGAGTTGCTGGAGATTGCGATTGCTGAGGCTGTCGACGAGTGGCCGGGGATTGTGCGCGGTGATTTTCAGACGGTGATGGGTCGCCTGCATAGTCGTTAATAATCGGGTTCTCTATTGACAGAGCCATGATATCAAAGGAAAATCGTAGGATTGCGTTTTCGGAGGGGTTCCCGAGTGGCCAAAGGGATCAGACTGTAAATCTGACGGCTCAGCCTTCGGAGGTTCGAATCCTCCCCCCTCCACCACTTGTGTAGGACGAAAATAGAGAATTGAGATCGGTTTAGCGGGTGTAGTTCAACGGTAGAACGTCAGCCTTCCAAGCTGAACACGTGGGTTCGATTCCCATCACCCGCTCCATCAGACAGGTTCTGACTTGGAGTGAAGTCTGGGTTGGTGCCGATAGAGTTAAGTTTGGCTCATATAGCTCAGACGGTAGAGCGCATCCTTGGTAAGGATGAGGTCACCGGTTCAATTCCGGTTATGAGCTCCACATTTAGTTTTTTAGGCATAGAGTGTTTTTTAGACCATCGATACCAAGAGAGATTGAAAGTCATGTCC
>DTRM01000001.1 GCA_012965975.1 Chromatiaceae bacterium | reverse complement strand
TCACAAAGGGCACGGAACCCGATCCTCATGCTCAATACAAAATACAGAAAATTCTTGCGTCCGCTCACCTTCACGCGTTTCAACTCATGGGGATTCACATGCACATCAGAATCAATGCCTTCCACTGTGGTAACGGCTGCCACGTGGCCCGTCTCCTTCGCCAAGGCAACATCTTCAGCGTCATAGATTCCAAACGGGTAGGCGTAGGTATCGACGGAAACATCAAACTGCTCACGCAAAATACGACTTCCCTCGGCCATCTCATGGCGCTTTTCTTCACTGGATAACTTGCTGAAGTCGGCGTGACTCAGGCTGTGTCCACCGATCTCAAAACAACCACTGTCGATCATCTCGCGCACTTGGTCATCACTCAATTTGGGTTCCGCTACGACCTCACCCGATGAATGATGGGCCTTTTTCTTCACCGACCAGTCGTTATTCTCCCTCTGCACAACCAAAAACAGCGTCGCTTTCGCGCCGTACTTCCTGAGCACAGGCAAGGCGTTCGTATAATTGTCCTCAAACCCATCATCAAAGGTAATAACCACGGTGCGTTTCGAGATCGAGGGGGAATTCATTAATTCCGAGAGAAAGCTGAAGCGCCAACCATTGCGCTGAAGCCACGCGATTTGTCGCTCAAAGGCTGATGGCGAGACTCGCAAACCATTGAGTTTTGCGCCCAGAATGGGCTCCCTCACCATATGATACATTAGAATTCGCGGCTGAGCGTCACCGACCGCTGGGCGCCACCATGGATACTTTACGCAAAACCAGGCAAAACCCAAACCTACTATGACGGACAAAATGACGATCATTAGACACTTTCAATGTTGAGTGAAACCGGTGGCCGTGTGGCCAACACAAGCATCCTATCACAACCTAGGAAACCCCAGAAAATCCGTTAGATTCCCGCTAATGCAGCCGCTGGAACGAGTCAAACAACTGTCTTCTTCAGAATCACATTCATACGGCTGCGCGTGGTTATTTCGTACCCACGGGACAGACACAGGGAGACAGTTTCATTCAACTCCACCTGACGATATTGTTCGATCTGCAAATACTCGGGCCAACACTCTCGTGGACTTTCCTCGAAAAACTTCTTCATCACAGGGTACTCGTGGCCCTCAATATCCAGCTTGATCAGGTCAGCCATGACAATATCGTGTTTCTGCTGCAGCCTGTATAGCGTTAGTCCATCAACACGACTCACCGAATCACCCCTCGCGTCAGAATCCTCGAGAATGTGATTCTCGCCTTTATTCGAGCCACTGGTATCGAGCAGTAGTGTGCCGTTCCGGTCCGATATCGCAGAGGGTTCAAGCCGAATGTCCTGCAATAGCGGGTTCAAGGCCTGATTAAAAGTAAAACGCTGGACTAACAGGGGATCGGGCTCGACCGCGAGAATGCGAAAATCCGGGCGCTGTTGTTTTAACAACATGCTATAACCGCCGATGTTTGCGCCGATATCGATAACCACCGCGTGCTGCGGTAATTCGCCCGCGATGTATTCTCGTTCCGGCCCATCCAACATATCGGGAAGGCTTAACAGGCGTTTATCTGACAGGTTTTGGTGGGGATAAAGCCTCAGACTCAGGCTATTGGTTTCGATATCGACTACATCATTTATCGACTTCAACGCGGGTTTGCGTAACAGAAACGCCAGTTTTTTCTGAACCCCCGTTGCAGACAGTGAGCGGGTAATTTTTAGCAGCGAGTTCGCCCAACTCGACGGGGCATAACATCCAAAATCAGCTTGTTCGGTGTCAGTAACGGACATAGCAATACTTGATAAACGATCAACGTATTTTATCAGTATACATGGATCGTCCTCACCCTGACCGACCTTTTACACGCGTTTAGTATCGCTCCCGCCTATAGTTCTGAACTCCACTATTGCCTTGATTCTCATACACACCAAACGTCGTGCGTGCCGAAGGGTCATCGTCAAATAGTGCGCCATCGCTGCCCTGAATGGATTTTAAACACCGCTATGCCTTTTTTTGTACCCAATAACCCCGCGGGTAAAGCGACGCCAGTGCGGACCGTTATCCAAACTAATGCGTGTCTGGGATGTCCAAAGGGAAGCAGCGAAAACCATGAAATCAATGGTCCGCACCAGCCTGAGATTAGTCGCGCTGCTGGTCGCACCCCTCGCTGTGGCTGAAACTCATACAATCAATCAGCAAGACAAGACGTTCAGTGCCGAAGAAATCACGATCAAGGTCGGCGATACCATCACGTTTCCAAACAGTGATCCGTATTTTCACAATGTTTTTAGCCTGTCGATGACTAAATTCTTTGATCTCGGTACCTATGGTCAGGGCGAGTCGCCATCGGTTACGTTCGATGCCTCTGGCACGGTCGAGGTTGAGTGCGCGATTCATCCCGATATGTATCTGGTCATCGAAGTTACACCCTAGCTATTCGACTCACCCCCAGTGGTTCCACTATGATGACTCCCGATATCACTCTCGGGAAACACCATGCAGGATTTTATTCAGGGTCAACGCTGGATTAGCGAGGCCGAATTACCAATGGGACTCGGCACCGTGGTGAAGGCCGATCTGCGCACGGTTGATATCGTCTTTCTCGCCACCGGTGAAACCCGAACCTACGCCAAACAAAGTGCGCCACTAACCCGAGTACGTTTTTCCCCCGGAGATGACATCCTCAGCCATGACGGTGTGCGCGTTCGTATCAAAGATGTGGTGGAACATGAGCATCTGTTGACCTATCACGGCATCGATGAACGCGGTACCGTCACCGCGATTCCGGAGGGTGATCTTGACCATCACATTCAGCTTAGCCGACCCACTGATCGTCTTTTTAGCGGCCAGATTGACAAAGACCCGTGGTTTACGCTGCGTAGTGATGCACTTGGACATCTGAATCAACTGGCGCGATCAACCACCTGCGGCCTCGGTGGCTGTCGAACCAGCCTGATCCCCCATCAACTCTACATCGCCAATGAAGTCGCGAAACGCTACGCGCCCCGCGTGTTACTGGCCGATGAAGTAGGCTTGGGAAAAACCATCGAAGCGGGGCTGATTCTGCACCACCAACTACTGAGTGAACGCGTGCAGAGAGTCCTGATCGTGGTGCCTCAAAATCTGATTTTGCAGTGGTTGGTAGAAATGCTCCGACGTTTTAACCTGCTGTTCCATATATACGATGAGCATCGCTGCCAACAAGCACCCAACGATTCAGCGTCCAACGAGAACAATCCGTTCTTTGAAGATCAACTGATTTTATGCAGCCTCGAGTTTCTGACCGAAAATCCGGACCACTTTGCCCACTGCCTGCAGGCCGACTGGGACCTAATGGTGGTCGATGAAGCCCATCACTTGCGGTGGGACAATGATGGCTCCGCCTCCATTGAATACGACCTGATCAGTCAACTGGCTACCATCACAC
The DNA here is from genome assembly GCA_012965975.1 of Chromatiaceae bacterium. Lineage (GTDB taxonomy): Bacteria > Pseudomonadota > Gammaproteobacteria > DTRM01 > DTRM01 > DTRM01. The sequence goes on along the minus strand of DTRM01000001.1, from coordinate 2,808 downwards.
CTGGCGTGCTGTTGCTCACTGCTACGCCGGAACAATTGGGGCGCGAAAGCCATTTTGCTCGCCTGCGTCTGCTCGATCCCGACCGGTTTTCCAGCTATACACGTTTTGTTGACGAAGAAAAAGCCTTCGCTCCGCTGGCGGATGTGATTGAAGCCTTGCTGCATGGGAAACCCTTGACCGAACCACAACATCGCCTGATTAACACCACACTGGCTGAACAGGATAATGCGGAGTTGCTAACCGCGCTCCGCTCGACCGATGTCGCTATCGCTGAGCAGGCAAGAAATGATCTGGTTGATCATCTGCTCGACCGCCACGGAACCGGCCGCGTGCTGTTTCGCAATACGCGCGCCGCCATTAGCGGTTTTCCGAAACGACAACTGCATGGGTATGGCCTACGTGCCGCGGACGGTGACGAATCGGACTTTGACCGACGTAGTCAGTGGCTGATGGATTTTCTGCGTGACCTAAAGCCCGAAAAAGTGTTGGTGATTACCTCGCTCGCAGAAACGGCGATGGCTTTGGTTGAGGCCCTCCGAGTCGATGCAGGCATCCACACCAGCGCCTTTCATGAAGGGCTTAGCCTGATCGAACGGGATCGGGCCGCCGCGTTTTTCTCTGATCCTGACTATGGCAGCCAGACATTGATCTGCTCCGAGATTGGCAGCGAGGGGCGCAACTTTCAGTTTGCCCATCATCTGGTCATGTTTGACCTGCCAATCAATCCGGATCTGCTGGAGCAACGCATTGGTCGCCTTGATCGTATCGGACAGACGCAGACCATCCGCATCCATGTACCCTATATCATCGGCAGTGATCAGTCCGTGTTGTATCGCTGGTATCACGAGGCTCTGGACGCATTCGAGAAAACCTGTCCGGCCGCACATAAAGTCTATTCGCAGGTCACTGGCGAACTGGATACGTCGCTTCGCAACCCTCACAATAGCAACGCGGTGGATGCCCTGATCGCACGCAGCAGTAAGCTGCGAGAAGAAATCAACAACACCCTGCACCGCGGACGCGACCGCTTGCTGGAATACAATTCCTGCCGCCCCGCGATCGCTGCGGCACTCTGTCAGCAAACCGTTGCCGATGCACAGCTTCGCGAATTAGCAGCATTCATGGAATCAGTATATGAAAGTGTCGGCGTCGAAAGCGAGCCACACAGTCTGGATTGCATCGTAATTCGCCCCGGCGATCATATGGTCTGCCCGCTACCCGGCTTGTACGATGACGGCATGACCATAACCTATTCTCGGGAGGTCGCGCTCGGTAATGAAGACATCCATTTTCTGACTTGGGATCACCCCTTGGTACGCAATGCGTTGGACCTGATCGTCAGCGGGGAATTCGGCAACACCTCTGTTATCTCTATGGCCAATACGCCGATCAAGGCTGGCACGCTACTCGTCGAGGCGATCTACACCGTCACCTCGACGGAAAATGCGGCACATCGACGTCGACAATTGCCACCGGCCATCATTCGCCTAGTACTGGACGAACAACAAAACCAGCACTCGTTGGAAACGCGCGTCATCGCCATTAATTCAGAACCCGTCGATGCGCAAACCGCACGCGAAATCATAAAGTTAAAGGAAGCCTCTATACGCAACATGACTAAACATTGTGATGCGCTGGCCAAGCGACTCGCACCTGAGCGGATACAACAATCCGCACAGGGCATTGATCATATGTTAAAGGAGGAAGTGGCGCGCCTCACCGCGCTGGCGAACGTAAACCCGACTGTGCGTAAGGACGAAATCGATTTCTTCAACGCCGAGAGTCGTGCGCTACATCAGAGCATCAAAACGGCAACGCCTATGCTCGATGCACTGCGCATTATCATCACGACTTGAAATGACACACTCACAGTTTAGCCTTGATCCAGCACTGGCAAACGATTGCCACCGACTCACGTCACTGGCGCACAGTGAGGTTCTGCTGATGGATAATCAATTAGTACCTTGGTTTATATTGGTTCCACGCACAAACCATACCGAACTGATCGACTTGTCCATCGACGATCAACAGGCGGTACTCAAGGAGATTAATCAGATTGCCGAGTTTGTACGAACCGAATTTGAGATAGATAAACTCAATATCGGCGCAATAGGAAATATAGTGCGCCAACTCCACATCCATATCATTGGTCGCAGCGAAACGGACTACTGCTGGCCTAACGTGGTATGGGGCGCATCAAATAAGCAACCCTACACACCCACACAGGTTGATACGTTACGAAATCAATTAGAAAGACACCTGCGCAGCTAAACTGGATATCCTGCGCGATGAGCATTAGTCATCAACATCATCCATGTCACTCTGACCACTGACCCGACGACGAATATGTGACCAGGAAATACCCGCAGTCAATACACCACAGCACGCCACCAGCACCAAATAAGTGATGGCTCGAACACTGTCTGCTGGAACCAAGCCCCAATCAACGATCAGCCACAACAGGGTGCCAAAAAACCCGGCGGCCAAAACCAGCCCGAAGGCCCCCAGAGATCTCAACGTGGCGCGAAGATAAATGGTCCAGCCAATAAGAAGCACCATGCCAACGAAGCCCTTCAACACATCAAATACCGGCAACTGGGCAATGGCCCAATCGTAGTATGAGTAACCTTCCGGGTTATAACTACCGAAAACCAGTAGGGCCGCAAACAGAAATCGCAGGCCGACACCGCCAGATGTGATGCTTTGACTCGCCATAGAAAAGCCTCAAGGAAACAGAAAAGACAAGGGTAAAGCTTATATTACCGTCTTAATGGCAAATGAACAGCTCGAAATAGCCCCTTGTCTGCC